>JBCDFF010000009.1:0-29490 GCA_039178415.1 Bacteroidota bacterium
GTGTTCTTCCAGGACGTGACCGGCTTCATGGTCGGCACGCGCTCCGAGCACGGCGGCATCATCAAGGACGGCGCGAAGATGGTCAACGCCGTCGCCAACTCGGTCGTGCCGAAGTTCACCGTCATCACCGGCAACTCGTTCGGGGCGGGCAACTACGCGATGTGCGGCAAGGCCTACGACCCGCGCCTGATCGTGGCGTGGCCGACCGCGCGCATCGCGGTGATGGGCGGCCAGCAGGCGGCGAAGACGCTCCTGCAGATCCAGAAGGCGAGCCTGAAACGCAAAGGGCAGGCACCGTCATCCGCTGAAGAAGAGCAGGCGCTGCTCGACGAGATCACGGCGCGCTACGAGGCGCAGATGCAGCCCGAGTACGCCGCCGCGCGCCTCTGGGTGGACGCGATCATCGACCCCGTCGCGACGCGGCAACTGCTCGCCTGGGGCCTGGAAGCCGCCGACCACGTCCCGACGATCCCGGCGTTCAACCCGGGCGTGATTCAGACGTAGGGCGGAGTGGGGAGTATGGGTGTTTGAGGGTATGAGAGGAAAGGTGGAAGGCAGTGCCGCGCCTTGAGCTTGCTCACACCCCCACACCCTCACACTCCAAAACTTACACACCCCGCTGCTGCCACCCTGACGCGGCGGTGCGTCCCACTGCTGTCACGATGGCGTGAGAACCGGGCACCATGGCGCGAAACGGGCGGCGTGGCCCGTTGGGCACGGTGTTGTCTGTTGCACCAGGCAACACCATCGCATCCGTCGTGCTTGCCGCCTCGGGTGCCCATCCGGACCCGACCATGATCCACCAGACGCTCTTGATCGCGCTCGAAGACGCCTACCGCACCGCGCCCGCCCACGCCCACCGGCTCGACACCGTCAGCGTCGGCATCGGAGCCTCGCGCGTCAAATTCCGGCTGCTCGACACCGACGAAGGGCCCGACGGCCGCGTGGACCGCGCGCTCTTCGCCAAGGCCCTCGGTGACGCCGCCCGCCTCGCCGCGCAGTCCGTGGCCGACGGCCGTGCCATCGCCAGCGAGGGCTTCACCGTTGCCGTGCAGCGGCTCAACGTGAGTGGCCCCATCGAGGCACAGGCCCGCGTGGCGGGTGTCGCCGAAGACCGCGTGGTCGTCCGCGCGCTTCTCTTTGATGGCGACGGCGAGCAAGTCGGGCAGCTTCGCGGCCTGATCCAACTCGCCCCGGCGCACGACGAGCTGGCCGACCCCGTCGACGAAGGCGCGATCCGCGACGCCGAGGCGCTGCTCGACGACGAGGTCGAGGACGCCGCCGAGGACGACGCGCCGAGCCGCGTGCCGGTGCAGACGGCCTTCGTTTGGCAGACGCCGCATGGCAAGCTGTTCATGAACTGAGCAGCTTCGGCTGATCGACCAGGCTAGACCCACCCAGCGCGGCGGTGCTCCAGAGCGAGTGCCGCCGCGCTTGCTTCGAAGCCGCTCCGTTGTCGGGGGCGACCAAGTAGATTGTCCGTCCATGAAGCGCGCGGTCTTCAGCGTACCACCACGACCCTGCGGTGCGTGGTCGCGTCCTCGGTTGTGAGCGTGACGACGTAGACGCCCGCCGCGAGGTCGGACAACGGAGCCGCCATGACATACGAACCAGCCGCGATGGGCGCATCGTGGAGCACCGCGACCTGCCGCCCCAGCGCATCGTGGAGCGCAAGCCGGACCGCTCCCGCCTCGGTGAGCGAGAACGGCACCGAGATCGTCCCGCGCGACGGGTTTGGATAGGGCGTGTCGAGAAGCACCCCGTGTGGCAGGGCGTCCGATTCTACGGCGACCGAGACGGCGCCCTCGTACGCGCCGAGGTCGGGCGCGGCGTCGGACACGCGCGGCAGGAGGAGCACGTCGAGCGGAAGCGGCTCGTCGGTGTCGCCGTCGCCGTCGAGGTCGTAGGTGTCGGGCGGGAGCGCGCTGGCGGCGCCTGCGTCGAGGGCGGGAGAGCCGGTCTGGAGGCGGAGGTCGCCCGCGTCGTCTGGGCCGTTGGTGCCAGGGGCGCGCACGAAGCGCGGATCGGCGTCGAGGATTGCGGTGCCGTCAGCATAGCCGCCTTGCACGAGCGCGTTCGCCAGGTCGAGCGTCGCGCTGCCCTCGTTGAGCGCCTCGCTGCTGTTGCCCCACAGAATCACGTTGCGCGCGGTCAGCGTCGTGACGCCGCGTTGCCCGAGCGCACCCGCGCCGTTGACAGCCGTGTTGCCCGCGAACGTCGCGCCGATGAGCGTTGGGGTGCTGTCGCTGGTGTGCAGGGCCCCAGCCCCGGCGTCGGCGGTGTTGAGCGCGCGGTTGTTCGCGAAGACGACGTTCACCATCAGCGCGTTGCTACGGGTGTCGTTGATCATCGCGCCCCCGTACTCGCTCGCCTCGTTGTTCTCGAAGACGACGTTCACGAGCACGGCGTTGGCGTCGCGGAAGTTGTCGAGCGCGCCGCTGTAGCGCGCGGTGTTGCCGACGAACACGGCGTCGATCACGGTGGCGTCGCAGCCGGTGTCGTTCGTCATGCCACCGCCGAGAATGTCGGCCGTGTTGTTCTCAAAGCGCACGCGGCGCAGCACCGGGGCCGCGGTGCCTTTGCACGACATGCCGCCGCCGCCGCCCTCGGAAACGTTGTCCTGGAAGACGACATCTTCCAGCACCGCGTTGCAGTTGGTGCCGCAGAAGACGCCCGCACCGAACGCGTCGCGGGTCCCCGCTTTATCGGCGCGGTTGCCGGTGATGAGGAGATGGCGCAGCACGGGTTCACCGCGCAGGAGGTAGAAGCCGCCCCCGCGGTTGCGCGGCGAGGTCCCGTCGGCGCGGGCCCCCGTCACGGTGAAGCCGTCCAGGACGGCCGTCCCGTCCACGTCCACGCCGGTGACGATCTGGTAGGTGTTGTCCGCGTCGTCGTCCGGCGTGCCGATGTCGCCGCTGAGGACGGTCGGGTTGGCGGCAATGTCGCGCTGGTCGCGGGTTGTCTCGGTGCCATCGAAGCCGCCGTAGAGCGCAACGCCGGTGCGCAGTTCGAACGAGGCCGTCCGGTCGGTGTCGTTGGTGGGGCGGTAGGTGCCAGCAGCGACCCACAACTCAGACCCAATTGAGGCCGCTGTGAGGGCGTTCTGGAGGTCGGGATAGGCATCGGTCCACGAGGAGCCGTCGGCGTTGCCGGTCGCGTCGGCGTCCACGTAGACGATGGACTGCGCAGTCGCAGGGACAACGAGGAGGGCGAGCAGGAACGGAAAAAAGCGAAGCATCGGAGGGGCGTCGGGTGAGCGAAACGAAAGCGCCGCAGCCTAGCCCGACGCGCCTCCTCACCCCATGCCGATAGCCTGACGGCCGCCTGACGTTTTGCTGACGACGCCGATTCCGCGCTGAAATCGTCGGTGCAGTACGCCGTGGGTCCTCGTTGAAGGGGAGCGCCGCCAGTAGCTTTGCCAGGCGTAGACACAACGCCTGCTACACGACCTCCAACGGCGTCGTCACCGACTTGATCGGGGATCCATTCCCTGTTTGATGTGACCACGCAGCCGTGCACGAATGCTCACGTTCATGGAATGGACTGAACAATCTCCGACGATGCCTGAACGTGCCCCCGACTGGTTCCGCCTGCACGAGTGGGAGGTCGAGGTGTTAGCCAACGAGCTGATCCACGTCGAGACGGAGGACATCAAGCACGTCGAACCGAAGGTGATGGCGGTACTGGCATGCCTCGCGGCTAAGGCCGGCACACCGGTCACGCGCGAGGCGCTCATGGCGACCGTCTGGCCCGAGGTGGTCGTGTCGGAGGACGCGCTCAACCGCGCTGTCTCGAAGCTGCGCCGCGCCCTCGGCGACGACCCCGCCGCGCCGCGCTTCATCGAGACGATCCCGACGGTCGGCTACCGGCTCGTCGCGCCGGTTGAGCCCATCGTGGAGGTGACCCCTACTTCCAAGTCGAACGTGTGGAAGCTTGCTATTGGCCTGTCGCTTGCGCTCGCGCTCGTCCAACTCGCGGTCGCACAGCTTGGAGGCGGGTCCGAGGCGACGCCAACGATGCGCCCGCTCACCCGCGCGGCGGGGGCCGAGATTCACCCCGCCCTCGCGCCCGACGGTCAGCGTGTGGCCTACGCAGCCCTTCCACGCGGCGGCGACTCGTACGACCTCGCCGTGCAAAGCCTCGACGCCGACGCTTCGCTACGACTCACCGACGATCCCGCTAGCGATGTGCACCCCGTCTGGCACCGCGACGCCGACGGGCTGTGGTTCCTCCGCTGCGCCGAGCCGCTCGTGTGCACCGTGTGGGAGGTCGCAGCCACAGGGGGTACGCCGCGTCGGCTGACGGAGGCGCCCGTTGGGCGATGGGGCCTCGCCGCCGCCGATGGCGCGCTCGTGGCGCTCGTCCGCGACTCGCTCACCGAGCCGTACCGCCTCGCCGCAATCGACCCGGCGACGGGCATGCCGCAGCGTCTCACCGACCCGCCCGCTGGGACGCTTGGCGACCTCTACCCGACGGCGTCGCCTGACGGCCGCACCGTCGCTTTCGTCCGGCACGACGCGCAGGGCGAGGAAGACCTGTTCCTGCTCGATCTTGAGGTCGGAATGCCGCGCCGCCTCACCACCGACGGGCGCGGCATCCGAGGCCACGCCTGGACGCCCGACGGATCGGCGATTGTCTACGTCGCCAACCGCGATGGGGCCGAGGCGCTCTGGCGCGTGGCCATCGATGGCAGCCCGCCGACGCGGCTGCCCGTTGCCGTGGCGGGACGGTGGCGCTCGCCGACGCTGGCTGCCGGTCGGCTCGTACTGGCCGCGCAGCAAATCGAAGTGGACCTCCTCGCTTGGGACGCCGAGACGGGCTGGCAGCCGCGCGTGGCCTCGACCGCAGAGGACACCGGCCCATCGCTCAGCTCCGAGGGTCGTCTCGCGTTCGTCTCCACGCGCTCGGGCGCGCCGGAGGTCTACGTCGCCGAGGACGCCCAAGTCGCCGAGGGCCTCCCCGGTGCCGACGACACCGCGCCGCGCAGGCTCACCGAGTTCGGCGGGCCACTTGTGGGTGCGGTGCGGTGGAGCCCCGATGGGCAACGGCTCGCGTTCGAGGCGCAGGTCGAGCAGCAGGCGAGCGTCTACGTCCTCGAAGCCGAGGGCGGCGTGCCGCGTGCGCTCACCGACGCGGCGGGCTACGACGTCGGCCCGCGCTGGAGTACGAACGGGCGCTTCGTCTATGTCGCCTCCAACCGCCCCGACCCAACGACCGTTGAGACGCTTGAGGCATGGGCGCTCTGGCGCGTGCCCGTCGATGGTGGAACGCCGGAGCGCCTAGGCCCGCTCGGCAGCTACGTCGGCGAGGCGCTGCCCGCGAGCCCGGTGCTGCCGGACGGTGCGCTTGTGTACATGCGGCAGGCCGAGCCGGGGCTGTGGCTCCGTCCGAGCCGCACCACGCCTGAGGAGCAGGTGCTCGCCGACCTCGCGCGCCAGGATTGGGGCAACTGGAGCGTCGTCAGCGCCGCGACCGACCCCGCCATCGTCTATCCCCGACGCACAGACGACGGCGTCGAGATCCGCCGGCTCCGCCTCGCCGACCGGGCAGACACGCTGCTCACCACGCTCGACGCGTTGCCGGGGCGCATCCAGGCACTCGCCGTGTCGCCCGACGGGCAGCGGCTCGTGGCGGCGCAGACCGTCCGCGCTGAGAGCGACCTCGTCCTCGTCGAGCCCATCGAGTGAGCACTTGAAAAGCGCCATGCAGACACAGGGGCAGGTACGATGCTTGCGCTGTCGCACGTTGTCTGCGCGCCCGGGCAAAGAGCGTGTTAAGCTGAACCCGGGCACGGCATCGGCGTAACCGCGCCGTCTTTCCAGATGTGCCCTGGGCACCGATCTTCCTTCGGCAACAGCCTCGTTTCCCGCTACCGCACCCTAGCTACCGCTTTTTGCTATGGCCTCGACCGACCGGACGGCCCGTCCGCTCCTCCACCGCATCATCCTGGGCCTCGCACTCGTGGGCGTCCTTCTCGTGGCGCACCTCTACAGCCAGCAGACCGCTGGGTTCAACCGCGGCTGCCTCGGCCTCTCCGACCCGGCCACCGTGCAGCAGGTCGGCTGCGAGACCGTCACCTCCTCGGCGGCAGGCACGTTCCTGGGCGTCTCCAACGTGTTCTGGGGGCTGCTCTTCTACGTCGGCCTCGCCGGGCTGCGCTTCGCGATGATCCCGACGGGCGCGCCGCGCAAGACGCTCCGCACGGCCAGCCTCGGCCTCGCCGCTGCTGGGTTCGCGTACTCGGTCTACCTCGTAAGCGTCCAGGCATCGATGGGCGCGTGGTGCGTGCTCTGCACCACCTCCGCGGGTCTCGTGACGGTGATCTTCGGCCTGCACCTCGCCGAGCGCTTCTCGAAGGCGACGCTGCCCACGATGGCGTCGTTCAGCGGCACCGAGTTCAAGCGCTTCGGCATCGCCGCCGCCCTGATCGCGACGCTTTCGGTCGCGGACATCGCCTACTTCAACGCGATCAACGATGGCGAGACGCTCACGCCCATCGCCGAGGCGGCCATGGATGAGACCAAAGCAGCCCCTGTCACGCCCGTCGCCGCGCAGGACGAGGCGCCTGCCGACGTATCGCCCATCGAGCTTCCGGCAGAAGAGCCAGTGGCGGCGGAGGCCACGGTCGAAGAGCCGGCCGTTGAGGCCCCGGAGGCCACTCCTGTGGCGGCCGCGGCGGCGCCTGCCTCCCGGCCGATCGGCTGTGAGTATGAGCCCGGTGCGGCCCCGCTGCGCGACCTCTCGCGCTACACGACCGACATCGGCTACGACGGTCGCGGCGACGCGCCGGTCACCGTCGTCAAGATCTTCGACCCGAACTGTCCCCACTGCCGCGACCTCCACGGCGTCCTCGACGCGCTCGTCGGGCAGTACGGCGACAAGGCCAAGTTCTACTACTTCCCGTTCGCGCTCTGGAACGAGTCGATCCCGCAGATCGAGGCGCTCTACGTGGCGGGCGAGAGCGACAAGTACGCCGAGATGCTCGCCGGCCAGTTCGCCATGCAGGAGCGGGACAACAAGCGCCTGCTCTCGACCGACGACCTCGTCACCATCGCCGAGGACATCGGCCTCGATGGCGCGTCTTTCCGCCAGCGCCTCACCTCGGGCGCCTATGCGATGAAGGTCGCCTCGGCCCGCAACTACGCCAGCGTCGACATCTCGCGCGGCGGACGCGTCTCCGTGCCGAAGCTGACCATCAACGGCCAGTTTGTCGCCAACACCACGGCCGCGTTCTCCGCCGACTGTATCGGCTCGCTCATCAGCGAGGCGCACGCCGAGGTGGCCGAGTAGCACCAAACCCGGAAGCTCCATCGAGGTCCGAATCGACCTTCGAGGCAGGCTTTGGACGTGGACGGATGCCGGTGTGAAAGTGTTGACAGGGACCTGGAACGTCCATACGTCCACATATTCATCCCACACTGCGCAACGCCCGGCAGGCTCAGTCTGCTGGGCGTTCGCGTTGCTGGGCGGCCCACTGCTGCACGGCGAACGACGCGATGGGCACGAAGTCCGTCGCGATCACGTCGATGCCCGCGTCGAGGAGCGCGTAGTAGGTGCTCGGTCCCTGCACGAACGCCGCTGAGTCGAGCGCGCCGAACGTGCCGAGCTGTGCCCGGATGCCGAGCACATGGAGCCGCTCAAGGACCGCAGGATCGAAGGCGCCGACGCCGGTGAACGCGATCCAGCGCGACGGGTCGGCGTCGGTCGCCAGGAGCGCGTCGAGGTCGGCGATCGAGCGCGTGGTGACCGAGTAGACGAAGTCCGGTGCGAGCGCATGGAACACCGCCAGGTCCTCGGCGGAGTAGACGATCACCACGACGCGGTTGGCAGCGCCAGCGTCCCGGACTGTTTCGACGACCAACGCAGGCGGCACGCCGCGCTTGATGTCGAGCAGCAGCACCGCGCGGTTCTCAGCCCACACCAGGGCCTCGGCGAGCGTCGGGATCGAAAACGGCGTCTCGCGCCCGACCACGTCGAGGAGGCGTAGGCTGTCGAGATCGGCGGCGTTCGTTTCGGTGAGCAGGCCGGTGCCCGTCGTGGTACGGTCGAGCGCTTCGTCGTGGAGGAGGACGAGGACGCCGTCGGCAGTCACACGGACGTCGGTCTCCAGGAGGGCAGGGGCGTAGGCGAGCGCCCGGTTGAAGGTGCCGAGGCTGTTCTCGGGGTAGCCGGGCGCGGGGCTGCCCCGGTGCGCGCTCAGGAGCGGCGGCGCGTCAGGCGTCCAGCGGAGGTAGGCCGCGAGGTCGTCCGCCGTGTCGAACGCGCGGAAGTTGGCGGGCGACGCCTGGAGCGCCTGGGGCGGCGGCGGTGCGGGCGGCGTGAGCGGACGCGGCTGGAAGTAGCACCCGCTCCCCACCAGAACGAGAAGCGCGAGGAGCAAGCGGCGTCTCATGCGCGCTCCTCCGCTGCGGCATCGCCGTCCTGCGACGGCGCGTCCGTGGGGTACGTTGCCACGCCGTGCTTCACGCGGTGGAGGACGCCCGCCAGGCCCTGCTGGCGCGTCATGCCGAGTTGCTTGCCGATGCCGAGGCGGTAGAGCAGATCGTCCGGTACGGCGACCACCTCGTCCGGCGTCGCGCCATCAAGCGCGTCGATGAGGAGCGACACGAACGCGCGGGCCGTCGGGGCCTCGTTGGGGGCCCAGGCGTGCAGCGCTACGGTCGCGTCGTGCACCTCGGGGAAGACGAACACCGGCGACTGGCACTCGTGGACGCGCCCCAGCCCGGCGTCCCGCTTCGCCTTGAGCGCCTCCGGCAGCGGCGGCAGGTTGTTCGCGTAGTCCAGCAGCAGTTCCAGCCGCATCGGCGGCTCCACAAACTGGAACGTCTCGATGATCTCGTCGAGCTTCGACATGAGTGCTTCGGTGTTGCGGTGGTTCAGTGATTCAGGAGGCCTCGGGCGGTCTACTAACGCCGCGACACCGTCACGGAGTCGAAGGTTGCCGTGCTGCCATGAGCTAGCTGTGCACGTCCAGCGCGACAGCGACGTGGTGCTCGTACTGCTTGAGAATTGGTAGGGTGTGCGCGTGCCACTTCGACCACGTCTCGGTCCATCTGTCCTTGTTGGATCCGGGCCCATCGAAGTCATGAAAGTCGAAGGTATCGGTCCACGTGCCGTCCGGTGTGACGAGAGCACTTGCTCCGAGATCCTGCCATGTCGGGGCTTCTTGGGCGAGCAAGCTCGTGACAGGGCGCGTGTTCAGCTCAAGGGGTCCGTCTTTGTGGGGCAGTGGTGTGTGTTGTCCTATGAGGACCCCATTGTAGCCACCGCCGATTTTCCAGTAGTCCCAGCGGCCGTCTGGGTTGTTGGTCTGCCACCAGAAGTAGCCGTCATCATCATTGCCGAGGTCGCCCGAGGCGAGCGTATCCGCCAACTGGCGTTCGGACCAGTCCGATACGTCCGTTCGCACCTTGTAGGCTGGGACCTCTGATTCTATGTGGGGCTCCATGAGTCGCTTGACCTCAGCCACAATGGCCGACGTGTCGGGTGGTACCAGCACGATCGTCAGGAAGTGAGCCATGCCGCAGCGTGAGGTCGTGACCGTTGGAATACGGAAGAACTGAACCACCCGAGAACCGAACCACTCACTCCGGTTCGCCTTTCTCGATCGGCGCGCCGACGAGGTTGCCCCACTCGGTCCAGGAGCCGTCGTAGTTCTTCACGCGGTCGAAGCCGAGGAGGTACTTCAGCACGAACCAGGTGTGGCTCGACCGCTCGCCGATGCGGCAGTAGGCGATGGTTTCGTCCGACGGGGTGAGGCCCTGCTCGGCAAGATAGATGGCTTCGAGGTCGGCGCGGGACTTGAAGGTGCCGTCTTCGGCGGCAGCGCGGCTCCACGGGACGTTGGAGGCTCCTGGGATGTGGCCGCCGCGCATCGCGCCCTCCTGCGGATAGCCCGGCATGTGCGTCACCTCGCCGATGAACTCCTGCGGGCTGCGGACGTCGACGAGCGCGCCGCCGCGCTTCATGTGGACCAGCACTTCGTCGCGGAACGCGCGGATCGAGAGATCGGGGTCCTGCGGCTCGTAGACCGTCTCCTCGAAGGTAGGTGCGTCGGTGGTGAGCGCGCGGCCCTCGGCGATCCACTTGGCGCGGCCCCCGTCCATCACGCGGCAGTCGTGGTGGCCGTAGAGCTTGAACGTCCAGAAGGCGTAGGTCGCCCACCAGTTGTTCTTGTCGCCGTAGAAGACGACCGTGGTGTCCTTGGTGATGCCGTGGGTGGCGCAGAGCCGCGCAAAGGCCTCCTTGCCGACGTAGTCGCGGACGATGTCGTCCTGGAGGTCGTTGACCCAGTCGATGTGGACCGCGTTGTGGATGTGGCCGGTGCCGTAGAGCAGCAGGTCCTCGTTGCTCTCGACGAGGCGAACGTGGGCGGTGTCGGCGCGGTGATGGGCGACCCACTCGGTCGAGACCAGCACCTCGGGATGGGCGAATTCAGCCATGGGTGGCGAGCAGAAGGGTGAAGAGGGGAGAGGCAGCGTTCTCAATCCACCGGCGGGGCGAATCGTTCCGAGGAAGCTGCCGGATGAAGGCAGAAGTGACGCGCGAAGGGTTCAGCGTGAAGAGCGCCCCGTCGGCTTGACGCTGGTGCAGGGCGGCGACACCTTTCGACCCCCGACCCCCGACCCCCGACCCCCGACCCCCGACCGCTTTCGCCCCATGCCTCGCGTTCTCATCACCGACAACCTCGCGCCGGTCTGCCACGACCTCCTCGCCCAGCACAGCATCGACTTCGAGGTGCACCTGAAAAAGTCCGAGGACGAGCTCGCCGCGCTCGCGGGCGACTTCGATGGGTGGATCATCCGTAGCGGGACGACCATCAACGCCAACCTCATCGACCACGCAGCGAAGCTGAAGGTGATCGGCCGGGCCGGCGTGGGCGTGGACAACATCGACCTCGACGCAGCCACGCGGAAGGGCATCCTCGTGGTCAACGCGCCCGACGGCAACACGATCTCGACGGCCGAGCACACCTGCGCGATGATGCAGACGCTCGCGCGGCGCATCCCGCACGCGCACGCGTCGGTCACGGCAGGCGAGTGGGCGCGCAAGCAGTTCTCCGGGGCCGAGCTGCTCGGCAAGACGCTCGGCGTGGTCGGCGTCGGCAAGATTGGCCGGGCCGTGGCGCGGCGGATGCAGGGCTTCGAGATGCGGGTGCTCGGCTTCGACCCCGTGTTAGGCGAGGACGCCGCCCGCCGCCTCGGCATCGACCTGGTGGACCTACCGACGCTGTTTGCCGAGAGCGACTACATCACCGTCCACACGCCCCTCAACGACGCTACGCGCGGCCTGCTCAACGCCGAGACGCTCGCTCAGTGCAAGGACGGCGTCCGCCTCGTCAACTGCGCCCGCGGTGGCATCATCGACGAGCCCGCGCTGCTCGGCGCGCTTGTAAGTGGCAAGGTCGCAGGAGCCGCCCTCGACGTGTTCTCTGAGGAGCCGCTGAGCGAGGCGCTGCTCACGTTGGCGCAGCACCCGAGGGTGGTCGCGACCCCCCACATCGCCGCGTCCACTGGCGAGGCGCAGGAGAAGGTGGCCGTGCAGATCACCGAGCAGGTGGTGCGCGCGCTCCAGGGCGACCCCGTCTCCACGCCTGTCAACGCGGGGGCCTTGCGTGCAGCCGCCCAACCCGAAGCGAAGCCCTTCCTCGACCTCGCCGACCGCCTTGGCCAGATCGCCAGCCAACTCGTAGACGGTAGCCTCCGGCGCATCACCGTGCGCAGCTACGGCGAGGCGCTCCATCGCTACGCCGAGGTGCTCACCGTTGCGGCGCTCCGGGGCGTCATGGCGCGGTGGAGCCCAGAGCCCGTCAACCTCATCAACGCCAGCACGCTAGCCCGTGAGATGGGCTTACACACGAGCGAAGAGTGGCGCACCTCGTCCGGCGACTACGACTACCCGAACCTCGTCGAGGTGATCGTGGAGACGGCCGACCGCACCCGCTCTGTCATCGGCACCGTCCGCGCACCCGGGGACGGGCGGCTCGTTGGGTTGGATGGCTACCGCTTCGAAGGGAAGCCGGCGGGGCACCTGCTGTTCTACCGCAACGTCGACCGTCCGGGCATGCTAGCCACCGTCGGCGGCATTCTTGCCGAGGCCGAGGTGAACATCGCAGCGCTCGCGCTCGGGCGCAGCGGCCCCGGTGCGGTGGCCTTAACCGTGATCTCCACAGACGAGGCGGTCCCAGCGGACGTGCGCCGTCGCGTGGAGGCCATCGAAGGGGTGGAGGACGTGCGCGTCGTGGCCGTCTAGCCGGCTCGCAGGGCCGTCGAGCAAATCGCCGGAAGGCTGCGCTTGCAGCGCTCGTGCTCGCGGTTTCTGGTGCGTCATGCGGTCCCCCGTGCCTGTACCCTGCTCCCCCATGTGGAAGCGAAATCACGGTTGCGTGGGCGCTTGGCCTTCTGAATGTCTGCACGTCCCAGGCTGAAAGCGAACGCACGGCAGGTCGGCCGTACGGGGGACAAATGGGTGCATGGCCCTAGATCCGGCTTGAGTGCCGGGCACGAGGCATGTAGGTTACGCTCGTGTCGAGTCCGTCCAGGAAGTCTCACCCCGTCGGAACATCTGCGAGGTGGGAACTCTCCAAAGGCGCGATTTGGCCTTGTCCGTAGGAGGGAACCCTCGGAGTGCCTTGACACCTTTCAAGGCGTCCCTCTATATTCGCCACGCTCAATTCCGCAATACTCTCGTAACCCCGATCCGCGCGCACCTCGCTACTGCCCCTCTTTCGCCCCACCGTTCACTTGTGCTGCGCCACGGCAACGCACACCGGGTCCGGGGCACGCGCGCGGCCTCTTCCTTAACCTGTACCGCCACTAGGTCCACCCCGCCGCACTACGGTGCCCGCGCGCTTTGGTTACACTGGTCACCCAGCCCATGCGTGCGTTGCCCGCCGATAAATCCACCCCGTTGGATGCGGAGCGTTCTAGCTGGCATTCGTCCTTCACCCCAGACCACCATCACGGAGGTAGCATATGTATCGTACTGCGAGTACGCTTGTGCTTTTGCTGTTGCTCGCCACGCCGCTCGCGGTGTTTGCACAGAGCACCGGCAAGATCGCGGGCATCGTCACTGACGACACCGGCGCGCCCTTGCCCGGTGCCAACGTCTTCATCGAAGGCACCACCCAAGGCGCGGCCAGCAACGCGGACGGCGAGTACGTCATCCTCGGCGTTCCCGTCGGCCAATACGACGTCACGGCGTCCTTCGTGGGCTTTCAGTCCAAGACGTTCCAAGACGTGCAAGTGTCGGGCAACTTTACCCGGACGCTTGACTTCCAGCTGACCACCGGTGAGCTCGAAGGCATCGAGATCGTCTATGAGCGCCCGCTCATCCAGAACGACGCCATCGGCGTGCCGAAGGTGGTCACGGGCGAGGAGATCCAAAACCTCCCTGTTCGCGGCGTTGCCAACGTGGCTGCCCTCCAGGGCTCGGTCTACAACCGCGAAGGCGACGACGACCTCAACATCCGCGGCGGCCGCTCGGAAGAGGTGGCCTACTTCGTGGATGGCGTGCGGATCAGTGGTGGCGCTGCAGCCCTCGCCGTGCCGCAGCAGGCCATCGCCGAGCAGGAGATGCTCATCGGTACCATTCCGCCCCGCTACGGCGACGCGATGGCCGGGGTGATCTCGATCTCGACCAAGTCGGGAGCCTCCAATTTCTTCGGTTCTGCCGAGTTCATCACCTCGGAGGTACTGGACGACTACGGCTACAACCTGGCCTCGGCCGCCATCGGCGGGCCGATCCTTGCCGACAACCGGGCAAGCTTCTTCCTCGCAGGTAGCTTCACGCACGAGTCGGATTCCAACCCGTTCTCCATCGAGACGCTGCGTCCGGGTGGAGACCTCTTCAACCAGATCCAGACCAGCCCGCAGGTCTTCCGCGGCGTTGATGGCGACGGCGTACCGGTCTCGATCCCGGTTCCGGCAGACCTGCCTGCGGGCACGACGCCGCAGCAGATCATCGAGAACCCCGCGGCCTTCGGCGTTGAAGTCCCCCAGGGTGTCTTCCTGGACGACGCGACGCTCTTCGACGCGACGCGCTTCATCACGGATGCGACCGGCTTCGAGACGCTCAACGGCAAGGAGAACCCGGATCGCAACTGGGACCTCAACGGTAACCTCAACTTCCGCCCAACCGACCAACTGAACGTCCGGGTTGGCGGTGCCTACTCGAACAGCCTCGGCGAGACCTACAGCTACACGCAGTCCTGGTTCAACCGTGCCAACGACGTGGACGCCGACCGCAGCGCGCGTGGATACCTCTCGCTGCGCCAGAGCTTCTCCAACACGACGTTCCTCCAGGTCCAGGGTGAGTACACCCGCCGCTCCGGCGAAAGCTACCCCATCGGGTTCTCCTCTGACATCGAGGACATGCTCTTCTACGGCGACATCGACGCGCCGCAGAATGCGCTTGGGCAATCGTACCTCTCGATCTCGGGTGGGGAGTACGTGCAGCGCTTCGCTGACGGGGCCATCCAGCCTGGGCGCGCCTTCGAGGCCTTCACCAACCCGGGTGCCCCGAACGGCGGCTTCAGCAAGTACCAGTTCGAGCAGTGGCGCGTTTCTGGCTCGCTCCAGTCGCAGGTCGGCGTCCACCAGCTCGAGATTGGTGGTGAGTGGGAGAAGCGCACCAACCGTGCGTTCATCGCCGGGACTGGCTTCTCGCTGGCACTTGCGCGCTTCTACGACGACGGCAACGTCGAGCGCGGTGCCGAGAGCGCAGTGACCGCCTACGACCAACTCGACTTCAACGACGCCAACTTCCTGACCGGGACGACCTACTACGGCTACAACTTCCTCGGCACTGAGTTCGTGGATGACGAAAGCATCTCGGGCTACGACGAGCGGTCGAACCTCAACATCGCGCCCCACGAGCCGGTCTACTACGCGGGCTACATCCGGGACAAGATCGAATTCCGTGACCTCGTTATCGACCTCGGTCTCCGTGTGGATGTGTTCGACAACAACACGCTCGTGCTGAGCGACCCGTTCTCGCTCGTGGACATCTACCGCGTGGGAGACTTCGGTGGGGAAGACATCGTCGCGGAGAATGGCAACCTCGTCGCCATGCTGCCAGGGACCATTCCCTCCAACATCGGCAGCGACTTCGCGGTCTACACCAACAACTCGGGCGAGGTGGTCGGCTACCGGGACACCGAAGGCCAGTTCTACAACGCCCAGGGCGGTGCAGTCACCGATCCGGCTGAGATCACCACGAATCTTGGCGGCACGGCCAGCCAGCGCGGCGGTCTCAACGACCGCGTCCTCGAAGAGTACGAGGCCGAGGTCACGGTGATGCCGCGTGTCGGTGTCTCCTTCCCGGTCACGGACCGGGCCCTCTTCTTCGCCAGCTACAACGTGGTGTCGCAGCGGCCGTCCGAGAATGCCCTCTCGACGATCCAGGACTATGCGGCGACCAACTCGGGCCAGGGCCGCATCAACAACGCGAACCTTCGCCCGGAGAAAACCACCTCCTACGAGATCGGCTTCCGCCAGCGTCTCGGCGAGCGTGCTGCGTTCACCCTGACCGGCTTCTACCGGACCCAGGAGAACAAGATCACGCTGCGCAACGTGGAGAGCGCCTTCCCCTCGGAGTACACCACGTTCGAGAGCGAGGACTTCACGACCACGAAGGGCGCTGAGGTCGAGTTCGAACTGCGCCGGACTAACAACGTCCAGTTCCGCGCCAACTACACCCTTTCGTTCGCGGAGGGCACAGGGTCGGACTCCAACACCGCTACGATCATCGCGTGGCGCGGGAACCTCTTCCCGAACACGCTCGATCCGCTAGGCTTTGACCAGCGCCACACGATCAACGCCACGCTCGACTATCGCCTCGGCGAAGGGGAGGGCCCCATGGTCGCAGGTATGCCGGTCCTCGAAGGCTTCGGCTTCAACCTCCTCGGCCAGTTTGGCAGCGGCACGCCCTACACGCAGCTCACCGCCGACGGCTTCACGCCGATCACGGTGGCGACCAACGGCGGTGCCGAAGGTGAGATCAACTCGGTCTACACAGGGTGGACGTCGCGCGTGGACCTCCGGGTGGACCGCGACTTCGACCTCGGCCCGGCTGCGCTGAAGGCCTACGTCTGGGTTCAGAATCTTCTCAACACAGACAACATCTTCGGTGTCTACCGTACGACCGGCTTGGCCAACGACGACGGCTACCTCGCCTCGCCAGATGGCCAACAGGAGTTGAATCGCCTGAGTGATGTCGAGCGCGAGGCGTTCGACTTCATCTACAGCAACTACGTCGACTCGCCAGTCCAGCTGAGCACGTTCAAGACGAGCAACGCAGGCCAGATGTACGGCTTACCACGCCGCGTCCGCCTGGGCTTGCTCTTCAGCTTCTAGCGCGTCCTGCCTAGGCCCCGGGGCTCACCCGAGCCCCGGACGGCCAGGCGCTCTCACCCCTACCCCGTTTGGAGACCCAACGACTCGACCTCATGTCTAAGTACACCATGCTCTTCGCTCTGGTGTTCGCCTTCGGGTGGGCCTCGGTAGCCCACGCAGGCGAGCGCGAGCCGCGGACGAACCGCGCCAGTTCGGAGCAACCCAATCCCATGGCCAGTGCAGGCGTCGCCACGTGCGAGCTCGGCACGGCCACCGCTGACCTCGACATCAACAACGTACGCGCCCGCCTCTACAACACAGGTGGCCTCTTCTGGCGCGGTGGCGACCCCGTCTACGAGGTGCCGAAAGGCTCCGGCGTCCAGGCCATCTTTGCCTCCGGCATCTGGATCGGCGGCCAAGTGGATGAGGTCCTCCGCTTCGCAGGAGCCGACTACGGCAACTGGGAGTTTTGGCCCGGCCCGCTCGACGACGACGCCAACGCCCCGGCCGACTGCACGCCGTTCGACCGCTTCTGGTCGGTTCGTGCGGCCGGCGGAACAACGATTCTGGAGTTGGAAGACGAAACCGGCCTGGTAACCAAGGAAGTCCCAGTCTATGAGGGTGACCTTGACGATTGGCCCGTAGAGTTGGGTGCACCGTTTTTCGACTTCAATGATGACGGTATTTACAACCCTGCGGACGGTGACCTTCCGGCCGTCGTGGCCAACGAGCAGGGACGGATCACCTCAGATCCGGACGAAGCTGCGTTCCCCGACCAGCAGATCTGGTGGGTCATGAATGATAAAGGCAACGCTCACAACTGGAGCAATGCCCAGCCGATCGGCCTCGAAGTGCGCGCCCACGCGTTTGCCATCGCCTCAGCAGGTGCCATCGGCAACACGACGTTCTACAAGTACCAGTTGGTTTACAAGAGCCCAGACGTACTGCAGAACACCTTCCTGGGACTATGGTCAGACCCTGACCTTGGTGACTTCAACGATGACTACGTGGGCAGTGACCCGGTTCTCGGTCTTGGCTACGTCTACAACGGTGACGCTAACGACGAGGGAGGCTACGGCACGCTCCCACCTGCTCTCGGCTACGACTTCTTCCAGGGCCCCCTCGTGGACGCTGACGGCGTCGACAACGACGGCGACGGAACGGTTGACGAAGACGGCGAGCGCATCGCGATGGAGAAGTTCGTCTACTACAACAACGACAGCTCCAACATCGGTAACCCCACCGACGGCGAAGACGCCTTCAAGTACCTGCAGGGCATCTGGCGGGACGACAACCTCGTGACGTCCGGTGGCAACGGATACAACCCGGGTTCGAGCAACCCTGTAACCAACTTCATCTGGCCGGATGACCCGCCCAACTTCTGGAGCGAGTACAACACAGATGGAATGGGTAGTGCCAACCAGCCAGCCGACCGTCGATTCGTGATGAGTGCCGGACCGTTCACCATGCGGCCCTCTGCAGATGGCTCGCTCGTGGAAGGTGAGAACCTCCAAAACATCGTGTTCGGCATCCAGTGGTCGCGCAACTCGTCGCTGGAGGCCAGCCAGCCCCAGATTGCATCGCAGCGACTCCTGGAGTTCGAAAACCCCGAGGTGCAGGGTGCCTTCAACG
The DNA here is from genome assembly GCA_039178415.1 of Bacteroidota bacterium. GTDB lineage: Bacteria > Bacteroidota > Rhodothermia > Rhodothermales > Rubricoccaceae > JBCBEX01. The sequence goes on from JBCDFF010000009.1 coordinate 17,967, forward strand.
CCAACTTCAACGTGCCTCGCCCGCCATCGCCGCCGGTCCTTACAGCTACGGGGTTGGACGGACAGGTGGTGCTGACGTGGACCGAGTCGGAGAACAGCAACAACCAGGACGGTACCTACTCCATCGTGTCGCCCTTCGCGGCACAGGGCACGGCCGATGACACGTACGACTTCGAAGGCTATCGCATTCTCCAGTACGACTTCATCGGGGACCAAAACCCCGAAGAGGTCGCGGTGCTTGACGTGGTCAACGGCACTGGCGTCATCATCGACCAGACGATTGACGCGGCTACTGGTGAGGTGGTGACCGAAGTGAAAGTGGCCGGTGGCGACAACGGCGTGCGCAACTACTTCGTGGTCAACAACCTCACGAACGCGCGCGAATACTTCTTCGCCGTGCAGAGCTACGCGTTCAACGCGGACTCCTCGCCGTTGCGCGTGTTCGGTAGCCCTGTTCAGCTCGGTGTCAATTTGCAGTCCGTCGTTCCGCAGCAGGAAGGCTCCTTCCGCGCCAACGTCTCGGATCTGGACGACTCGATCCCGTTTAGCCTGCAGGACGGTCCCTTCACCACGGGTAGCGCTGACATCCGCATCGTTGACCCAGCGATCCTCACCGGGGACCAATACCGTGTTGAATTCTTCAACAGCCAAGCCGTCCCGGCCATAGCCAGCGACACCCTCACGTACCAAATCGTGAATGTGGCGACGATGGATACGGTCTTTAGTGCGCTCGACTTCTTCGACCGCACCGGGACGTACGTGGACTACGGCGATCCCATCTACTTCGATGGGATCGAAGTCACGATCCGTCCTGAGATCGGCTCCACCGAGATCCGCGGCAACGCCGACGGCATCGACAACGACGGCGACGGCGAGATCGACGGTGACGACACGGGTGGCGAAGCCGGAGGCGGCGTCGTCGAGCTCACCTACGGGGGCACGGCCCGCTGTAATGAGGGCGACGAAGCGCCGACCTGCGAGTTGTACGAAGGCCGCCCTGTGTGGCACACGCCGAGCGCCAGCCGCGACTACTACCTGACGGGCACGGGCGGTGACATCAGCCGCATCGACTTCCGTCAGATCGCGCAGCCGTTCGACTACGAGATACGGTTCTCGTCTGAGTGCGAAAACAACGCATGCTGGGGCCTCTACACCATCTTCGATGGGTTCCGTGACGAGGGGCAGGCAGTCCGCGTGCCGTTCGAGCTCTGGCAGGTCCTCCGTGATCGCGATACAGGGGCCTACTCGGACGTGGTCCGCCTCATTCCGGTGCTGCGTGCCAACACTGGCACCGAGCCTGGCGCGACGTGGAACTTCAGCGCCTCGGCCGGTGGCTGGGACGGAAGCGGTCTCGACGGCGGTGGTCTTGTTGGTGCCGAAGTGTCCGACCAGATTTTCTGGATGTACCCGGACCGTCCCAATGGCTACGATCTCTTCGCGGGCGACGCTGAGGCTGCCGGAGCCGGTAACCTGATCACGAGCACGGACACGCAGGTTGATCCCAACCCGTCCAGCGAAGATGGTGACGATTGCCGCAACCAGGGCTTCTTCATCGACTTCTGCTACCGCAACGATGAGGTCACCCTCTCGGCAGGTCTGGAAGGCTTCATGTCACCGATCGGGCTGACGCAGATCGCCGACCATGCGGAGGACAACACTCCGCCGCCTGCTGGTACGACCATCCGCATCTACAGCCAGAAGACGACGATCGAGGGCAACTCCTTCCTGATCAATACCGCTCCGTTCAAGGGCGTCACGCAGGAGACGGAGAGCGTCGAGAGCGCACTTGGGCTGATCCAGATTGTGCCCAACCCGTACCGCGGCTACTCCGAGTACGAGCGAGGCAACGTGGACAAGATCGCGCGCTTCACCAACCTACCGGACCAAGCGACCATCCGCATCTTCACCCTCGGCGGTACGCTTGTCCGCACCCTCGAGAAGGTGCCTGGGACAGAGCCCATCCTCAACTGGGATCTCAACAACGAGGCCGGCCTCCCGGTCGCCAGCGGGATGTACCTCATCCACATTGACGTCCCTGGTGTTGGTGAGCGAGTGCTCAAGTTTGGCCTCGTCCAGCGTCGACTCCAACTCGACACGTTCTAGTTCTCGCTCCTGCTCACCCCAATCGACTACCCAACCATGAAACGACTCATTGCGCTCATGGCCCTGGCCCTGCTGCTCGCGGCACCTCGTGCCCAAGCACAAGGCGACGGTGCGGCGGGTACGGCAGCGGCGGACTATCTGTTGCTGCCCATGACCGCCCGCTCAGCGGCCCTCGGCACTACCCTCACCGGCGGACTCAGCGACCTCAGTGGCGTCGAAGCCATCCAGTCCAACCCCGCCGCCCTCATGACCAACACGGGCACCAACGCCATGTTCAGCCGCACCAACTATGTGGCAGACATCGGCATCAACTACTTCGGCGTCGCCCAGCGCCTCGGTAACAACAACATCGCCCTCTCGGTGACGGCCTGGGACTTCGGGGACATCCCCCTCACGTCCTTCGGCCAGCCGGATCCACAGGGCCTCACCTACGGAGCGTCCACCATCGTCCTCACGGGTACCTATGCCCGCCAGTTCACCGACCGCATCTCGGCCGGTCTGACGGCCAAGGTCATCAACGAGTCCATCGATGACGTGAGCGCCTCCACCGTGGCCTTCGACGCGGGCATGACCTACGTCGTTGGCGAGAGTGGGCTGCGCTTCGGCGTGAGCCTCCGCAACTTCGGTCCGAAGCTCACCTACGGTGGCAACGGCCTCGGCCGCTCGGTCACGTTCCAGAACACGGACAACACCGGCTTCCCGGTGTCGATCGACGCCGAGTCGTTTGAACTGCCCTCGCTGCTCAACTTCGGTGCGGCCTACACCCGCCAGTTCGCCGAAGACCTCAACTTCACCGTCACGGGCAACTTCCGCTCGAATTCCTACAACCAGGACGAGTACTCGGGCGGCCTTGAGGTCGACTTCCAGCGCCTCGTGTTCTTGCGCGGAGGCATCCAGATCCAAGAGGACATGGACGCCACGTTCTACCAGGGCTGGAACGTCGGTGGCGGTGTGAACCTCGACCTGTCGGGGACCAACGTTGCGGTCGACTATGCCTACCGGGGCGTTGACTTCTTCTCCTCGGTCAACCTGATCTCGGCCTCGATCACGCTCTAAGCGAGACCGATTCGGATCGCAGCGGGGCGGGTCTTCGGACTCGCCCCGCTTTTTTCGTCATTGCTCGGTCCTTGGGTGTATCGTGCCCCAGACGGCCCGACCCCGGGCGCCGCTCCGCGTTGTACCTCGATGATGACTACCCGTACGCTGCTTCTACTTGCTGGGCTCGCACTGCTCGCAGCGTGCGGATCCCAGCAGCCTGAAGCGCCTCACGCCTCGGTGCCGGATGCACGACTGGCAGCAGCGACGTACGCCGGCGACGAGGCCTGCGCCTCCTGTCATGGTGACCTCTACGCGAGTTATCAGTCGCACGGGATGGCGAACTCCTTCTACCGGCTGACCGCAGAGAATGCTGTGGAAGACTTCGGTGGGCGGGTCGTGCACCACCCCGAGAGCGGTTTCTACTACGTAGCCTACCGGGACGGTGACCGCTTCGTGCAGGAGGAATACCGTCTAGACGAGCGAGGCGCGAAGACGCACCGGCTCGTCCGAGACATGGTCTATGTGGTCGGCAGTGGCTCAGCGGCTCGCACCTACCTCACCGAGGTCAATGGGCGCCTCTTCGAGCTGCCACTGACTTGGTATACCCAAGCGGAACGCTGGGACTTCAGCCCTGGCTACGAGGTCATTAACAGCCGCTTCGACCGCACCATTCCCGCTCGGTGCATGGCATGCCACAACGGCAACAGCGTACCGGTGGACCATGTCCCGGGCAAGTTCGCCGAGCTCGACAACGGTATCGGGTGCGAACAGTGCCACGGCCCTGGGTCCGTGCACATCGAGGCCCGGCTTGAGGACTCCGAGCCCTCCGGCGGCGACCCGGACTGGCAGGACCCGACGATCGTCAATCCGGCCCATCTCGATCTCGAGCGACGCCTCGATGTGTGCCAGCAGTGCCACCTCCATGGCTCGGTGTCCATGCTCCGGGAAGGGGAAGCAGCCTACAGCTACCGCCCGGGTGAGCCACTCCAGGCGCATCGAGCGCTCTTTGCGACGGTCGAAGACGCGAACGCCTTCTCTGTCATCTCACATGCAGACCGGATGAAGGCGAGCGCCTGTTTCCTCGAATCCCAGGCGACGCCTGCCGCGATGGACTGCGTCACGTGTCACAACCCGCACGAAGGCTTTCGTGAAGCAGGACCGGACTACTTCAACCAGACATGCCGCTCGTGCCATGCCGTGGAGCCGCTCCAGGCAGCGATGCCCACACCTGAGCTGACCGCGCAGCACAGCGCAGAGGCGAACTGTTTCGGGTGCCACATGCCAAAGGTCGAGGCCGTCGATGCGCCCCACTCGTCGTTCACCGACCACTGGATTCGCGTGGTCGAGGACGAGAACGCTGCAGCCTTCGAAGGAGAGCAGGTGGCGGAGCGCGGTCTCCTCCAAGCCTATTTCCGGCGCGACCGCGCAGCAGACGCCTCCATTTACGAGGCGATGGCCTACGTTGTGCTCGCACGCCAGGACGGCGACGGCGAGGCGCTCGGCGAGAGCACAGCGCGATTGCAAGGTGCCCTCGCGACGTCGCCTGCCGTGGGCGAGGCCCAGTACCTCCACGGCTTTGCGCTGCTGCTCCAGAACCGACCCAACGACGCGATCCCCTCACTCGAGCGCGCCGTCGAACTCGGACCTGAGATTCCCGAGCGGCTCAATGCGCTCGCGCAGGCCTACGAGGCGATGGACCGCCGCCTCGGCGAGGCTGAGCGGCTCTACCGCCGCGCCCTGGACATCCAGCCAGCCCTGGCTGATGTGCGTGTCAACCTCGGGCGGCTGCTGCAGTCACAAGGACGCACCGCCGAGGCCGAGGAGGCCTACCGCGCCGCGCTCACCGAGCACCCGTGGCTGCCCCAGGCGCACTACAACCTCGGAACGCTTCAACTGCAGCAAGGCCAAGCCGACGCTGCGGTTGCCAGCCTCCGAGAAGCCATCACACTCGATCCAGACCATGGCGACGCGCTCACCAATCTCGGTGTCTACCATGCCATGCAGAACGACGCGCGCCAGGCCCTGCGCTTCTTCGAGCGTGCCGTCCAGGCCGAGCCACGGAACGCAAACGCGCTAGCCAACCTGGGCACGTTCTATGTCCAAACAGAGCAGTGGAGCCGTGCCGAGCGCACCCTGATCCGTGCCATCGAAGCAGATCCAATGCATGCGGATGCGCTAGCCAACCTCGCCCTTGCCCACTTCCAGCAGGGGCGTATGACCGAGGCGCGCACCTATGCTCAGCGTGCGCTCGCGGTGCGCCCAGATCATCCGCTCGCGCAGCAACTCATCAGCGCGCTCTAGTCCGCCATCGAGGTCGCTTCGGCCACGTGGGCCATGATCTGCGCGGCGTGAACGCGCCCGTTCTCGATGAACCACCGACTGGTGTTGAGCCCACCGCAGACCGTACCCGCGAGGTAGAGGCCGGCACGGTTGCTCTCCATCGTGTCGGGGTCGTGCTGCGGTATGCGGCGGTCGCCGTCAAGCAAGACGCCCAGCACGCCGAGGAAACGAAAGTCCGGACGGTAGCCCGTCATCGCTAGGACGAAATCGTTACCAATCACCCGTGCGCCCTCTGGAGTCTGGAGGTGAACAGCATCTGGCTCGATAGCCGTGACGGTTGTGTCGAAGAACGCACGGATGGAGCCTTCTTTGATACGGTTCTCCAGATCGGGCTTGATCCAATACTTCACCGAGTCCGAGATGGCAGGGCCGCGCACGAGGAGCGTCACCTCAGCACCGTGCCGGTAGCAGTCAAGGGCGACCTTCGCCGCTGAGTTTTTCGCGCCGACGACAGCCACGCGCTGGCCAGCGTAGGGATAGGGCTCCTTGAAGTAGTGCGTGACCTTGGGCAACGCCTCGCCAGGTACGCCTAAGCTGTTCGGATGGTCGAAGAAGCCGGTCGCCACCACCACCTTCCGGGCGTGGTGTGTGCCTTTGCTCGTGACGATCTCGAACGCGCCGTCGCGACCCTCCACATGCTCCACGCGTTCGTAGAGCCGTACGTCGAGTGCTTCCTGCTGGGCGACGTTCTGGTAGTAATCGATCGTCTCCTCACGGTGTGGCTTGTAGTTGGCCGTCGGCAGCGGGTGCCCGCCGATCTCCAGCAACTCGGGCGTTGAGAAGAACTCCAGGTTCGTCGGGTAGCCAATGAGCGAGTTGACGAGGCCACCTTTCTCGACGATGCGCGCCGTGAGCCCGTGGCGCTTGGCTTCGATGCCGCAGGCTAGGCCGATGGGGCCGGCACCGACGATGAGAACGTCAACCGGTGTGGACGAAGGAGCGGGACGAGGTGGCTGCATAACGTGTCTCTACACCCGACGCGGACCGCGCTGTTTCTGAAGAATCGAGCGATTGAGGCGAGTCCGTGGGGCTATCCTTGCCGCCGTGCTTGGAAAAAGCGCCGCAGCAGCTCCGCGCTCGCCTCGGCTTCCACACCGGCGATGACCTCCGTACGGTGGTTGAGGCGGTCATCCTGGAGGATGTTGAACAGCGAGCCACCCGCGCCCGCCTTCTCGTCCATCGCTCCAAAGACAACCCGCTTGAGACGACTCCACACGATGGCCCCGGCGCACATCGGGCACGGTTCGAGGGTGACGTAGAGCGTGCAGTCCGTGAGGAACTTCGTGCCGAGCGTCTCGCACGCCGCCGTGATCGCGATCATCTCCGCGTGCGCCGTTGGGTCATTGAGCTTCTCCACGAGGTTGTGCCCGCGCCCTACGATCTGACCCGCCCGCACCACGAGCGCCCCAACCGGGACCTCGCCCGCTTCTGCCGCAAACTCGGCTTCGCGCATCGCCAGCCGCATCCAGCGCCGATGCGGGTCAAGCAGTGAAATTCCCCCGTTCTGGCTTCCTGGCATGACAGCAAGGGTCTGCGCCTAGGTGGCGTCGCGCGGAGACTCGGGACGGAGCAGCGCTGCGCCGGGCGCTGCGGGCGAGGAGAGTGCTGCCGAGGAAGCCCCCTCGCGTTGTGCTGCATCGTTCGTAAGCGAAGCGGCGGCGTCGCTCACGGCGAGCACGATATCTGCGTCGTCTAGCGCAGCCTGATCGCCTGCCTCCACCGCAAAGCCTGTCTCCTCCGTCCACGATCGGACCCGCTCCACCAGGTCGATGACGCGGTCTTCGAGATCGGCGCAGAGCGCCTCGAAGTCGAGGTCGGACAGCTTCGAGGGGGCAGCGTAGTCCCAGTCCTCGCGGTGGAGCGCAGGGACGAGCAGCACATCGCCACAGCCCATGCGGATCATCCACTCGTAGGGGCCGCCTGGGACGTCGTCGATCGTCTTGGGGACGAGAGCCTTCGCGTCGAAGCCGCGTTCCGTGAGCGCAGAGGCCACGCGCTCGTCTAGCGCGTCTCTTGGCTGCGTGCCTGCGCTGCAGACATGGAGCAGGCCCGCGCCATGCCGTTGGGCAAACGCCTGGGCAAGTTGGCTACGGCTGGCGTTGCCAACGCAGACGAAAAGAGCCTTAACCATGATGGGGGTGGGAGGTCGTTCCCCATGGTAGGGCTTGGGGCCTAGACGCACCAAGAAGGGGGAATGAAGAGGCTATGGGCACGGCCTTTGATGCAGGGTGGACCACTCCGTTCCGTTCTCACGAAGGTGCCGCGCACGCCATGGTTGATACTGTTGTCATAGGGGGAGGCCTTGTCGGCCTCGCCACGGCCTACCACCTCACTCGCGAGGGGGCCTCCGTCGTGCTCGTCGAGAAAGAGGACACGCTCACGGCGCACCAGTCAGGGCACAACTCGGGCGTGATCCATTCGGGGGTCTACTACAAGCCTGGCTCGCTCAAGGCCACCAACTGCCGCGCCGGACGGGCCGCGCTGCTCGATTTCTGCGAGACCGAGGGCGTGCCCTACGACCTCTGCGGCAAGGTCATCGTGGCGGTCACCGAGGGCGAGCGTCCACGTCTCCAAGCCATCTTCGAGCGAGGTACGGCCAACGGTGTCGCGTGTGAGCTCATTGGTCCCGAGCGGCTGCGCGAGCTAGAGCCGCATGTCGCGGGCGTGGCAGCGATCCACGTGCCCGACGCAGGCATCGCAGACTATCCGGCGCTGGGTCGGTGCCTCGCCGAGCGTGCGCAGGAGCAGGGGCTCGACCTACGCCTAAGCCACGCCGTCACCGGCATCGCGTCTCACTCCGACAGCGTGACCGTCGAGACCACGCAGGGCGCTGTCACGGCGAAGACGCTCGTGGCCTGCGCAGGCCTTCACGCCGACCGCCTCGCGCGGATGGCAGGCCTCAACCCCGACGTGCAGATCGTGCCGTTCCGGGGCGAATACCTCGAACTCCGCCCTGAGGCCGAGCACCTCTGCCGAACACTTATCTACCCAGTCCCCGACCCCGCCTTCCCGTTCCTCGGGGTCCACTTCACGCGCATGGTCCGCGGCGGCGTCGAGTGTGGGCCGAACGCGGTGCTCGCGCTCGCCCGCGAGGGCTACGACTGGGGCACACTTCACCTCGGCGACCTCGCCGAGACACTCGGCTACCGCGGGTTCCGGCGGCTCGCCCTGCAGCACTGGCGGATGGGGCTCTACGAGATGCACCGCTCGCTCAGCCGCAGCGCGTTCCTCAAGTCGCTCCAACGCCTCGTCCCCGAGGTCACCCGCGCCGACCTCCGCGACGGCGGCGCGGGCGTCCGCGCCCAGGCCGTCACCCGCGACGGCGCGCTCGCTGACGATTTCGTGATCCACGCCACCGATCGGCAGGTCCACGTCCTCAACGCGCCGAGTCCGGCAGCCACGGCGTCCCTCGCCATCGGAGCGCGCATTGCTGCACAGGTAGGGGAGAGGTCGGGAGACGTCCGGATGACCGCTATCGGTGGATGACCGCTATCGGCGCTCAGCACTCCCCGGGAAGCTGACGAGCGATAGCGGCAAGTCCGCGTGCGGGTCACGCTCGCCGGAGAAGCGCTCGCCGTAGTACGCGGCCACAACGTCGATGGGAGCCAGGAGGTGGTCGTTGAACGCGGCGAGCTCTTCCGTAGGCACCCACAGCTCCTGATGCACCTTGGCGCTGCCGACGATCTGCACGTCGTAGCGGCTCACGAACGCGTCGTCCACGTCGAACCGGGTGACAAAGCCGCTGTGGCCGGATTGGTCGCCCGTCGTTTTCCAGTCGCGCGCGATCTGTTCAGCGTACTCGAAGTTGAGCACCGGGTAGAAGATCGGCTACCACTCCAGCCGGGACGGAAACGCACGCCAGCCCGACTCCGCGATGAGTTCGAGTTCTTTATGGTTTCGATCAGAGCACGTGGAAGCTGGCAGCCGATAGCCGCCAGCAGGCAGCCTTACCGCGCGTACGACGTGGCGCGCGTCTCGCGGATGACCGTCACGCGGATGTGGCCGGGGTACTGCAACTCCCGCTCGATGCGCGAGGCGATGTCGATGGCGAGTTGCTCGGCGACGGCGTCGGTGACGATGTCGGGCGTCACGATCACGCGGAGTTCGCGGCCCGCCTGGATGGCGTAGACGCGCTCGACGCCCGCGAACGAGTCGGCGATGGCTTCGAGGTTCTTGAGGCGCTGCACGTAGTTCTCCAGCGCCTCGCGACGGGCACCGGGGCGGGCCCCGCTCACGGCGTCGGCCGCCTGCACGAGCGGCGCGATGAGCGTGGTCATCTCGATCTCGTCGTGGTGCGCGCCGATGGCGTTGACCACGTCGGGGTGCTCGCCGTAGCGCCGGGCGAGCTCCGCCCCGGCGAGGGCGTGCGGCTTTTCGAGGTTTTCCTCGACCACCTTGCCGATGTCGTGCAGCAGCCCAGCGCGGCGGGCCTTGCGCGCATCGAGGCCTAGTTCCGAGGCCATCAGCGAGGCGAGCCGCGCCGTCTCCTTCGAGTGCATGAGCAGGTTCTGGCCGTACGACGCCCGGTAGCGCATCCGCCCAACGAGCCGGACCAACTCCGGGTGCAGGCCCGGCAGTTCGAGGTCGAGTGCCGCCTCTTCACCGGCGAGGACGATCTCCTCGTCGAGCTCGACCTGCTTCTGCTCCACGACCTCCTCGATACGGCCGGGGTGGATGCGGCCGTCCTGGAGGAGCTCGACCATCGAGAGGCGCGCGACCTCGCGACGGACGGGGTCAAAGGCCGAGAGCAGCACGGCCTCCGGCGTGTCGTCCACGATCACCTCGACGCCGGTAGCCGCTTCGAACGCGCGGATGTTGCGGCCCTCGCGCCCGATGATGCGGCCCTTCATGTCGTCCGACTGCAGTGTCACCACCGACACGGTGTTCTCGATAGTGTTCTCGGCGGCGGTGCGCTGGATGGCGGTCAGCACGACCTCGCGAGCGGCCCGCTTGGCCTTCGCCTTCGCCTCGTCGCGGACGTTCTTGACGAGGGCGGCGGCGGAGAGCTTGGCCTCGCGGACGAGTTCGTCATTGAGGCGCCGGAGTGCCTCGCGCTTCGAGACGCCGGACGCGGCCTCCAGCTTGCGGAAGTACTCGTCGGTGAGCCGCTCCAGCCGCTCTTCCTCGCGGGCGATTTTCTCCGCGCGGGCGTCGAGTTCGTGCTCACGAGCCGCGATCTCTTGCTGGCGGCGCCCGAAGGCGGCGGCGTTCTTCTGGACGATGGCGCGCAGGTCTTCGGTCTCGGCGCGCCGCTGCTCGGCCTCGCGCGTGAGCGCGTCCAGGGCCTCGGCGGCCTGTCCAAGCGCGGCCTCGTGCTCCCCGACTCGCTCGCTCCGCATGTCGATCTGGGCGCGCTGGGCATCGAGGGCTTCCTGCTCGAGCCGCTGTCGCTCGCGTGCCTCTGTGGCCTTCTGGTCGAGCCGCCGCCGGCGGGCTTTGAGTTCCTTGAGCTTCGCGGTGCTCTCGACCTTCAACGCCTCGCCTTCGGCCCGGACCCGCTCCGCGCGCGCGCGCGACTCGGCCATCCGCTCCGCCAGCGCTTGTCCCTTGAACCAACGCCCAGCGAGCACGCCCACGGTGAGCGCAATAACTGCGTCGATGACGAGCAGGAGGACCGTGAAGGAGGACATGGCAGGGCGAGGTGGGTGGAGGCGGAACGTACGCACGCCCTGACCCAGAGTTCGAACCGGACGGGCCTTGAACCCGCGTAGGTGGCGTGGTATGTTCGGGCCGAAATGCCGCCGTGGCCATACAGGCCTACGATACGGCGAAGCGGTTGTCGATCTTCCCTCCCTCTGTTATGCGCGTTCACGTCGCCACGCTCACGCTCCTTTCGATGGGCTAGATCGCCGTAGGCTGCGACTTCAGCCAGCCCGAGCGGTTTGTCAACGAGGACGCCGTGCCGCCCGTGGTGGCCCCGCTGCTCTTCGAAGACATTGGAGGATGGGGTGCGCCTCGCGGGCGATGTTGGGATCTGTGTACAGCCCGAGCTCTATGACTTCGAGATCAACAGCATTCGCCTTGATGTTGTACCGGAGGGGCAA
>JBCDFF010000010.1:0-29367 GCA_039178415.1 Bacteroidota bacterium
AACGACTGCCGTCGAGGTCGCTTCGTCTACACTGCCATCAAGAGCCGACGCTCACCGCTCAGCATTCGCCTTGCGGAGTGGTGCACGGTGCTTAGTTGGCCGCGTTGATCGTACCGAGGTACGTACCTACGCAACCGCACACGTGCGCGCCCTCTCTTCGCCGCTGGATACGCTACGCGTACCCCTTGCGCGTCCGAGGAGGCCATCACGCAGAAGCTTGGATCCGAGTTCGAGCGCAAGCCTGGTTGCCACCCACACGTAGTGGGGCGCTTGCTGGCCTGTTCGAGGCATGATCGCAACTCGCACGTCTGTGCAGCTTCGTTTCGCGTCAGGTTCGATGTCCGAAAACATCCCTCCACGCACGTCCGGAAGCGCGACGGTCCCAAACACCGTGGTGCTGGTCGTCGCCGGATGCACAGGGCACCCATACGCAGGAATCTCGTTGCTGCCTCGTTGCCCGATGGTCTTTGGACATGCACGCCGGAGGCATCGGGCTGTTCACCAGCGACGTGAGCCGATGGGAATCACCCGGCGACCGTAGTGCCAAGCCCTGTCCTCATGCGCGAACCGGGCCGGGAGTCGATCCGGTGCGCTGCAACAAGGTTCGGAAACGTCATCACCCGGTCCTGCCCAGCACACCTCAAGAGACATGGATGGACCTGACGTCGTGCGTCGACGTAAGCAATCTGGAGCGTTCAACCGCGTCAAAGAACAGGACTGACATCCTACTCTTGCGAGCGCGTCCGTCAGCGTGGATTGAAGGAACGGCGAAGTCCTGTATGCACGCAAGGGGCGCCTCACCAAAGTTACCCCCATGTTACCAACAATCTATCCACATTGGAAATAAGGCTCTACCGTAAGGGTTTTGCGATTGGCTTCCCAAAATAGCGGCTTTTGCTACACCTGCCCCTTCATGGATCGTTCATTTTTTATTTTCAATAACAGCTTTCAATGCGACCCCAACCTAATCCACCCGCCCCGGGCCAAGAGTCGGTGTGGACCTACCCTCGGCCTCCACGCCTCGAACCCACCCCCAAACTGATCCGCATTGTGCACAGCGGCCTCGAAGTCGCCCGCACCACCCGGGCATTACGTCTGTTGGAAACCAGCCACCCGCCCACGTACTACCTCCCTCCCGAGGATGTACGTCTTGACGTGTTGCGCCCCACGACGAAGACATCGGGGTGCGAGTGGAAGGGCCGCGCGACGTACTTCGACCTTGTCCTCCCGGACGGGAGCGCTCTCTCGGAGATCGCCTGGGCGTATCCGAGCCCGGTGCCTCGATACGCGGCGCTTCAAGACCACGTTGCCTTTTACGCAGCCCCCCTGGACGGCTGCTTCGTGGACGGCGAGCGGGTCACACCGCAGCCAGGCGGGTTCTACGGCGGGTGGATCACGTCGGATCTAGCGGGGCCGTTCAAGGGCGTCCCTGGGAGTTGGGGTTGGTGACGGGGGCGTCAGGGTCTCGTCTCGACGTGCAGATCCAAGCAACGTCGGGGCTCGTTTCCGTGCGCGCTCTTGCTCAGTCCCCTCCGGGTCAGGCCACATTGGTATGTTGAACCTCTGTCTCAGTAAGGTCGCTCCCCTATGCCGTACCTCCTCGCGCTCGACCAGGGCACCACGTCATCCCGGGCCATCGTCTTTGACCAGGCGGGCCAGATCAAAGCCGTTGCGCAGAAAGAGTTTACCCAGTATTTCCCGCAGCCGGGCTGGGTCGAGCACGACCCACAGGAGATCTGGTCGTCGCAAGTAGGCGTGGCCTCCGAAGCGATCACACGCGCGGGCTTGCGGCCTCGCGACATCGCCGCGATCGGAATCACCAACCAGCGAGAGACTACGCTGATTTGGGACCGTGCTACCGGTGCGCCGATCTACCCCGCCATCGTCTGGCAAGACCGGCGCACTGCAGCCTTTTGCGACCAACTGCAAGCTGATGGCCACGCTCCGATGGTCCGCGACCGGACGGGGCTCGTGGTTGATAGCTACTTCTCCGGAACGAAAGTTCATTGGCTGCTCGATCAGGTGGAGGGCGCTCGGGAACGCGCCGAGGCAGGCGCTCTTGCGTTCGGAACCATCGACAGCTGGCTCATCTGGAACCTGACCGGAGGTACGGCTGACAAGGGTGCGTTGCACCTCACCGATGTTACCAACGCGAGCCGCACGCTCCTCTTCAACATCCACACGGGCGATTGGGACGACGATCTCCTTGCTCTGCTGAACATTCCCCGTGCCCTGCTCCCGGAAGTACGCTCGTCGTCGGAAGTCTACGGGCACACCGCCGACGGCCTCTTCTCCGCCGCGATCCCACTCGCTGGCATCGCTGGCGACCAGCAAGCCGCGACGTTCGGACAGCGGTGCACACAGCCCGGCATGGCGAAGAACACCTACGGCACCGGCTGCTTCATGCTCATGCATACGGGCACCGAGGCTGTGCCCTCGACCAACAACCTGCTCACGACGGTGGCCTGGAAGCTCGGCGACGGACCAATGGAGTACGCGCTCGAAGGCTCGGTCTTTATCGCGGGAGCCGTGGTCCAGTGGCTCCGCGACGGCCTCGAACTCATCCGCGACGCGGCCGAGGTGGAAGCGCTCGCGTTGAGCGTGAGCGACAACGGCGGCGTCTACTTGGTCCCGGCCTTCGCAGGACTGGGCGCGCCGCACTGGGACCCCTACGCGCGCGGCACGCTCGTGGGCATGACGCGAGGCACCACGAAGGGCCACATCGCCCGGGCTGCGCTTGAAGGTGTTGCCTACCAGGTGGCGGATGTGCTGGACGCGATGCAAAAGGACGCCGGCCTGGCCACGCAAGAACTGCGCGTCGATGGTGGCGCGGCAGCCAACAACCTCCTGATGCAGTTTCAGTCGGACATCCTCCAAGCGCCGATCGTACGCCCCGCGGTCACGGAGACTACGGCGCTAGGCGCGGCCTACCTCGCCGGTCTGGCCGTTGGGGTGTGGGACAACGCGTCCGACATCGAGCAACAATGGCAGGCCGACCGCCACTTCGCGCCTGAGCGCAGCGCCGACGACATCGCCCCCCTCCGCGCGGGCTGGAGCCGTGCTCTCGACCGTGCGCGCGGCTGGGCAGAAGACTGAAGCGTTCGCGCCCGCTCGGCCCTCCGCAGCCTAGATCTCTCCTTCTCTCGCCCTCTCTACTCATTTCTCCCACGCTCAGCCATGAATCGCGACACGATGCTCACTGCGCTCAGGAGCGCCTCCCCTGGCCCGGACGGCAGCCCACCGTGGGACTTCGTGATCGTTGGGGGGGGCGCGACGGGCCTCGGCTGCGCCATCGACGCGGCCGCACGTGGGTTCAAGACGCTGCTACTCGAACGCCACGACTTCGCCAAGGGCACGTCGAGCCGGTCCACGAAGCTCGTCCATGGCGGCGTGCGCTACCTGCAGCAGGGCAACGTCTCGCTTGTCCTCGAAGCACTCAAGGAACGCGGACTGCTGCTGAACAACGCCCCGCACCTCGTTCACGACCTACCCTTCATCGTCCCAAACTACGCGTGGTGGGAAGGCCCGTTTTATGGCGTCGGGATGAAGGTCTATGACCTGCTCGCGGGGCGCTCCGGCTTCGGGCGCTCCAAAATGCTCTCGAAGGAGAAGACGCTCGACGCGATCCCAACGCTGGAGCCGGAGGGCCTCGACGGCGGCGTGCTCTACTATGACGGCCAGTTCGACGACGCACGCCTCGCGATCAATATGGCCCAGACGGCGGCCGAGCAAGGCGGCGTCCTTCTCAACTATGTCGAGGTGACGGGTTTGCTGAAGAGCGATGGCGAGGTGGCTGGCGTCACCGCGCGCGACGTGGAGACTGGCGACGTCTACGAGGTCCGTGCGCGCGTGGTCATCAACGCGACGGGCGTGTGGACGGACCGGGTCCGCCAGATGGACAACGACGCCGCCAAGCCGATGGTGACCGCCAGCCAGGGCATCCACATCGTGCTCGACAAGGCTTTTCTTCCAGGCGACACGGCGATTATGGTGCCCAAGACGGACGATGGGCGCGTCCTTTTCGCGATCCCCTGGAACGACTCGGTGGTCGTAGGAACCACCGACACGCCCGTCGACCAAGCGGACGTTGAGCCACGCCCGATGGCCGAGGAGCTCGACTTTGTTCTTCGCCACGCCGCGCGCTACCTCACCAAAGACCCGACTGTCGCCGACGTGCGCAGTGCCTTCGCGGGGCTGCGCCCTCTCGTGGGCAGCCCCGACGAAGAGGGGGGCACCGCCGCGCTCTCACGCGACCACACGCTGCACATTTCGCCGACTGGCCTTGTGACCATCACCGGCGGTAAATGGACGACGTATCGCAAGATGGCCGAGGACACCATCGACCAGGCGGCCACGCTCGCCGGGCTCCCCGATCGCCCGTCGCCGACCAAAACGCTGGGCATCCACGGCGCCCATGCCAACGCCCAGGCCTTCGGCGACCTCAAGAACTACGGCTCCGACGCCCCCGGCATCCAGGCGCTGGCCCGCGAGGAGGCCTCGCTCGGTGCGCCGCTCCACCAACGCCGCCGGACCATTGCCGCCCAGGTCGTATGGGCCGCACGCCGCGAGATGGCCCGCACCGTGGAGGATGTGCTGAGCCGGCGCACCCGCGAGCTGCTGCTTGATGCGCAGGCCAGCATGGAGATGGCTCCGACGGTAGCCGCCCTCCTCGCGAAGGAGTTAGGCAAAGACGCCGCGTGGCAGGCCGAGCAAATCGAGGCGTACGAGGCCCTGGCCCGGGACTATCTCATCGAGGGCGGCACGCTGGAGGTCGGCACGGAAACTGCTGCGGCGTAGCTCGAAAACTTCACACAGGTCGGGCAGAACCCGCCGGATTGCGCCTCGTCCAACGCGCGCTTTCAGGGAGCCAGCTGGCTCTCTGCGCTTCACCAACCCCGTTGCAAGGTCACCTGATGAACACGACTGGATTTAGCAACAGCTACGCGGGCGACGACCTTCTCCCCCTGCGTGCCGCTCCCACCGTTTCGTGGTCTCAATGGGCCACCTTCGCGCACCGCAAGCTGTCGGAGGGCTTCGCGCTCGTGCAAGACCCTTCTGGTAGGCGGTATACGTTCTACCAACCGGGTCGCCCCACTCAGGCTTGCCCCCCACGCCGCTAAGCACCTGCTAGCTTCCGGCCTCGTTGCCGTGGATCGCGTCAGTGCGCGCGGCACGCACTTCACACTCGTCCAGCCTCCCTCCGGCCCAGTTTATCGCCCCTCGTGGGACATCGACGAGGCCGAGGACGACCAGCACGACACCGTCCTCGACGATACCGCGCTCGTGGCACTCGACGACGACGAAGGAGACGACGATCTGGACGCATGAAACCCTGACCGCTTCCGTACATATGCTGCCGACGCCTTACCCCTGCATCTTGAGGATCCCCATGCGTTTCGCCCCACTCCTGCTCGTCGCGGTGCTGTTTGCGCCGGTCACCCTTGCCCAGGACTCGGCCGATGAGCCCCGTGAGCGCACCCGTGTGCTCCGCGCGTGGTCCGAACCCGTCAAGCTCGACGATGGAGCCCGGGCCATTTACAGCCACGAAGTCATCTTCGACTACGAGACGGGCGAGACCCGGCAAGTCGTACGCGACGAAGCGGGCTCAGTTGTGGCTGACTTCCCTGTCCAGCAAATCCGCCCGACGCCCGAGGAGTTCGACGAGGCGGTGGCGATCCTGATGGCGCAGCCCGTATTTCAATCGCTGCGTACCACCCGTCCTTTCGAGGCAGACGGAGGCTTCATCCTCGTGCAGGAGGAAGGGCAGGCTTGCGGTCCCGGTAGCCGGTGCCTGCAAATCGATCTGCTCGATGCCACCGACCGCCGACAGCGGGTACGCTACGTCGTGGTGGACCTCGTGAGTCGCACGGTAGCGTACTCCAACTTCGACCCCGCCCGCGAGGGTAACCGCTTCTAGGCTCCTCTGGCTTTTCCTCACGCCGCCCCAACTTCCTCGACTGATGCGCTACTCCAGTCTGCTTGTCCTCCTCCTGCTCTTCGCGTTCAGCATCCCGTCCTCGTCGGCGCAGTACTACACGCAAACCCGTGACTACACGGTGATCGCCTGGCCGGAAGCCAACCCGATCTGGGAAATGGACGTCTACAGCCCGAGCAAAAGCTCCGGCACAGAAGGCTCGGGGCTAGAGATCCGGAACGTGCGCTACAACGGGCGCAAAGTCTTCGAGCGCGCACACGTCCCTGTCGTCAACGTGGAGTACGACGCAGGCAGCGGCTGCGGATGCTACCGCGACTGGAACGACTTCGAAATGTTTTTCGAGACGGAGCCCGCCGCAAACGGCGCGACCTTCCTGGACGCCGCGCCGGGCTCGGTGAAGACTACCTGTGACTTCGACGGCGTCGTGGATCCACTCTCGGACCAGGGCGACTTGGTGGGCATAGCAGGCGAGGACTTTGGCGACCGCCTCGTGCTGACCACGCAGATGGCGGCAGGCTGGTACCGCTACCGCGTGCGGTGGACCTTCTGGCTCGATGGCACCATCCAGCCTGAGTTTGCCTTCGGTCACACGTTCAACATCTGCACCGAGTCGGGGCGCAACCACCACGCGTACTGGCGATTCGATTTCGACATAGAAGGCGGCGAGGATGACTACGTGACCGAGATGACCGCCACGGAGATGATCGAGTTCGAAGAAGAGGCCCGCCGCAACCATGCCGATGGCGTGACGTGGGGCGTCTTTGATCGCCTCTCCGGGCGTGGCTACGTCCTCACCCCCGGCGAAGAGACGCAGTTGCCCGTCGATGACTTTTCGTACGCCGATGCGATTGTGCTTGCCTACGACGCGATCGAGATTGACGACGGGGGTGGGTTCTCCGCTCAGTTCTGCGCCATCGACTTTGAGAGCGAAGGCCCGCCGAACCCGAACGACGGCTCCCGCAAGCCCGCGCTGCTCGACGGCGAGTCGGTGCTCGACACGGACGTGGTGCTGTGGTACCGCACCGGCACGTACCGCGCCGGCGAGGGCGACAACGCGTGCCGTCGGCTCGGCCCGACGCTGACCCCCGTGGGCAACTGGGCCGTGGCAGACCAGAGCGAGACGCCGGCGGTGCCGCAGTTCGCTGAGCTCACGGCTGCCTACCCGAACCCCTTTGAGCGCGTGACCACGGTACAGTTCCGTGTCTCGGAGGCCCGGTCGGTCTCCCTCACGCTCGTGGACGACCTCGGGCGTACGGTCCGGTCGCTCTACCAGGGGGTACCCACGCCGGGACAGCTCGTGACGACCGAGATTGAGGCGGGCACGCTCCCGAGCGGCTCCTACACGGTGCGGCTGACGGGCGAGGGCATCAACGAGACCACACGCGTCGTCTTGCTGCGGTAGACGCACCCGTCGGTCGTTGCCCTGCGCGTTCGTAGCTTCGAAGGTTCGATGAACCCTTTTTGCTACGCCCTTCATGCTCGACCTCCTCATCGTCCTCGGCTTCGTCCTCTACGCCGTTGGCTCGGGGCTCGCCTCACGCAAGAAAGCCTCTGAGGGACTCGGCGAATACTTCCTCGCGGGCAAGACGCTAGACGGGTGGCGCGCTGGCTTTTCGATGGCCGCGACGCAGTTCGCCGCCGACACGCCGCTGCTGGTGATGGGCCTGATCGCCACCGGTGGCGTCTTTCTGCTCTGGCGCCTCTGGATCTACGGTCTCGCGTTTCTGCTGATGGCGTTCGTCTTCGCCGTAGGCTGGCGTCGAGCCGGGGTGCTCACGGACGCGCAGCTTACGGAAGTGCGCTACAGTGGGCGCGGCGTGCTCACGCTGCGGGTGTTGAAAGCGCTCTACTATGGCACGCTCATCAACTGCGTGGTGATGGCGTTTGTGTTGGTCGCTGCCGTGCGCATCGCCGAGGTGTTCCTGCCTTGGCACGAGTGGGTCCCCGCGATCCAGGGCATCTTCGTAGGCCTCGTGCAAGCCATGGGCCTCGTTGACGTCCTTGGCACTTCCGCGCTGGGACTGCCGCCCGAGGTTGCTGCAGCGAACAACTTCCTCTCGATCTTCCTCATCCTGGCGTTCACCACGCTCTACTCCACGACGGGAGGCCTACGTGCCGTCGTGGCGACCGACGTGGTCCAGTTCGGTCTGGCGATGGTAGGCACGCTTTTCTACGCGTGGGCAGTGGTGAGCGAGGTGGGCGGCCTCGGCGGACTCACGGACCGCGTGGCGGACCTCTACGGCGCAGCGAAGGCTAGCGAGCTACTGTCGTTCGGCCCTCCCGACACGGCACTTGGCGTACTCGGTCCGTTTCTGACCATTGTCGGGCTCCAGTGGTTTTTCCAGATGAACTCCGACGGGACGGGCTACCTCGCTCAACGCTCGATGGCGTGCAGGTCTGACCGGGATGCGCGCCTCGCTGGGGTGGTCTTTGCCTGGGCGCAGATCGTCGTGCGGAGCCTGATTTGGCTGGTGATCGGTGTCGGCTTGCTCGTGCTCTACCCCTTCGCGTTGACGGACGTTGGAACGGATGGCTTCGTTGCCGGACGAGAGATTCTGTTCGTGACTGGGGTGGCAGATCTCCTTCCGGATGGTATCCGCGGACTGATGCTGGTCGGGCTGCTCGCCGCGCTTGCGTCCACCATCGACACCCACCTCAACTGGGGTGCTGGCTATTGGAGCAACGACATCTACGGGCGGCTGGTCGCCCAAGAGTGGCGCGGGCGCGAGGCGTCGCCACGCGAGCTTGTAGTGGTGGCGCGGCTCTCGAATCTGCTGATTCTGTTCATCGCGCTGGCGATCATGACCCAGCTCGGCTCGATCCAGGCGGGCTGGACGCTCTCGTTGCTGCTCGGCGCAGGAATGGGCTCGGTGCTGGTGCTGCGGTGGCTGTGGGAGCGCATCAACTTATGGAGCGAACTCGCCGCCATTGTGGCGAGCCTGGTCATGGCTCCCGTGCTGCTGTTTGTCTTCGACCTCTCGGACGCTCCCGACGAAGATGCGCTACGTCTTGCGATCATGGCGGGCGTCTCGACGGCCGCTGCCATCGGCATCACCTTCGTCACGCCGAAGACCGACGAGGATACCCGGATCGCTTTTTACCGCCGCGTACGTCCGTTTGGCTTTTGGAAAGCCACGGCTGTAGCCGCTGGAGACGACCCCCGCCGCGCCCCTCGCGCCCTGAGCCGGCGACTTGCTCTCACCGCAACGACCGGTGCCTCGATGTTCCTCGTGCTTGTGGGACTTGGCCGCTTGCTGATTCCCGCCCCAGGTAGTTCCACGTTCCTCTCTGCCGCCTTCTTGATTCTTGGCCTTGCGCTCATCCCCGTCTGGGTGCGCTGGGGCTTTGGCAGCGACCATCTTGACGAAGAGGCGAGCGTTCCCAAGGCGTCATTTCTGCCTGGCGCGTGAGCACGCGACGGCGAGGAAGGTACCGTCTCGCTCCGTCATCCTACCGGGCTCTACCCGGCAGACGCAAAAAAAAGACCCAGCGGACGCACGCGCGCACCGTCTGGGCCTTCGGGGAGCCAACGACCGGACTTGAACCGGTGACCTGCTCATTACGAGTGAGCTGCTCTACCAACTGAGCTACGTTGGCGGGGAATCAGTAAAGTAGGAAGACAGCCGAGGCCATCGCAAGCTCTCGGAGAGCCCGGACGCAGATGCACCGCATCTTGACATGGAGCAGCGGCCCGCGCTCGTGTCGCGTTTCGAGGCAGCCACACCGATTGGTTCATGTCCAGAAACTTGAACTCGAACCCGACGCACGTCGAAGATTGCCTACCACCGGGCTGCTCCTTCATCGACCGTTCGACGTAACACGAGAAATCTAGATTTATCAAGGGGTTTGAATGAAGGTCCAATGCAGTGTTGGAATCGTCCCGAACTGGCCTTGGGTTTGCAAATGAGGCCAGCGGCACGCGATTCTTGTACCTCGATCCCCCCCCTACTCACCAGCCCTCTCGTTTCATGCCTGAGTCTATCGACTTCGCAGCGCTCTCGACCCAAGCCCTCGGCTATCTCCCCCGAGTGATCGGCGTCATCGTCTTCCTGTTCTTCGCGCTTTGGGTTGCAGGTGCGCTGAAGAGCTTCACCATCCGTCGTCTCACGAAGAGCAACTTCGACCCAGCGCTGACGAAGTTCTTCGGGGGGCTCGTCCGCACCGGCATTCTCGCGCTCGCGCTCATCGCCTGCCTGAGCATCTTCGGCATCGAGACGACGAGCTTCGCCGCGATCCTCGCAGGCGCTGGCCTCGCGATCGGTCTTGCCTTTCAGGGCACGCTCTCCAACTTCTCTGCGGGCGTGATGCTGCTCACGTTCCGCCCGTTCACCGTCGGCGATGTCATCAACGCGGCCGGGGTGGTGGGCAAGGTTGACGAGATCAGTCTCTTCGTGACGACCATGGACACCGTTGACAACCGCCGAATCATCGTCCCGAACGGTGAGCTCTTCGGCGCAACCATCGAAAACATCACCTACCACTCGACGCGCCGCACCGACGTGGCGGTAGGTACCGACTACAGCGCCGACCTCGATGCCACCCGCGCTGTCCTGGAAGGCGTCTTTGCGAAGGTCGACGGCATTCTCACGGAGCCCGCCCCCCAGGTCTATCTCTCCGACCTGGGCGACTCCTCAATCAATTGGTCGGTGCGCGCCTGGTGCAAGGCCGGCGACTTCTGGGGAGTCAAAGAAAAGCTCACGCGCCAGGTGAAGGTGGACCTAGACGCCGCCGGGATTGGCATTCCGTTCCCGCAGATGGACGTCCACCTGGACAAGCTCGACTAGACCGAGTCACCCCCTGGCCCATGCTGCGCCTGCCCACCACCAGGCTGCGCGGGGCCAGGCTCCCGCCGCTAGAGCGCCCCTACCACCACATGGGCGCTCGCGGCCCCGCCGCAGGCGCCGGAGCCCACCACCTCCGCGCCTGCGGTCCTATTTGTGAACAGCGTTAACCTGGTGGATGCGGCTTCAACCCAACACGGCTACATACGCGATGGGAGCACGCACCCATGTTCCAGACCGGAGCGCATCGAGTAGCCCAGTTGCCTGATGGAACCGCTCACCCAAACAGGGTCGTCACCGCGAAGTAGAGGCCCGAAAAGACGAGCAGACAGATAAAAAATGTCCGGATGGTGACCATCATTCGAGGCATATACATTCGGGCTTGGAGAGACCCGCCGCTGTGCTACCAGGCGAAGCGTGCCATCCGCGATCCCGCTAGGCATGCCGTGAGAACACTGCGCCGAGCAATCGTCATTCCGAAGTGCTCCCCTGCTTCCTCTACGCGAGTCAAGCGCCTATTTATCGCGTTCATGCCCACCACCTTTTGGTCCCATAGCGGCCTAGGTGGTCCACGCGCCAACGTCCGGCCCATGCCCTACAATACGCTTCCTACCGCAGACGGCACGGACACACTCTTCCACGACGGCTTTAGGCAGGCGTACCACTCCAGACATGGAGCTCTCGAAGAAGCCCGACATGTCTTCCTCAACGCCAGCGGTGTTGCCTCCCGCCTGAGGAAGAGGCAAGCCACGCAAGTACTCGAGGTAGGCTTCGGTACAGGACTCAACGCCTTGCTCACCGCAAAGACGGCTACGGACCATGGAGCGGCCCTGGTGTATGTCGCGCTGGAACGCGAAGTGCTTCCCGCCCAGACGCTCGCCCTACTGAATCACGGTGCAATGCTCGACGCCCACCCGCTTGCGGCTGCTCTGCATGCGTGGCGCAGCACGCTACCCGACGAGGTTGCCGTTGGGACGTACGACGTACCACTTGCCCTGACCGTCGCCCTGCGCCTGCTCGTCGGAGAGGCTACCACAGCGGTGCTCCCAAGCGCCGCGTTCGACGCGGTCTATCTCGACGCGTTAAGCCCCGACGTGAACCCGTCGCTTTGGACTGAGCCCTTTCTGAGGGCGCTCTGGCTTGCCCTTCGTCCGTGCGGCTGCCTAGCAACCTACAGCGCTAATGGGACCGTTCGTCGCGCGATGGGGGCCGCGGGGTTTTCGGTCGAACGGCGCGCAGGCCCTCCCGGGAAGCGAGAAATGCTGGTCGGTAGGCGGCCTTAGCAAGCGGCTGCTTGTGCTTCAGGGCTGCACGAGCGTCATTGCATGAGCATCAGCGCCGCAGTTCTTCCACGTCGGGCAAGGACGCCCCCCCATCGCCGGAGAGCGCCGCGTCCGGGAGCGCCGCATCGCCCATCAGCGTGTCGACATCGCTGACGTTCTCCACTCCTGCGTTTCTGGGCAACGCGCCCGCCGGAGCTTCATTGCTGAGGAGAATGGCCAGCCAGTTGGTCTCGTCGCTGGATTCCAACGCCAGCTTGGCGATCATCGTCAGCGGGACGGCAAGCAGCATGCCAGCCGTGCCCAGGACGTAGCCCCAGAACAGAAGAGAGAGGAACACCACAAACGTCGAGAGACCGACTCCTTGCCCCATCCAGCGCGGCTCGATGAAGTTGCCGATGACGGCATTGATGGAGAGGTAGCCCACGGCCACGAGCGCGGCAGATCCGAATCCGAGTTGCACGAGCGCCAGCAGCATGGGCGGCACGGCTGCAACAATGGAGCCGATGGTGGGGATGAAGTTGAGCAAGAACGCGACGACCCCCCACAGCACGGCATAGTCGACGCCGAGAATGGCTAGCCAGACTCCAGCGATCACGCCCGTCGCCACGCTCACGATGGCCTTGATGGCGAGGTATTTCTTCACGCTGGCGGTGAACCGCTGCACGTACACCATCGAGCGTCCCGAATCGTGAAACGCGGCGCGCAGCTTGTCTGGAAACCCCGAGAGCTCGAGCAGCATGAACACGGCGAGCAGAATGATCAGGAACCACCGCGTCACGATGTTGCCCAGACCCGCGAGGAACGTCGCCACGCCCGTCATGAGCGCGCCGGGGTCGAGGTAGTCTACCAGCGACGGGTCGAAGCCTTCCAGGTCCGCGAGGGCGCTCTGCTCGATGAACTCGCGCAGCGTCACACGCAGGCTCGCTTGGTAGAGCGGCACCTGGGCCGAGAAGTCGACCAGCGACGTGCCGAGCAACGTCCCAACCCCGGCGCTCACCGCTAGCAATCCGAGCACGATCGCCCCAACTGCTGGGGTCGTCCTCCATCCGGAGCGCTGCAGCCAAAACAGCGTGGGCGCACACAGGATGGCAAGAAACACCGCTAGCAGCAGCGGCACCAGAATCGACGCGGCGGAGCGCATTCCAGCAACCACGATCACGAATGCCGCTACTGTCAGCAGCGCTCGCAAAGCAGTGGGACGTGGAGGGCGAGCCATGGGAGGGGTCGAGGGCACGGGCGACGCAGTCAACGTGATTCACTGAGCAACAACGATGCCCCGGTTTCTCCGTTCCTTTTCGTAATCGGCCGGATGCGCCCTAGCTTCGCGCGTCTGCGCTTGCCCAGATACCCCCCCCCACGCCTACGTCTCTCGCAGTATGCCTTCCTTCCGACACCTGATTCTGCTTGTGCTCGCCTGGGCGGCTTTGCCCGCCATCGCCCAGCCCAACCGTGATGCCTCTGGGCCTCGCACGCTCTCCATCGTCCATGACGGCATGGAGCGTGAGGCCCTGATGCTGTCCCCGGCGCAGCCTCCTGCTGGTGCGCCGATGATCATCGCGCTGCACGGTGCCACCGGCTCAGGAGCGCGTTTTGCGCAACAACGACGCGCGCTGGCTCGCGGGGCCCTCCAGCGCGGCTGGTTTGTGGTCTTTCCAACCGGCACCGAGTGCCTCCGTGGCCGCGGAGCGTGCTGGGACGACCGCGATGCGCCTCGTGCCATCGCCCGCGCCGATGCCGACGACGTGGGATTCCTCCGCGCCCTCGTCCACGACCTCCACCGGCACCACGGCGTAGACACAACGCGCGTCTACGTCACTGGCTTTTCGAACGGCGCGGGGATGGCCTATCGGTTTGCTGCCGAGGCCCCTGACCTCGTCGCTGCTGCTGCGGCGGTCGGGGGCACCGTCGGACGGACGCAAGGACGGACTGACTACGCGTACGCGATGTCGCCCGCGCCGCAGTCGCCAATCCCCATGCTGATCGTTCGCGGGATGGACGACGACCTGCTTCCCTACCATGGCGGCGTGCGCCCCAGCGGCTCGTTCCAGGTGCTGGCCGCCGAGTACGACGCCAACTTCTGGGCAGAAGCAAACGGCTGCGACCTCGCCGCTGTGGAAAAGTCAGGGACATCCTTCCTCCGTGATCAACGAACCGAGGGGGTCGAGACGCACACCTACCGGGCAGGCTGCGCGGCCCCGGTGCGCCTCGTCGGCGTCGGTGGGGTCGGTCATGCATGGCCGACGGCACGCGAGGGGTACGACGCCACGGAGGAGGTTCTTGCCTTCTTCGCGCGCTTTGATTCGTAAGAGCGTGCAGGGAA
The DNA here is from genome assembly GCA_039178415.1 of Bacteroidota bacterium. Classification (GTDB taxonomy): domain Bacteria; phylum Bacteroidota; class Rhodothermia; order Rhodothermales; family Rubricoccaceae; genus JBCBEX01. Next base: position 14,320 of record JBCDFF010000010.1, read on the forward strand.
CGGGGGCGCTAGGCGTAGCTCTCCTTCGCACTCGGGAAGGTCCTGGCGCGCACGTCGGCGACGTAGGTGCCAACGGCCTCTGTCACCGTGTCGGCGAGCTGCGCGTAGCGACGGACGAAGCGCGGGTTAAAGTCTTTTGTCAACCCCAGCATGTCGTGGGTGACCAGCACCTGCCCACTGCACCCGCCCCCTGCACCAATGCCGATGGTTGGGATCGCGAGCGACTGGGTGACCTCCGTGGCAAGCGCGTGCGGGATCTTTTCGAGCACGATGCCAAAGCAGCCCGCCTCTTGTAGCAGTTGCGCGTCCTCCCGGAGCCGATCGGCTTCCTCATCGGCGCGAGCGCGCACCCGGTATGTGCCAAACTTATAGATGCTCTGCGGGGTGAGCCCCAGGTGCCCCATGACCGGAATGCCCGCGTCGATGATGCGCCGAATGGTGTCGACGACGACACGGCCGCCTTCCAACTTAACTGCGTGCCCTCCCGTCTCCTTCATGACGCGGATGGCCGAACGCAACGCCTCGTCAGCGTTGCCCTGGTAGCTCCCGAACGGGAGGTCGACGATCACCAGAGCGCGCTGTACGCCGCGAACGACGCATTGGGCGTGATAGATCATGTGGTCCAGCGTCATCGGGACCGTCGTCTCATGCCCGGCCATCACGTTGGACGCGGAGTCTCCGACGAGTAAGACGTCGATCCCCGCCGCATCGAGCAGGCGGGCCGACGTGTAGTCGTACGCCGTGAGCATGGCGATGGGCGTTTCGGCGCGGCGCATCTCCTGAAGCGTCTGGGTGGTGACTCGCTTCACAACGGGCGGCTTGGCGGTGGCGACGGTCTGGGTGCTCATGGGGCTTGAGGTGGAGTGCAGCAGTGGCGGCATAGCAAAAAGGCATCGACCCCAGCGGGCCGATGCCTCTTGGCAGTGGGGCAGCGTCTCGGTGTGAGGCTGCGGATGGCGGGGGGCGAAAATCTACTGCCCGCCCGCCCCCGTCGTCAGCGAAATCCCGAGACGCTCGGCGACCGGCTGCGTCAGGTCGATCGCATTCTGGCTCGCGTAGAGCACAACGGCAGCCGAGTTCGCCTGCACGGAGAGGACGAGCGTGAGCTCCTGGGCGCTTGCCACCTCGTCGATGGCGGCCTGGATCTTGTCGTACAGCGGCTGGATCAGCTCGACCTGCTGCTGCTGGAGGGCTTGGCGCTTCTGAAGCTGCTGCTGCTGTAGCTCTTGCTGCAGGGTGCGGAGCTCCTGCTCGCGCTGCTGACGCGCCTCGTCGTTCAGCACGGCGGCATTCTGCTCGTAGTCTTGGAGGCGCTCAGCAAGGGTCTGCTGCATGGCAACCAACTCTTGCTCGTCCGCCTCGAAGCGCTCTTCGAGCTGCGCCTGGATGTCGCGCGCTTCCGGCATGAGGGTGATCAGCAACTCGGGATCGAGGTAGCCAATCTTAACGTCCTGTGCCTGGCTTGCAACGGGGGCCAGCGTGAGGGCGACCAGGGCGCCGAGGACAAAGCGGTAAAGTGTGGGCATGGATGGGGGTCGTTGGTGGTCGGAGTGCTAGGGGGAAGACGGTGGTAGAACGCTGCTATGCAATAGCTTAGCGCCCGCCCACAGCGGTATCGATACCGAGCTCGACGAACACGAGGTCGGTCAAGTCGTGCTCGGGTTTGGCGAAAAGGAGAAGCAACTCGCTCCCGCGGTCGACCACGTAGTCGTAGTCTTCGTCGAGGGCCACCGTCTCGATGGCGGTGAGCACGCGCTCCTGAACGGGACGGAGGCGGGTCTGCTCTTCGCGGAAAAGCTCGCCCTCGGGACCGAAGTACTGGCGGCGGCGCTGGTTGAGCTCTTGGCGTGCTTGTCGGATCTCGTCTTGCTTACGCTGCCGCTCTTCATCCGTGTAAAGCAACTCCCGCGCGGCGAACTCCTGCTCGACTTCGTCGACTTCGCCCTGGAGGCGGTCGAGTTCGGTGGTGAACTCTTGGGCGAGTTGGTTCAAGCTCTGCTGCACGGACGCGTATTCAGGCATCCGTTCGAGAACGCGCTGCGTGTCGACGAAGCCCATTTTCTGCTGGGCTGCGGCTGGCAGCGCCGTCGCGAGCAGGACGAGCAGGAATGAAGCGCGGAGCATGGGCACGAGGTGGCGGCGTTCAGGGAGCGTGTTGATCGTCGGGGGCAGATGAGCTAGCCCAGATTACTGACCGCCCAGAGAGAACTGGAAGCGCCACTGCGGCAGCCCCGACTCGGTGGAGTTTCGCGGCACGAACGGATCGATCTGGTAGCCGTAGTTCAGGTCCACGAGGCCCAGAATCGGGAGGAAGATCTTCGCGCCGAAGCCCGCCGACCGGAAGAGCCGTCCCGGGTTGAACGTGTCAAAGCGGTCCCAGGCGTTGCCTGCGTCAGCAAACAGGTAGGGCGCGAACTGAAGCTGCGGCGACTGGACGGCGAGCAGTTGGATCTCGGCGCTGTACTGGTTGAAGATGCGCCCCCCGACGGGGTCGCCGTCGCGCCGGGGCGAGATGGCCGCGAACGGGTAGCCCCGCATAAAGAGGATGTCCTTCCCATAGCCACGGAAGCCCACGCCCTGAGCGTCTAGAGGCGAGCCGCCGAGCAGGTAGCGCTGGAACTCGACGTCGTCGCCTGTGAGGGAGCCGATGTACCCGTAGTCGGCCTTCGCGCCAAACGACAGGCGGCCGAAGATGGGCAGGTACCACTCGTTGGAGAGGCGCCACTTGTGGTACTGGATGAAGCCCGGAAGCGGCAGGGCTGCCTCCGCGGAGAGCAGGAAGCTCGAGCCCGCGCTCGGGAAGATCGGGTTGTTGAGCGAGTTGCGGGTCAGGCTTTGCCGGACGTTGAGTTCCTGGCTCACGCCCTCTGGCAGCCCAAAGGCATTGCTGAAACTCGACCCGTTGACGTTGTAGAGGCGGTAGGAGAGGTCCGTGCCGGTCTGAAAAAAGTCATCTGGCCACTTGAGGCGGAATCGGTTGAAGACTCGCGCGTTGAACAGCTGGAAGCTGTTGTCGCCCTCCAGCTCCGTCCCCACAAAGCGGTTGCGGAGGCCGTTGTAGGTGTAGCCCAGCGAGAAGCCGACGGGGTTAGGGCGTCCACGGAACCACGGCTCGGTGAACGAGAGCGAGTAGTTCTGGTAGAACCGCCCGTTGGTCTGGACTTGCAGCGCCAGCGTCTGCCCATCCCCCGACGGCACGGGACGCCAGGCAGAACCCTGGAAGAGATTCTGGATGGAGAAGTTGTTGAAGCGCACACCAGCCTGGAGGAGGAGGCCCGTGAAGCCGCCCCAGCCGCCCGAGAGCTCGAGTTGGTCGCCGCCTGCCTCGGTGAGGTTATAGGTCAGCCCCACCGTACGCGTGTCCTCGTCGATCTCGATCGAGGGACCGCCTGCCAGCTCTTCCTGCGCGAAGTAGTTCAGCGTGATCAGTTCACGAACGGAGCGCTCGATGGCCTGACGACTGTAGGTCTGCCCCGGGACGGTGCGCAGCTCGCGGCGGATGACGTGCTCTTTGGTCTTCGTGTTGCCTGCGATGGTGATCTGTCCGAAGTCGTAGATGTCGCCTTCGTTGATCAGGAAGGCGATGTCGAGCGAGTCACCGGGGGCCGTGGTGATGGTCGGGATGGCGTTGAAGCGGAGGTAGCCACGGTCCGTGTAGAGGCTCGCGATGTCCGAGTGGTCGGGGTTGTAGTAAAGGTTCTGTTCGAACTTCTTCTTGCTATACCGCTCGCCGACCTCGAAGCCGAGCGCGGCGCGCAGTTGGGCGTCGTTGTACTCGGTGTTGCCTTCGAATGTCACGTCGCGGATGACATAGAGAGGCCCTTCCTCGACGCGGATCTGGATGTGCACCTCCGGGTCGCCCTGCTCTTCGCCCTCGACCCAGACCGAGTCTTGGAGGACGCGCGCGCCGTAGTACCCCTCGTCTTGGTACCAGTCGACGAGGGTCTGGAGGTCGTCTTCAAACTCGCGGGCGACGTAGCTCTCGCCGCTCCAGAAGCGCCACCACCGGTTCTCAGGCGTGTTCTTGAGCCGCTTGCGGAGTGTGCGCTCTCCGAACGACTCGTTGCCAACAAACGTGATGTTCTCGACCTCCACTTTGCGGCCCCGGTCGATGTCGAAGACGACATCTGCGCGGCCGTTGTCGTTGACCGTCATCGTGTGGTCCACGTCCACGAGGAGGTAGCCCTCGTCGCGGAAGTAGTTGATGATGGCTTGCTCCGTGCGGGCGAGGTCGGCCGGGCGTACTGGGCGCCCTCGCAGAAGCGGGACTGTTTCTTCGAGGTCGTTCCGCTGCCCCCGCTTGACGCCCTCAAAGCGAATGCTCCCGAGGCGAGGCTGCTCTTCGACGCGGATGAGCAGGAAGATGCCGTCGCCCACGATGTTCTCGGCGACCACCTCCACGCTGGAAAACGAGCCCGCTTGGTAGAGCTTGCGCACCGCTTCAGCGATCCCGTCGTCGACGGGCACCTGCACGCGCTGGCCTACTTCCAGGCCGCTCACCTGGATGACGAAGCGGCGAGTGTTCTCGTCCTCGGTGCCCGCCACCGAGACGCCTAGGATTTCGTAAACCTGCTGAGCCGGACCGGCGGTCGCAGGTTGCTGGCCAGGAAGCTGCGCGAGGGCTGTCGGGCCCCAAGCCGTGGCGGTGAGGGCAACAACGCAGAGCAGAGGGACGAGGAAGCGTGGCATTGGGGAGCGAACTGGTGCGTACGGGCGACGGCTCGACAAACGGCAGCAGAGGCGTGATTCGTGTGCAAGGGCAAGGGCGCGTTGCAACCCTAGGGACGGCGGGGGCTCAGACTCAGACGGGGGACCTCATACGGGCGCGTGCGCCGGGACCCGCCCAAAACGACGCTCTCGGTCTTGGAAGGCACGGATGGCTTCGTAGAGCGCCTCGCGACGGAAGGCTGGCCAGAAGCGCTCGGTGACCACGATCTCAGTGTAGGCGATTTGCCAGAGCAAGAAGTTGGACACCCGCAGATCACCGCCGGTGCGGATCAGCAAGTCAGGATCGGGGAGGCCTACCGTAGCTAGGTGGCCCTCGATGGAGGCCTCCGTGATCGCCTCGGGGTCGAGATGGCCGGCGGCAGCCTCACGGGCGAGGGCACGCGCGGCCTCGACCAGCTCCCAGCGGCCGGAATAGGACAACGCGAGATTGAGGGACATCCGGGTGTTGGCGGCCGTCCGCTCCATCCCCTCCTCCATCTCGCGCCGACCTTTGCCCGGCAGCCGCGACAGGTCGCCGAAGGCGCGCAGCCGGATCCCGTTTTCGTCGAGGCGCTTGATTTCGCCGCGCAGCGTGCGCACGAGCAGCGTCATCAGCGCCGAGACTTCGTCGGCAGGGCGGTGCCAATTTTCTGTCGAGAACGTGTAGAGCGTGAGGTGCTTGACGCCGAGCTGCGCGCAGGCCTCGGTGATGTCGCGCACCGACGTGACGCCGTGCTTGTGCCCGACCACGCGCGGCTGCCCCTGCGCTTGCGCCCACCGGCCGTTGCCATCCATGATGCACGCGATGTGCGTCGGGATGACCCCTCGGACCTTCAGCGCGTCCTGCGCGACGCGGTCAGCGTCGGTCTGCTTGGTCTTGGTGAGCTGGACGTCCGGCACGGTTCGGTGGGATTGGCGTAGCGGGGAAACTTACCAACCCAACGTCCCCCCCTTCGGGCAAAGCGAGTGAAGAGTGAGGAGGATAGCATGAAGAGACGAGAGCAGAAGGCACCACGCAACCGCCTCGCCGCTCTCACCTCAGCCCGGAGCAAGATCGGCATCGCGCAGAGGCGACGTGCACGATCACGCCCCGCAGCACCGGTGGAACGCAGACGAGCGGAACGCCCGACCCTTCTCAAGCGCCGTCTCCTAGAATCGCGCGATGTCGTTGAAAATCACAAACACCATGAAGGCGAGGAGGAGCACGAAGCCCACCTGCTGCGCCACCATGCGCACCCGCACCGAGGGTTCGCGGCGGGTGATGCCCTCGTAAACCAAGAACACGAGGTGCCCGCCGTCGAGCGCTGGGATCGGGAGGATGTTCATCACCGCGAGCGCCACCGAGAGGAACGCCACGATCTGCCAGAAGCCGAACATCCCAGTGTCGGCGGCTTCCTTGGTGGCCTTGGCGATCATCACCGGGCCACCCACCGACTCGCGCACGTCTTCCTTGCCCGTGAAGAGCCGCCCCACGGCGGTGACGTAGAGCGACAGCATCCGCGATGCGTCCTGCGCGCCCACCGCCACTGCTTGGCCGAGGCCGAGGTCGCGGCGCTCGATGCCGAAGACCTCCTCCAGGATGGGACCGTCCGGGCCCGCAATGCCGATGAGGTACCGCTCGGCCTCCTCGTCGTAGCGGGGGGCCAGGCTGGTGGCATACACCGTGACATCCGTGCGTTCTTCCACGAGGGTCAACGTCTCCGCGGGCTCCGGGCTTGCGCCTTCTTCGGCCGGGCGCTCGAACGTGAGCGTAACGGCCTCGCCGTCGGCGGCCTGCACGGCATCGGTCAGCTGGTTCCAGAGCGCAACCGGCGCGCCGTTGAGCGTGAGCAAGCGGTCTCCGGGCAACAGCCCGGCCTCTTCCGCCGCCGATTCAGTCAACACACCGCCGATCACCGCCGGCTGAATCGACGTGCCGAACGGCGAGATGCCGGGCTCAGGGGCTCCCACGCTGCTCAAGCGCGAGAGCAATTGGTCAGGGCCCGTGAACGTCTCCTGCTGCCCGTCGCGCTCGACGGTCACTGTGAACGGGTCCGCGACGAAGGCATCGGGGCGCTCGAAGTCGTCGTACCGCTTCAGCGCCTCCCCATTGACCGCGACCACGCGGTCTCCCGTGCGGAGCCCCATCTCGTACGCAATCGACCCATCGGCGACGTAGACCTGCTCAACATTCTCGGCCGGGATGAACGTATCGCCGTAACCCCACGCGAGCCCGATGTAGATCAGAAAGGCGAAGATGAGGTTGAAGATCACGCCCGCTGTGATGACGACGATGCGCTGCCACACCGGCTTGGAACGAAACTCGTCGGGCTGCGGCTCGCTGCCCACAAAGTCGGCGTCCATCGACTCATCGATCATGCCCGCGATCTTGACGTAGCCACCAAGCGGCGTCGCCCCGATCACGTATTCGGTGTCGCCCACCTTCTTGCCAAAGATTTTGGGGGGGAAGCCAATGGAGAACTTGTCCACGCGCATCCCGAAGGCACGCGCGGCGAGGAAGTGCCCGAGTTCGTGCACGAACACCAGGATGCCGAGCGCGATCGCGACCCAGAAGACGTAGGAGAAGATGTCGAGCAGCAGTTCCATGAACGAACGGTAGACCTAAAGCAGGGGGTGCACACGTGGGATGTCGTGCTCCGACAACGATCTACGCGAGCAGGTTGCAGGTGCGATGCGAAAGCAGCCGCAGCCAGCGGCTGGGTGAGGCCGACGGCGACAAACGCACCAGAAAAAAGCGCGCGTCTAAAGGGCGACCGCGCGGCGGAGTTCCTGAGCACGGCGCCGAGCGGCCACGTCTGCGCCTACGAGGGTCTCCACGTCGGGATGCGGTGCCGTCGCGTGAGGCTGGCCGGCGTTATAGTCGAGCACGTCTGAAACGATGCGCGGAATGTCCGTGAAGCCGATCTCGTCGCGGAGAAACGCCGCGACCGCCTCCTCGTTGGCCGCGTTGAGCGCACTGGGGGCCGTCCCGCCTGCTGCAAGGGCCTCGAAGGCGAGACGCAAGCAGGGAAACCGCTCGGTGTCCGGCGGCTCGAAATCGAGGGTCCGAAGGTGCGCCCAGTCGAGACGCGGATGGGGCGCAGGCCAGCGGTCGGGGTAGGTCAGCGCGTACTGGATCGGCACTTTCATCGTCGGGACGCCGAGTTGGGCCTTGGTGGAGCCGTCGGCGAACGTGACCATCGAGTGGATGATCGACTGCGGGTGCACGAGCACGTCGATCTGCTCGGGCTCGAGATCGAAGAGCCAGCGTGCCTCGATGACTTCGAGGCCTTTGTTCATGAGCGTCGCCGAGTCGATGGTGACCTTCGCGCCCATCGACCAGTTGGGGTGCTTGAGGGCTTCGGCACGGGTGATCTGCCCGAACGTGTGCGCCGGGCGCGTGCGGAATGGACCGCCTGAGGCCGTCAGCGTCAGTTGTTCAACCGCCTGCCGGGGCTCACCGACGAGGCACTGAAAGATGGCCGAGTGCTCGCTGTCCACAGGCAGCACCGCCACTCCATGGCGTTGTGCGGCTTCCGCCACGACAGCCCCCCCCACCACGAGCGTCTCCTTGTTCGCTAGCGCAATCGATTTGCCGGCCTGAATCGCTGCGAGCGTGGGCCGGAGCCCACACGAGCCCACGACCGCTGTGAGCACGAGGTCGGCCCCGTCCGCCGTCGCGGCAGCGCATAGGCCCTGATCTCCCGTCAGTACCTCGATGCCGAGGGGCGCCAACCGCTGCTGGAGGATCGGCGCGGCTGCCTCGTCGCCGATCACCACAAAGTCAGGACGAAATTCCTCGGCTTGCTCGGCGAGCAACTCGGCGTTACGCCCGGCAGTCAGCGCGCGCACGTCCAGGCGATCCGGAAAAAGCCGGACGAGGTCGAGGGCCTGCGTACCGATGGACCCTGTTGCCCCGAGAATCGCCAGACTCCGCACGCTGCCTCCTCGACGAGAGGCGTCGGTGTGCCCGTTGGCGGCAAGTTCTGGCGTGAGCGATGGGAGCATGGAGATGGCGAGCGCGTAGAGAGGTGGCCGAAGATAGGCCATGCGCGCGCATGTGCTGAAGGTTCGGCTGGCCTCTCGTCGAGGCGCCTTGTTCCATCGCCGTCTTCGGTGGCTCCCGTCTCTCCACGCCCGATTTGCTCATGCGCTTCCTGGTTCTGCTTCTCGCTGGTGTCCTCGTTGCCTGCTCCTCGTCCACCGAGCCTCCCGCACCCCGCGTCCAGACAACCTCGGCTGGCGCGACCACAGTCGGCGCGACTGGGGCTGACGCGGTCTCTACCCCCGCCGTCGGCGACGTGGTCAGGCCGTCGCTGGAGACGCTAGAGACGGTACGTACGCTGGACTACCGAATGCGGGTCGAGCTTTTTGCTGAGGACTTGGAGCGCCCGTGGGGCTTCGCGTTCCTCGACACGAGAACGGGCTTGGTCACGGAGCAAGGCGGCACGCTCCGGGTGATCCGCGATGGGGTCCTCCAACGGGCCCCGGTGGAAGGCACGCCTGCCGTCGTTGATCGCGGACAGGGCGGGCTGCTCGACGTCACGCCCGACCCGGACTATGCCGCCAACGGGTGGATCTATCTCGCGTACAGCCACCCGCACCCCGAGCGGCGTGGTCCGGCGATGACCCGCGTGGTGCGCGGCAAGCTCGCGGGAGCCGACTGGAATGCCATGCGCTGGACCGACGAGCACGTCGTCTTCGAGGCCCCCTTGGAGACTTACCGCGACACCGATTTTCACTACGGCACCCGTGTCGTTTTCGACGCCGAGGGCTTCCTCTACTTCGCCATCGGCGACCGAGGCGTGCAGGACGACGCACAGCGCCTCGACCGCCCCAACGGCAAGGTCTACCGCCTCCGTCCCGATGGCACGATCCCCGCGGACAACCCCTTCGCGGACAACAGCGCGAGCATCCCCGGCCTCTACACGTTCGGGAATCGCAATCCCCAGGGCCTCTCCGTCGACCCGCTCACAGACCATGTATGGGCCGTCGAGCACGGACCGCGCGGCGGCGACGAGCTCAACCGCATCGAGGCCGGCGTCAACTACGGGTGGCCCGCGATCACCTACGGGATCAACTACAACGGCTCGGTCATCACCGAGCGCACGCGCGCCGACGGCATGCAGCAGCCCGTCTACTTCTGGCGCCCCTCCCCCGCCGTGGCCGGGACGGAGTTCTACACCGGCACGTTGTTCGAGCGGTGGACCAACCACCTGCTCGTGACCAGCCTCGCCTACCAGGAAGTCCGCCTCCTCAGGCTAGAGCGCGACGACGCGTTGGGTCCGCGGGTGCTCCACGACGAGGTCATCCTCGAGAACTTCGGGCGGATCCGCGAGGCCGTCAACGGACCCGACGGGGCCATATACGTCGTTGGTAATTCGCCGGATCGCATTTTGCGCCTCAGCCCCGTAGGTGAATGGACGCCGCAATGAGCGTCTTGTGCCTCTACTAATGCTCGCGCGCTGACTCTATCTCGATGTCGCCACGATGGCGCAGATGCGCCTCTGCTACGGATATCCCATCTAAACGGATACCCCATCTCGAGGCAGCATACGCACCTTGCGTGTCACCATCATCTCGCGTGTCACCATCAGCACGCGTGTCATCCTCACGTGGCCTCTTTGCAGCGTCAAAGTAGGGGTGGACCATTGAGGCAAGACCGATTCCCTCCACAGCTCACCCTCTTGGTGGCTTGGGTATGCCGACGCACGATCGTCTTGTGACCAATTACAGCACTTCGTGCTATGACAAACCAGCGCTGCGTGCGACATGCGCACATGGGCACGAGTCTGCATGCGGCAAGCGTTCGGAACCTTCCAGGTCGGTTTCTCGCTCTACCTTTCCTTGATCGTGGTACCTGACCCTCCACGCACGCCTGCCCATGCGCTTCGCTTCCCTCCTTGTCCTCCTGACCTGTGCGGTTCCCGCGTCCGCCCAGCGCCCGAACTCTCACCAGGTTGATTCCGGCAGGCTGCACCTCTCTGAAGACCGCACCGTTGCTGCCAAATTCCGGCTCTCCGACCAACTCCTTCGGGCCGGCCAGGCCGACCGTGCCATCGCGCTGCTCGAAGACCTGCACGACAGCGACCCAGCGTCCCAGCCGATCTACCTTAAGCTGAAATACGCTTACGTGCAGCTTAAGCGGTACGAGGAGGCCATCGGCTTGGTGGACGACCGGATTGTCCTGGAGGGTGCAACGGCTTCGTTGTTGGGCGAGTTGGGGAGCCTTCACTTCCAAGCAGGCAATCTGGATACGGCCGACGCAACGTGGACGCGGGCGCTGGAGTCGGATCCCCAGGACTCGAACACCTACCGCGCTGTCTACGCGGGGATGACCCAAAACCGCCTCTACGAGCGCGCTGCAGCCGTGCTCGAACGGGGGCGGGTCGTGCTCGACCAGCCGGACCTCTACCGAGGCGAACTGGCCCAGGTGTACGACTTGGCGGGCAACTACGCGAACGTCGCTCGGGAATACCTCGCCATGCTCCGCGAACGTCCCGACCGCGTGCAAGTCATCAAGAGCCGGTTTGCGCGCTCGCTCGACGACCCGGAGGCGGCCCTCGCCTACCGAGCGGCTGTCGACGAGGCGATCCGCACCTTTCCGCTCGACCTCGTCTTCCGGGACATGAGCGCATGGCTCGCCCTAGAGCTCGGCGACTTTCGTACGGCCTTCGACGCCAGCCGTGCCCTGGACCGCCTCGGCGAGCAAAATGGGCAGGCCCTCCTCACATTCGCTCGGGCCGCGCAGGACGCTACCGAGTCTCCTGCCGCCGGTGCTCTGCCCGACAACGCGCTTGGCTTGGCGGAAGAAGCCTACCAGTTGCTGCTCGACTCGTATGCTGGCACGCCGATGGCGGGGGCCGCGCGCTACAGCCTTGCCACCCTCTACGAACAACGTGCTCAGGTCCAGGCCGAGCGTCCCCTTGCCGTGACCGGATCGCGTGTGCCTGCACCGAACTACGAGGCTGCGCTTGCTGGCTACCGCGCCTACGTACAGACCTACCCCTCAGGCCCCTTCACCGAGAGCGCGCTGCAGCGCATGGCCGTACTCCACCAATCGGTCTTTCGCAACTACGATGAAGCTGAATCCTTGCTCCGCGAGCTTGCGCGCACCTCGCGGGTGCCCGAGACCGTCGCCGAGGCGCGCTTGGCGCTGGGCCAACTCGCTTTCTTGCGCGATGATCTCACGCGAGCCCGCCTTGCCTACCAACAGGTTGAGGAGGAGGTGCGCATCGGAGAAGCAGCCGAGCGCGCCCGCCTTGAACTGGCCACGCTGGACTTCTACGCGGGCGACCTGGACGGTGCCCTCTCCCGCGTCCGCGCGATGAACGAAAACACGGCGACCCAGACCGCCAACGACGCGATCACGCTCAAGCTGCTCCTCAACGAGCATCGCGGCCCTGACTCCACGGACACCGCGCTGCGGACCTACGCCGAGGCTTTGCGCTACACCCGCCAGGCTCGCTCTGCTGAGGCCATCGCGGCACTCGACCGACTCAACGCGGACTTCGCCTCGCATCCGATCGGCGATGAGGCCGCGTTCCTGCGGGCGGAGGCGCTCCGCATCGCGGGCCGGTTTGACGAGGCCGTGGAGCTCCTCAATGCGCTACCGGACCGGTTTCCTCGCAGCTACCTAGCCGATCGTGCCCTCTTTCTTCGGGCTGAGTTGCTCGAACAAGACTTGGGTGACCCCGACGCCGCTCGTGCTGCCTACACCGACCTTCTCACCCGGTATCCGGGCTCGCTGCTCCTCCCAGAGGCACGCGCTCGCATCCGGGCACTCCGTGGAGACGGCGTATAACACCCTGCTCCTTTGATCTCGCTACGCATGCGTGTCGCTTGGCTGCTATCCGTGCTCGCCTTCGCAGGGTGTGATCCGACGAGTACCCTCGACGGGATCGCTTGCACCACCGAGGCCCGCCCTGCCATCACCGTCACCGTCTCTACTGAAACCGTCTCTACTGAACAGGGAGACCCCTCTGTGGACACCGTCTCCGTGGAATTTCGAGACGGCGACTTCGTAGAGGTTGCGGAATGGCGACCGCCGGGTGGAACACCCTGGGGCTCCTTCAGCGGCGCGTTCGAGCGCCCGGGCACGTACACCGTGTCCGTAGACGCCAATGGCTACCAACCGTGGGTTCGCTCCAACGTCGAGGTCGGCGAGACGCCAGACGGCTGTCATGTCGAGACGGTCCTCCTCGACGCTCGCCTCCTTCCTCTACCCCGGTAATCCCTTTCTCTTCCAACCCTTTTGCGCTCGCATGCAGCCCGTCCGAACGCGACTCCTGCTCCTGCTTACATGCTGTAGCGTCGTTGGCTGTAGTACCACAGCCCGCGTCGTGCCAACGTCGAACGAAACGGCCGTAGCGTATGCCAATCACGAGTTGCACGGGAAAGACGCGGTCCTCCACTTCGTCGATGGGGCACGCGAACAGGGCACGATCGAGTACGTCCAGCCGCAGGCCACTGCGTGGTGGATCCGGTCCGACTCGCTGCGCATCGCCCCCACGTCCGAGATCGAACGCATCGTCTTTGACAACCGGGCTAAAACCACGCTCACCGGGCTCGCGATCGGTGCGGGCGCTGGTCTGCTCGTGGCCCTCGGCGCCTCCACCCTCGGCGGGGACGCGGACTCGGCGGGCGAAGCCTTTGCGCTCGGTTTGGGTCAAGCGTTCTTGATCTACGCGGCTCCGCCCGTATTCACGCTGTACGGGACAGGCTTCGGCGCCCTCCTCGGCCGCATGCGCGTCTATTCCTTCACCGACTGACATCGCCCTTCTCTGACAGTTTTCGCTGATGCTATGCGCCTCGCCCTCCTGTTTCTCATCGCATTGGTCTCGGCGCTCCCGACCCGAAGCCAAGACGTGCTCATTCCCATGGACGAGCGCCAGACCGACCACCTAAAGGCGTACGGCGCGGTCTACTGGTACCTCGCGCGCGGCCACGAGGCGGACTGGTTGCTCAACTACCGCGGCGGCTCGTTCCTGATGACCGACCAGCCGGGGCTTCAAGACGAACTCCGCATCCGCGGCGTGTCGTTCGAGACGATCTCCGGCGGCACGACCGCCCAGATCGTCGCCGAGGTGGAATCGGAGGGGTCGAACACAAGCCTTGTGCGGCTTGAGAAAGCGCCGAAGGTGGCCGTCTATGCCCCCGACCAGACGCTCCCGTGGGACGACGCGGTGACCCTCGTGCTCACCTACGCCGAGGTCCCCTATGACCTGATCTACGACGCTCAGGTGCTCGATGGGGAGTTGGCTGACTACGACTGGCTCCACCTCCACCACGAGGACTTTACCGGGCAGTATGGGAAGTTCTACGCCGCCTATCGCAACGCGCCGTGGTACCGCGAGCAACAGCGCCGCGCCGAGGCCGACGCCCGTGAGCGCGGGTTCGCCAAGGTGAGCGACCTCAAGTTGGCCGTCGCCCGCGGCATCCGGACCTACGTGGCGCAGGGCGGCTTTCTCTTCGCGATGTGCTCCGGCACCGACACCATCGACCTCGCCCTCGCCGCCCACGGCACCGACATCGTCCCGGCGGAATTCGACGGGGACTCCATCGACCCGGACGCCATCCAGCAGCTCGACTACAGCGGTACGTTCGCGTTCCGGGACTTCACGCCGAGCTTCAATCCCCTGGAGTACGAGCACTCCGACATCGATGTGACGCCGCCCCCGGCGCTCCGCAACCCAGCGACCGACTACTTCACCCTCTTCGAGTTCTCTGCCAAGTGGGACCCCGTCCCGACGATGCTCACCCAAAACCACGTTGCCAGCGTGAGAGGCTTCATGGGGCAGACGACGAACTTCAGGAAGGTGCTTGTCAAACCGGGCGTCGTGGTCCTAGCGGAGACGCCGAGCCGCACGGAGGTTCGCTACCTGTATGGGCCGCTCGGACAAGGCTTCTTCGCCTTCTACGGAGGCCACGACCCCGAGGACTACCAGCATTTCGTCGGCGACCCGCCAACGGACCTCGCGCTGCACAAAAACTCGCCCGGCTACCGGCTCATCCTCAACAACATCCTGTTCCCGGCCGCCCAGAAGCAAAAGCAGAAGACTTGAGCAGGGCCGCACGGCTGCGTGGGAAAACTACCGTGCAATAACAGTCAACGCTGCACGCCTCCCTGCTGGCTCGCCAAGCGTGGCCTGCTCGACACGACCATCCTGGGCGGTCAGGCCCGGGCCGCGACTCGGCGGTAGCTCGCGGCGCACCAATTGCACATCTTCGAGCGCGGGGAACGACGATCCTATGACCTTGCCGTGATGGGCACACCTTGCCGTGATGGGCACACCTTGCCGTGATGGGCACACCTTGCCGTGATGGGCACACCTTGCCGTGATGGGCACACCTTGCCGTGAT
>JBCDFF010000011.1:0-26956 GCA_039178415.1 Bacteroidota bacterium
ACGCTCGCCGACGGCGACCGCGTGCGCATCTTCTCGATCCTCGAAGCGGAGGCCTTGGCGAGCCGTGCCGCGGTGCCCGCTGCGTCCATCGAAGGCGCCGTGTTTCAGCCCGGGCGCTACGAGCTGGGCCAAACCGTGCGCACGGTCCGAGACCTTATCGACGAGGCCGACGGGCTGCGCGGCGACGCCTACCAAGCCCGCGCCGAACTCCTCCGGTTCCGAGAGGACCTCGACCGCGCAATCGTCCGCATCGATCTCACGGCGGCCCTGGCGGACGATCCCCAACACAATCTGGTGCTGCGCCCCGGCGATGTGGTGCGGGTCTATGCGCGCGCCGACCTCGAAGTCGAGCGTGAGGTGCGCATTGTCGGACGCGTGCGCGATCCGGGGACCTATCCGCTCTACGACGGCATGACCCTCTTCGACCTCCTCTTCCAGGGGGGCGGCCTCGCCGACGAGGAGTACGTGGAGACGGTGTTGCTCGAACGCGCCGACCTGTTCCGGCCGACCGACGATGGGCTGCGGGAGCGCATCCTGCGGTTCGATCTCGGAGAGACGCTGCGGGGTGCCGGCCTCGCCGATTTGCCGCTGGAGCCCGGTGACGAGGTGCGCGTCTACGAGCGTGTCGTGGAAGAGCAGGTAGCAGACCCGTTTGTGCTGGTCAGTGGGGCGGTGGCGTCGCCCGGGCGCTACCGACTCCGCGAAAACATGACCGTCGAGGACGCCATCCTCCAGGCAGGAGGCTATGCCGAGGGCGCGCTGGAAAACCGGGTCGAGGTGACCCGCATGACAGAGCGCTCCACCGGCCGTCGCGCAGAGACGCGCGAGGTGATCGTCCAGTCGGACGGCCTGTTTGGCAGCGACACGATCGAGAACGGGCACCAGCTCCAGCACCGGGACCGGATCTACGTCCGTCTCAACCCCGACTTCCAGGTGCAGCAAACGGTGGTCCTCTCCGGCGAGGTGCTCTTCCCGGGGCAGTACACGCTGCAACGCGACAACGAGACGCTCTCCGAGATTATCCAGCGGGCGGGTGGGCTCACCGAGGCGGCCTATGCGAAGGGCGGGCGGCTCGTCCGCGACCAGCGCCAGGTGATCGCCGAGTTTGAGCAGGCGCTGCGCGGGGAGCGCAGCGCCGACGTCGTCCTGCAAAACAACGACCGTATCCTCATTCCGGTGCAGCCCAACACGGTCACTGTGCAGGGCAACGTGGCCAACGAGGGGCTCATCAAGTTCGTCGAGGGGCGCCGCGTGTCGTACTACCTCGAACGCGCCGGGGGCACGCGCGACCGCACGCTTGACATCTTCCTCACCCAGGCCTCCGGCGCTACGTTCAAGCTCAGGCGCGGCCTCTTTCCCCAGGACCCCGTGGTGGACGATGGCGCCGCCATCCGTGTTGAGCGCGAGCAGGAAGACGAGGAGCCGGTGGACGTGGGCGAGATCATCCGCGACACCCTCACCATTCTTTCGGGGACTGCCACCGTGCTGGTCCCGCTCATCATCGCGCTCCAGCGCTAGGCCAGTGGAATCGCGCACGGTCCCCTACGAGACAGCCTCGCGCCGCGCCGCACAGCCGAGTGAGGCCGAGCCCCGGGAGGTGTCGCTGCTCGACGTCCTCCTCATGGTGGCGCACCACCGGCGGCTCGTGCTGGTCTGCGCTGGCATCCTGACGGTGCTGGGCGTCGTCTATGCGCTGCTGCAGCCCGACGAATACACCGCGAGCGCGACCCTCGTCCGTGAGGCCGAGGACGGATTCGCGGCGGGGGGAGCTATCTCGGCGCTCCGCTCCTTTGGCTTCGACCTCGGCGCGGCGGAGCCCGGGCTCTCCGTGGAGGCCTACCCGGACATCCTCGCCACGCGGGAAGTGCGCCTCACCCTCTTGCAGGACACCTTTCTCGTCCCGAGCGAGGGGGCTACGCTGCCGCTGATGGGCTATGTGCTCCGTCCAAAGCCCATCGGCTACGTGGTCAACGCGCCCAAGCGCTGGCTCAGGCAGGTCCTCTCGCCGCCCGCAGGCGACGGGGGCAGCGACGCCGTGCTCACCGAGCTCGAGCAGATCGCGCTCGGCAAGTTGGGCAGCATGACGCGCGTCACGACCAATGACGAGACAGGTCTCATGACGCTCAGCGTGACGATGCGCGACCCCCACCTCTCCGCTGCGGTCGTGGAGCGCTCGCTCATCCTCCTCACCGAGCGCGTCCGGACGATTCGCACGCAGAAAGCGCGGGACAACCTGGCATTTGTTAGCGACCGCTTTGGTCAAGCCGAGCAGGACCTGAGAGCGGCGCAAGGGCGACTGGCCGCCTTCGACGACCGGAACCGCGCCATCCAGACAGCCTCGCTGCGCACCCAGCGCGAACGCCTGCAGCAAGACCTGTCGTTCAAGCGGGAGTACTACAACGAGCTCCGCACAGAGGTCACGCGGGCTGAATTGGAGCTGCAGCGCAGCGAGCCCATCATCACCGTTATTGAAGAGCCCGTGGTGGTCCTCAAGCCCAGTGCCCCCAGCCGCGGCCTGATTGTCGTCGGGGCGCTTGTGCTGGGCGTCCTGCTCGGCATCGGGTGGGCGCTGCTGCGCGAAGTGGCGGGCGGGGGCAGCCAAGAGGACCGGGCCAAATGGGCCGAGGTGCAGCGCAGCTTCCGTCTGCCCTGGCGGCGCGCGCCTTCAGCGACGGACGGGTAGGATTTCTTCCGCGCGTGGCACAAGCGGCACAACGTTTGCTGCATGCGCGGGACCCGACGCTCTCCTTCGAGAGCCTCATGCGAAAAAGCCGCCGAATTAGCTCGCAAGGATGGTCCCTGCGAGGGCATGCCGGTAGCTTTCGCCTCCGCCAACTACCTCCCCGCACACCCTCTACGCCATGCGCGTTTCTGTCATCGGGACCGGCTACGTCGGTCTCGTCTCCGGCACCTGCTTCTCCGAGATGGGCAACGACGTGGTCTGCGTCGACATCGACGAGGCCAAGGTCGAAAAGCTCACCAACGGCGAACTCACTATCTTCGAGCCCGGCCTCGAAGTCTACTTCGAGCGCAACCTGCGCGAGGACCGCCTCCACTTCACCACGGAGCTCGCCCCGGCGGTCGAGCACGCCGACCTGATCTTCCTCGCGCTCCCGACGCCACCCGGCGAGGACGGCTCGGCGGACCTGCGCTACGTCCTCGGCGTCGCCAAGGACATCGGCGAGCTGCTGGCGGCCAACCCCGCGTGGGGCTACAAGGTGATCGTGGACAAGAGCACCGTCCCCGTGGGCACGGCTGACCTTGTGACCGAGGCCATCGCCCAGGCGGGCGTGGAAGAAGGCAGCCGCTTCGATGTGGTCTCGAACCCGGAGTTCCTGCGCGAGGGCGTAGCCGTGGACGACTTCATGAAGCCCGAGCGCGTGGTCGTCGGCACGTCGTCCGAGAAGGCGGCCGACCTCATGACGCAGCTCTACGAGCCGTTCGTGCGCTCCGGCAACCCGATCATCGTCATGGACGAGAAGTCGGCCGAGATGACCAAGTACGCCGCCAACGCGCTGCTCGCCACCAAGATCACGTTCATGAACGAGATCGCCAACGTGTGCGACCGCGTCGGCGCGGACGTCGACAAGGTGCGCCGCGGCATCGGCACCGACAGCCGTATCGGCCCGAAGTTCCTCTACGCGGGCATCGGCTTCGGGGGGTCGTGCTTCCCGAAAGACGTGCAGGCGCTCGTCCGCACCGCGCAGCAGAACGACTACCCGTTCGAGATCTTGCAGGCCGTTCTGAACGTCAACGAGACGCAGCGCACGATCCTCCTGCCGCGCATCGAAGCCGTGCTCGGCAGCCTGCGCGGCTCGAAGATCGCCATGTGGGGCCTCGCCTTCAAGCCCAACACCGACGACGTGCGCGAGGCGTCGAGCCACGCCATGATCCGATCGCTCACGGCTGCCGGCGCCGACGTGGTGGCCTACGACCCCGAGGCCATCGAGACCACCCGCGCGGTGCTCGGCGAGGGCCCCCTCAACGACGGGTCGATCCACTATACGACCGACTCCTACGGCGCGCTCATCGGGGCCGACGTGCTCGTGATCTGCACGGAGTGGCCGGAGTTCCGCCGCCCCGACTTCGGCCGCGTCAAGACGCTCCTCAAGGCCCCGGTCATCTTCGACGGGCGCAACCTCTACGACCACGACCGGATGGCCGCCAACGGTTTCGAGTACCACTCGATCGGGCGCCCGTTCGTGGAGCCGATCCAGGAGGTCGCCGTCTCGTCGAACGGCCAAGCCTAAGGGCCCCGCGCCCACGCTCGCGTTTCTCCACCCAGCCGCCTCGCCCCCTCATGCCCCGTACCCTTGTCACCGGCGGTGCCGGTTTTCTCGGCTCGCACCTCTGCGAGCGCCTCCTCGCCGAAGGCCACGAGGTTGTCTGCATGGACAACCTCATCACCGGGAATCCGGACAACGTCGCGCACCTGATCGGCAACCCGAGCTTCCAGTTTGTCCACCACGACGTCTCCAACTACGTCTACGTGGCCGGCGACCTGGACTACATCTTCCACTTCGCCAGCCCGGCGTCGCCCATCGACTACCTGAAGCTGCCCATCCAGACGCTCAAGGTGGGCGCGCTCGGGACGCACAACTGCCTCGGCTTGGCCAAGGCCAAGGGCGCGCGCATGCTCATCGCCTCTACGTCGGAGGTCTACGGCGATCCGCTGGAGCACCCCCAAAAGGAAACCTACTGGGGCAATGTCAACCCGGTTGGCTTCCGCGGGGTCTACGACGAGGCCAAGCGCTTCGCCGAGGCCATCACGATGGCTTATCAGCGCTACCACGGCGTCGAGACTCGCATCGTGCGCATCTTCAACACGTACGGTCCGCGCATGCGCACCGACGACGGCCGTGCCCTCCCGACGTTCATGAGCCAGGCGCTGCGCGGCGAGCCCATCACCGTCTTCGGCGATGGCTCCCAGACGCGCTCCTTCTGCTATGTGGACGACCTCATCGACGGCATCTATCGCCTCATGATGAGCGACGAGACGGAGCCGGTCAACGTCGGGAACCCCGACGAGATCACGATCCGCCAGTTTGCCGAGGAGGTCATCGCACTCACCGGCTCGGACTCGGAGATCGTGGAGAAGCCGCTCCCCGCCGACGACCCCAAGATCCGCCAGCCCGACATCACGAAGGCTCGCACCCGCCTCGGCTGGGAGCCGCGCGTCTCCCGCACCGACGGGCTGCGCCGCACGCTCGCCTACTTCCGCGAGGCGCTCGACATCCCAGAGTCGGTCGACGCCTAGCGCCGCCCCACGCCGCCCACGCTCGCCCGGGCCTGCGCGTGCAGGCTCGCTCCCTCCGCACCCCCTCTCTCGCTCGCTCATGCTCGCAGACGTACGCGCTATTGCCGTCCAGGCCGGTCAGCGCATCCTCGACTTCTACGCCCAGGAACTGCCCGTTGACTACAAGTCGGACGACTCCCCGCTGACCCACGCCGACCGCGCCTCACACGCCTACATCGTCCAAGCCCTTCGCGCGCTCACGCCCGATATTCCTGTGCTGTCGGAAGAGTCGCCGGAGGACGAGGTCGCCGGCCGCAAGGGCTGGGCCACGTTCTGGCTCGTGGACCCCCTCGACGGGACCAAGGAGTTCGTCAAGAAGACGACAGGCGAGTTCACCGTCAACATCGCGCTCATCGACGGCGCGGAGCCGGTGCTGGGCGTGGTGCACGTGCCTGTGAAGGGGGTGACCTACTTCGCGGACGCCGCCGGAGCCTTCAAGCAAGACGGGGACGCCGCGCCTGTGCCGATCCAGGCGCGCCAGGCCGCAGACGCCGCGCTCACTGTGGTGGCCAGCCGCGACCACGCCGGAGCGGAGGTCGCCGCCATCCTCGACCGCCTCGGAGACGCAGGCTATGCCGTCGACTCCGCCAGCATGGGCTCCTCGCTCAAGTTCTGCCTCGTCGCTGAAGGCCAGGCCGACTTCTATCCGCGCACCGTGCCTACGTTCGAGTGGGACACCGCGGCCGCGCAGGCTATCGTGGAAGCCGCAGGAGGCCGCGTCGCCACGCGGGACGGCGAGCGCCTCGCCTACAACAAGGACGACATTCGCAACCCGTCCGTCTTCGCCGTCGGCGACCCTGCCTTCGACTGGCAGCGGTTCGTGGAGCAGGAGGTGCCCAGCTAAGGCGCCGAGGGGCCTGCTGGGCGGGCCCTGTCGCGTTTGCCTCCCTAGCCCCCGCATCGCATGGCCCTCGACTGGCAGGCGTGGTACACGCTGGCGGCGCTGATCGTGATGATCGCGGCCCTGGTGCGCAACATCGCGCGCCCTGACCTCATCCTCGTGGGGACGCTCGGGCTGCTGCTCCTCGCCGACGTAGTGCCGACCGAGCAAGCCTTCGTCGGCTTCTCGAATCCAGCCGTCATCACGATTGGCGCCCTCTTCGTTGTGGCAGCCGGGGTCGAGCGGACGTCGGCCATCGCGGCCGTGGACGGGATTCTACGCCCGAGGAGCGGTCGGATCAGTGTGGCCGTGCTGCGGCTCATGCTGCCGACGAGCCTGCTCTCGGGCATCCTGAACAACACGCCCATCGTGGCGATGCTAATTCCGCGCGTGCAGACGTGGGCGCGACAGACGGGCATCCCGGCTTCGAAGTTGCTGATCCCGCTCTCCTACGCGGCGATCATCGGCGGCTGGGTGACGCTCATCGGCACCTCCACGAACGTGATCGTGCACGGGCTGCTGCTGGCCGAGGGCCTGCCGGGGTTTTCGTTCTTCGATCTCACCTGGGTGGGCATCCCCGCGATGTTCGTCGGCGCGCTCTACTTCGCCCTCATCGGGCACCGCTTCCTGCCGGATCGCACCGGGGGCGCCGCGATGGCCGAGGAGCAGGCGCGGACCTACACGTTCGAGCTGCACGTCGTGGAAGACGGGTCGCTGGTGGGCAAGTCGATTGGGGACGCGGGCCTGCGCGAACTGGAGAACGCCTACCTCACGTCCATCCGGCGGCGCGCCGAGGAGGGCGAGCGCAAGACGATCCCAGCGCGCCCTGAAACCACGCTCCAGTCGGACGATGCGCTGCTCTTCACAGGCGATGTGGAGGCGGTGGGCAAGCTGCTGGCGCAAGACGGCCTGGCGCACCCGGTCGAGCCCATCCCGAGGCCACAGCGGCGCGCGCTCCCGCTCTTCGAGGCCGTGCTCAGCCCCTCGTCCGACCTCGTCGGTAAGACGCTGCGGCAGGTGGACTTCCGCAATCGCTTCGGCGGGGTCGTGCTGGCGATCCAGCGCAGCGAGGAGCCGCTGCGCGGGCGCATCGGGCGCACCAAGCTGCGTGCGGGGGACCTGCTTCTTATCGAGTCGCACTCGAGTTTCGCTGCCCAGGTGCAGGGGCGCCAGGACTTCGCGCTGGTGGCGTCGCTCGGGCGTCCGGTCGCCTCGGCGTCGAAGAAAGCCCCCATCGCGCTGGCTATCCTGCTGGGCTTCATCGTCATCGTAGGGTTCGGCTTGATGCCCCTGGCAACGGTGGCCGTGGCGGCGGCGCTGGGCGTGATCGTGACGGGCTGCATCAACGGCTCCCAGGCGCGCAACGCCATCGACTGGGGTGTGCTGGTGATGATCGCGGCGGCGCTCGGCATCGGCCAAGCCGTGGAGGCGACCGGGCTGGCGACGGTCGCGGCGCTCGCCATCGAGTCGGTCGCGGCCGATCTGGGCGTCCTAGGGACGCTGGTGCTGCTCTACGCCGTGACCAACGTGCTCGCGGAACTCGTGACCAACAAGGCGGCCGTGGCCCTCATGTTTCCCGTGGCGCTCAGCGTCGCGGCCGACCTGGGCGTCGACCCGAAAGCGTTTGCGCTGGCCATCACCGTGGGCTCGGCCGCGAGCTTCCTGACGCCCATCGGCTACCAGACCAACCTCATGGTCATGAGCGCGGGCCGCTATCGCTACACTGACTATACACGCGCGGGCCTGATGCTGAGCGTCCTCATCATGGCCGTGACCGTGAGCGTGATCGCCTGGCGCTGGCTCTAAACCGGGTGGGAGCAAAGAAGCAGGCCGTAGCGAGGCGGTGGGTTGCGGGCTAGGGCACGCGACCCAGCAGGTGTGGCGTTATTCTTGTCCCCCACCTCCCCAGCCCTCGATGCGCCTCTACAGACTCGTGCTCCTGCTATGCTGTGCCTGCGTGGCCGGGAGTGTGCAGGCCCAGCCGGAGGCTCCGCGCATCGACCTGAACTGGCCCGAGCCTGTTCCGCTGCGTCAGGCCCTCGACGAACTGGCGCGGCAGGCCGGCATCGACCTCGTCTACGCCGACCGGCTCGTAGATGGCTTCGTCACAGACGGCGGCTGGGTGGGGGACGATGCCGAGGCGGGTCTGTCGGCACTCCTGGCCGACACCGGGCTGCGTGCCGAGCGGGTCCGGCGCGGGCAGTATGTCCTCATCGCCTTGCCGCCGGGGACGGACGAGGACGAGGACACCAACGCGTTGCGCGGTACGCTCGAAGGCTCCGTGGTGGATGCCGAGACGGGGGAGACGTTGCCCGGTGCCCACGTCTTCCTCGAAGACCTCGGCCTGGGTGCCATCACGACGGCCACCGGCGACTTCGCCGTGCCCGATCTGCCGACGGGGTCCTACCGGGTGCGCGTCTCCTACATCGGCTATCGAGCGGTGGCCTTGGCGTTGAGCGTCTTCCCGGAGAGCCCCGCGCTGCCGACGGTGATCCGTCTGCGCCCGCAGCCCATCGAAGGGCGCAGCGTGGTCGTAGAGACGGGACTGGAGCCCGAGGCGGTCCCGGGGGCCACGGCCATTCGCCCCGAGGAAGCGGCGTTGCCGTCGTTTCTGGGAGAGGGCGACCTCTTCTCCGTGCTCTCGTTCTTGCCCGGGGTGGAGCGCGCCGCAGAGACGGGGGGCGAACTGGTGGTGCGCGGCGCCGAGAGCCACTACAACCGCTACCTCTTGGACGGCGTGCCGCTCATCCACCCCTGGCACACGTTCGGGTTTTTCTCGGCATACCAGCCGGAATCCCTGAAGCGGGTGCAGCTGTTCAAAGGGTCGCTCCCCGCTCAGTATGGGGGGGCGCTCTCGTCGGTCCTCGTGGCCGAGACAAAGGACGGGCTCGGCGGGCGCCCCCGGGGGCTGGCCGCGCTCAGCCCCGTGGCGCTCCGGGCCGTGGCCGAGGTCCCGCTCGCATCGAACGTAGGGCTCACCGCGTCTGCTCGCCGCTCGTACCTCGACCTGCTCCTCGCGCCCTCGCTGCGGCCCACCGGGACGCTTGCGCTGACGCCTACGGACGTGGACACCGACGCCTCGACGGGATTTGGGTACGCGTTCTACGACCTCCACACGAAGCTGTCGTGGCGGCCGTCGCGGTGGCATCGCTTCGCCGCCACGGTCTATGCGGGAGGCGACCGCCTCGAAGCCGACACGCCGCTCCGCGACCTGCTTGCCGACCCCGTCGACCCCGACGCCGAGGCGCGCGTCGGTTACCGGTGGGGTAACCTGCTGCTGTCCGGACGCTACGACTACCTCTACGGACGCACCTTCTTTGTCTCGACCACGGCGTACCACACGGCCTACCGTACCCGCGAGGACGCCCTCGCCGACGGGGGGACCGCGAGCAGGCCGCTCCTCGACAGCGCCTACCGCGTTCGCTTCGCCGAAACCGGGCTGCGAAGCGACGTGGACTACTTCGTCTCCCTCGCCCACCAAGTCCGCGTGGGCGTCGAGGCGAGCTATCGCATCTTTGACAGCAACCTCCAGGAGGTCGCCCAGCGGGGTGGAGGGGTGGACCGTACGAGCCGGACAGGCCGCGTCACGGCGGTCGAAGCCGTCGCCTATGCGGAGGACCGCTGGCAGGTGAGCCGTCGATGGCAGCTGCGCCCTGGCACGCGCCTCGGCATCTATGGGCCCGAGGGCAAGGTTTTCTTGAGCCCGCGCTTCTACGCCCGCTACGCCCGCGAAGAGGCCGGCTACTTCGTCCAGGTCGGGCTCAGCCGTCAAGTCCAGACGCTGCACCGGCTGCGCGACCGCTACGCGACGGGCTATGACCTGGCAGCCAACCGCTGGCTGCCCGCTGGCGGCACAATCGAACCGGCGACGGGCTGGCAACTCGCCGCCGGGACGGGCTGGCGTCCGCTGCCCCGCCTCTCGTTCGCCTTCGACGTGTACGCGCGCCAGTTCAACGATATCTTGCTGCCGCTGCCCAGCGCCGACGATCCCACGAGCGACCCTGAGCGCCGCCGTATCGATGCCGGCGTGTTGGTTGAAGACTATGGGGCTGGGCGGCAGCGAGGCGTCGGTGCAGAACTGGCCGTGCAGGTCGAGCAGGATGCGTGGAATTTGGGCCTCAGCTACGCGCTCAGCCAGACGCAGGAGCGGGCTGGCGGGGCACGGCGCTGGCAGGCCGCCCGGCACGACCTCCCGCACTCGGCGCAGGTGCTGCTGCAGCGGCAATCGCGGACGTGGTCGGTGGCGCTCACCGGGATCGCTCGGAGCGGCTATCCTGCTGAGGCAGAGCAACTGAGCGTGCGGCCACGTCGCTTGCCGGCGTACCTGCGGGTGGACCTCGCCGCGAGCGTGCGTTTTCCGCTGATAGGGCTGAGGTGGAGCGCCCAGGCGCAGGTCTACAACCTCACCAACCGGCGCAACGTTGTGGACCAGCGGACCGACGCGGAGGGGGTGCTCCAGGACGTCGAAGGGCTGGGGCTCGTGCCGATGCTGACGATCACGGCTCGCTGGTAGCAGGCAACGCGGGGGCACCGCGTCACGCGGTTCCGCCGCGAAGCCTTCCGCCGCCGTAAACTTCTCACGCGACGACGCGTCCCCCACCTTCCCTTACTCATCTCTATCTCCCCTCGACACATGGAACTCGGACTGATTGGCCTGGGCCGCATGGGCCTCAACATGACCATCCGGATGCTGCGCGGCGGCCACCGCGTCGTCGTCCACAACCGCAGCCAGGGCCCCGTCGAGACCGCGAAGTCCCACGGAGCCGAGGCGGCCGCCGCGATGGCCGACTTCGTCGCGATGCTGGACGCGCCGCGTGTGGTCTGGCTTATGCTCCCCGCCGGCCAGATCACCGACGATCACCTCACGCAGCTCTACGATATCCTCGACGAAGGGGACCTGATCGTGGAGGGCGCAAACTCACGCTACACCGACACGGTGCGGCGCGCGCGCGAAGCCGCCGAGCATGGCCTCCATTTCGTAGACGCCGGGGTCTCCGGGGGCATCTGGGGCCTCGAAAACGGCTACTCCACGATGGTCGGAGGCACCGAGGAGGCCGTGGCACGGGTCGCTCCGGTCATTCAGACGCTCGCGCCCGGCGCGGCCAAAGGCTGGGGGCACGTCGGGCCGGTTGGGAGCGGCCACTACGTCAAGATGGTCCACAACGGCGTCGAGTATGCCATGATGCAGGCCTTCGCCGAAGGCTTCGCGATGTTCGACAAGAAGAGCCAGATGGGGGACAACCCTGTCGACTTTGACCTCCACCAGATCGCGGAGGTGTGGCGCTATGGGTCGGTGGTGCAGTCGTGGCTGCTCGACCTGACGGCGGAGGCGCTTAAGGCTCGGCCGGGCCTCGACGCCGTGGCACCGTACGTACCGGACTCGGGCGAGGGGCGCTGGACGGTCGAGGAAGCGATCAACCTCCGCATGCCCGTGCCGACGATCGCGCAGGCGCTCTTCGAGCGCTTCCAGTCGCGCGACGAGCGCTCGTTTGCCTACCGCCTCCTCTCGGCGATGCGGGGCAGCTTCGGAGGCCATGCCGTCAAAGGCATGCCCGCCGCCGACGGCCTCAACGACGACGGCACCATCGAGATCATCCCAGGCGGTATCCAGACCGAGGGCGCGACGACGCGCTAGGTCGCTGTGCTAGATCATCGCCCCGTGGGCTTCCGCTGGGCTACGACCAGGGTTCCGCTGCGCCATCGCCCGCTGGCTGCACTGGCAGCGGTTGGCGGTGGTAGCGGCTGGGGGTTGCAGGGCGTCGTCTGTGCGTGCAAGTGGGCTGACGCTGCGCTGTACGCCCTCGGCTGGCGCGGCTGCGCGCTCTACCAAGTTCCTAGGACAGTCGCTCGCCTTCACCTTCGTCATCCCGGATCAAGTCTGGGATGACGTCAGGCTTTGGCGTGAGGCACCATCCTGAAGAACCGGTATTAGTTCGAGCGGCTCAGGGTCATCGTGACCGGGCCGTTCGCGAGCCCTGATCCGCTGAACGTGCCCGTGATCTCCGTGATCTCTGTGTTGACGCGGCCGCTCAGAGAGCCGACGAAGGGGGCCCGGTCGAAGAGAAGCCCGAGGCGAAGCTTTGGGGTGGCAAAGAGCCCATCGGTGACCTCGAAGGAGAGCGCCTCGGTGGGCAACTGCACGACCCCGGTCCCGACGATGTCGTTGCGGTTGTCAACGATGTTGAGCTCGACCGGAAAGACTTGCGACATGTCGCGCTCGTTGGTCAACTCACCAACCCACCGACCGGTGACCCCCACACGTGGGGCGTCATCGTCGCTTCCGGAGTCACAGGCAGAGAAGACGAGGACGGGAAGCAGGAGCAGGGCAAGGCGGAGCAGGGAACGCATGAGAGGTGGTGGTGGTGGAGAAGTGCGGAGACGAGACGGCAAAGTTACTGGCTGGCCAGCGCTGGCGCGCGCGTCTGAATCTGGTCGACGACGTGCTGACCAACATTGCGTCCCTGGATCAGCCCTTCCTCCGCGGCGAAGCGGTAGTGAATGCCACCATACAGGCGGCTGATCGCGGCCTCCTCGGCAGCGATCTCGAACGAAGGAAAGTCGCGGACGGGTAGGCCGTACTCTACCTCGGTGGTGTCGGAGAAGGCGAAGTTCTCGCCGAAGTGGTCGGTGAGCACGACGGACGCCGCAGCGGAGATGACGCTGTGGCCGCTGGTGTACTCTGGGAACGGCGGGGTCTGCAAGACAGGGATCCACGTCTCGTCGATGTGGGCGTTGATGACCGTCTCCGGACGGATGAGGTTGCTGCGGTACTTCTCGTCCCAGGCGCTGATGAAGGCGTCGGAGAGTGCGATCGCGGTACGCACGTAGGCCTCCGCGGTCTCGGCGTAGTCGTCGCCGCGCATGCGGCTGGCGATGGCGGTGATCCCGATCCAGTGGCCCCCCGGCGTGAGCTTCTTCGTGGCGAACATGGCATGGCCCCGCGTGTGCATCACGTAGGGGTTGCAGTCCCAGAAGCTGGCGATGGCCCGCTGCTCCTCGGTAATCGACTGGCCGATCTCGTAGACCTCCAGCACTTGCGTGAAGAATGCGGAGCCAGGCTCGGTGCTGTAGGGCGGCGGCGGCGGCGGTGCGAACTGGTCGGCCGTGGCGAGGGCGAACGGACGGATCTGGTTCCAGCTGGGCTCCACGCCGTCCATGTAGGCGGGCGGGGTGGGCATCCAGCGGCCGGGCTCGTCGGTGACGGTGTAGGCGGGGGCGCTGCGCGTCTCGCGGTATCCATCCGTGTTGATCCAACCCAGGATGTGCGCTGCAACAGCGTCGCCGTAGGCGAGCGAGGCGTCGACGAGGTCGCTCGGCAGCGAGGCGCGGGCGCGCTCCTCCATCGAGGCGCGGTGGGAAGCGATCTCGGCGGGGGAGAACACCAGCGCCTCAGCGACGCCATACGCGGCCTGCGTTGCGGCGAGCGGGTGGTGCAACGGCACCGCCTCTGGCGGGGCGGGGACCGGCTCCAGCGCTGCTACCTGCCCCGCGAGCGACCGCAGCGCCGGCGAGGCCGGGACCATCGCCTCGTAGGCCGCAATCGTCGTGTAGGCGTAGGCGCGCGCCGCCTGCGGGGGGCTGAAGATGTCCCGGATCATGACGTCTGTGAGCCGCTTCACGGTCGCGTGGAGCAACTCGGGGTCTGAGGCCGATTCCAGCGCCACGGGGTCGACAGGCTTGGGCGTCGAGGTCTCGCAGCCCGAGAGCACAAAAGCGAGACCCAGAAGCGGAAGCACAAGAAGGACGCGACGGAGCATAGTCGAAGCAGGAAAAAAGGATAGAGACAGTCGGGCTATTCATGGGCAACGAGAGCGGCAAGGTCCGCACGCGCGGCAGCAGGCAAGACGCGCAGGACGAGCGGCCGGGCGTCGTTGCGCGCGGCTAGAATGTGCAGCGTGCCCTGAGGATTCATGAACACGGCGAGGTCGCGCACTTCGCCGGGGAGCACGACCCCGCTTTCGGCGAGCGTGACGGCCTCGAACCGGTCAGAAGCAGGGGCGTCTTGGCCGCGCAGGAGGAGCCCGTAGCCGACGTTTTCCTTGCCCCGGTCGGGGCGGACCCCTGTGAAGTTCCCCGCGAGCAGGACATCGGTCCGCGCATCGCCGTCGAAGTCGCCGGGCAGCAGCGCAAAGACGGGGGCGAACTGCGCCTCGATGGGGAGCGTGTGCACGACAAAGCGGCCGGTTCCGTCGTTCTCGGCCCAGACCGAGGCGAAGGTTGTGGCTTCAAGCACCTCGGCGTTGGCGAGCGCAGCGTTGCTGAACAGTTCGCCGACCGTCCGCGCGCCATAGCTTGAGAAGTCTGGGTACTCGCGTCGGAGCGCCGGAAACTTGCTCTGGAGCAGGTCCACGGCCGCGTAGGGGTAGTCTCCGCCGTCGCGGTGGGTGGTGAGCAGGCTCTCCTCGCTCCCGTCGCCGTCGAGGTCGCCCACGAAGAGCTTCGCGGTGCCCCCGGGGCTCGTGTCGAGCACGGAGTTGAGACCGAGGTTGCCGGCCACAAGGTCGAGGTCGCCATCTCCGTCGAAGTCTGCCGTGGCGATGCTGTGCCACCAGCCGGCCGTGCTGCCAAGGCCCGCCTCGGTCGGCGCGAGGCGGCCGCCGTCGTTGGCATAGACGGTGAGGGGCATCCATTCGCCTGCGAGGAGCAGATCGAGGTCCCCGTCCCCGTCGGTGTCTCCCCACGCGGCGTCGGCGACCATGCCCGCCTCGGCGAGCGCCGGGGCGTTCGTGGCGGTGCCGTCCCCAAACTGGCCGGTACCGTCGTTTATCAGGAGGTAGCTGGGGGGCGTCACGCCGTAAGCGCGGGGCATCGTGCGCGCGCCCACGAAGAGGTCGAGGTCGCCATCGCCGTCCACATCGGCGGGCGCTACCGTGCCGGTGTTGGCGAAGTAGTCAGGTACGGCGCTCGCGTCGCGGACGAAGGTGCCCGCCTCGTTCCGATAGAGGCGGTCGCGCAGAGGATCGGCCTCGCCCCAGAACTCGTTGCCGCCGGACGCGACGAAGAGGTCGAGGTCGCCATCGCCATCGGCGTCGAAAAGCACGGCGTCCACGTCCTCGGCGAGGCTGTCGGCGCGGAACGCCGCAACGTCCGTGCGGGCAAAGCCTCCCTCGGGCTGCTGAAGCAGGAGCGCGCCCGCCTGGTTCTTGGCACCGCCGAGGAAGACGTCGTCCCGGCCGTCGCCGTTCACGTCGCCGATGGCCATAGCCGGACCGTCCGTGGACCGTTTGTGCGGCATCAGCTTCTCGCGGTTGAAGTCGACGAAGTCGTTCTCGTCGTGCTCGAACGGGACCGCGTCGGCAAGCACGCTGAAGAGCGGCGCTCGGTTGCGGGCTTCCGCTGGCGGGGGAGGCGCCGCGTCGGCATGCCGAAGCGTGACCACGCGGTTGGCCTCGACGTTGGTAAGCGTCTGCACCAGCCCGTCGGGCCACCTGACGGTGAGCGAGTCTACCTGGGTTGCCGCGCCGAGACCGAGGTGTACGCGCGGTTCCACCGTCGACTGGAAGCCGCGCGTGGGCATCTGCTCGGCGACCTGCCGCTGGTCACCAGCGACGACGCTCACGCGTGCGCCCGTGCCGAACGGGTTCGCGCTGGCCCCCTCGAAGGCGAGCGTGAGGTAGTGGCTCTCGCCCCGATCCGCCGCCGTGTTCGCGTAGATCGACGCGGGCGCGTTGACGTTGTTGAGCACGAGGTCGAGGTCGCCGTCGCCGTCGAGGTCAGCATAGGCGGCACCGTTGGAGAAGCCGGGCTCGTTGAGGCCCCACGCCTGCGCGACGTCCTCGAAGCGAAGGCCCCCCGCGTTGCGGAACGCGGCGTTGGGGATGGGGACCTGGGGCATCTCGTCGAGCAGGGCGAGGTCCTGCTCCGTGGTGCCCTGCATGAGCGACGCCTGCACGACCTCACTGGAGACGTAGTTGATGTAGTCTAGGTCGTTGGGGCGCCGGAAGATGCCGTTGGTGACGAAGAGGTCCCGGTGGCCGTCGAGGTCGAAGTCGGCAAAGAGGGCCGCCCAGCTCCAGTCCGTCGCCTCGACGCCCGCGAGCGGCGCAACGTCTGAGAAGCGGGGCGTTCCGTCGGGAGCGAGGCCTCGGTTGAGCTGCAGCGTGTTGCGGGCAAGCTGGTGGTGGTAGCCAAGGGTGCGCTTGAGCTCGTACAGAGCATAGGTGTCCCCGTCGTCCGACGTCTTGCGGATGTCCTCGCGGGCGGGGAGCATGTCGAGCACCACCAGGTCCACACGCCCGTCGTTGTCCACGTCGGCGGCGTCGGCCCCCATCGAGAAGGTGCTCGTGTGGGGCATCGTGCCACGGATGACTTCACGGAAGGTGCCGTCCTGGTTGTTGAGGTAGAGGAGGTCGTTCTCGTGGAAATCGTTGCCGACGTAGAGGTCGGGCCAGCCGTCGTCGTCAAAGTCTGCGACGGCGGTGGAGAGGCCATAGCCTGCAGCGCCGCTCAGGATGCCCGCTTGCTCGGTGACCTCGGTGAACCGGATGGACCCGTTGGTGCGGTCGTTGCGGAGGAGCCGGTCGCCGGCCCGCTCGTGGCGGGTGCGCACGAGCTCGGCGCGCTTGTAGGTGCGCTCGGTGTGCGTCGAATGGTTGAGCAGGTAGACGTCGAGGTCGCCGTCGCGGTCATAGTCGAAGAACGCCGCGTGGGTGGCGTAGCCCTCAAAGTCGAGCCCGTAGGTGTCGGCCTGCTCCGAGAACCGGGGCAGGCCGTCCTCGCCGACTCCCTCGTTGATGAACAGCTCGTTGCGGCCGGAGCGGTCGAGGTAGCCCCCCAGGTTCATCACGTAGAGGTCGAGGCGCCCGTCCGCGTTGACATCCGCCATGGCGACCCCCGTCGACCAGGTGCCCAGGCCCCCGATGCCTGTCTGCTCCGTGACATCCTCGAAGCGGATCGGCCCACCTACCTCGGTCCGGTTGAGGTAGAGGCGGTTTTCCTGCTCGTTGGAGGTGAAGAACAGGTCGGGGCGGTTATCGCCGTCGAGGTCGCCCACCGCAACGCCGCCGCCGTTGTAGTAGTACGGGTAGTTGAAGATGTTGAACGCGGGCCCCTCGGCCAGCGTGTTCTCGAACGTCACGCCGGTGGTCGCCGGGTCGAGGCGTTCGAAGAGCGACGGCGCGGAGGCGTCGCCAGCGCAGCCGACGAAGGCCAGCAGCGCTACGAGAAGCGAGAGGAGGGGTGCGCTGGGGGAGCGGCGCATGGTGTGGGGGGTGGAATGAAGAGAGCACCGGGGGATTCGAGCCATAGGCCGAGCGCGCAGCCAGGCGGCGGCGAGGAACGGTCACGACCCGCTACGTGGTTCAAAAACCTGGGGCGGGGCGTCGTTCTTGACCGCGATGATGAGCGAGCGATCCGGGCTCGAAGCCTGCACGAGGCGGCGCGTTTGGCCGGGAACGAAGAAGCCGGTCGACTGGGGCCGCATCGGCTCGAACTGGCCCGCGCCTTGGCCGCGAAGCAGGAGACCGTACGAGGCCGCCATCCGTCCGAGGTCGGGGCGCACCCCGAAAAAGTTGCCAGCGAGAAGCACGTCCACTACGCCGTCGCGGTCGAAGTCGTCTGCCAAGAGCCCGTACGTGGGAGCGAGTTGGGCGTCGAAGGGCAGGGGCTGCCGGGTGAAGGTGCCCCCGTCGTTGATGAACACAGACGAGGCAAAGGTGGACGCCGTGCGCACTTCGGCACTGGCCAACTCTTCGTCGGTGAAGATGTCCGCGACTGTTTGCCCGGCATAGCCTTCGAAGCGCGGATAGCGGCGCTTGAGGTGAGGAAGCTGCCGGACGAGGTCTTGGCGCAGCGTGAACGGGTAGGCTGTGTCGCCGCGGTAGAGGCTGAGCATCTGCTCCGTGGAGCCGTTCCCGTCGAAGTCGGCCACGTGCATGGTGACGGGGTAGTCGGGCGTGCCCCGCAGCTTGGTGTTGAGGCCGAGGTTGCCGGCCACGAGGTCGTCGTCGCCGTCGCCGTCGAGGTCGGTGGCGATCACGCGGGTCCACCAGCCTTCCGTGCCAGCCAGACTCGGTACGTCAGCGGCGTCGAGCAGTACGCCGCCGCCCTCGCTGCTCACGTTTTCGAAGACCCGGATGGGCATCCACTCGCCCACGGCCACGAGGTCGAGGTCGCCGTCGCCGTCGGTGTCGGTCCACGTGGCATCCGTGACGAGGCCTACGTCGCCGAGCGCGGGGGCACGGCGCTCGGTGACGTCGGAGAAGCGTCCCCGTCCGTTGTTCAGCAGCAGCGCCGAGCGCGGCACGATGCCATAGCGATAGGGCACGGAGCGGGCGCCGATAAAGAGGTCTACGTCGCCATCGCCATCAATGTCGGCGGGGGCTACGGTGCTGCCGCTCATGAACTGCGTGGGCAGCACCCCATCGCCGCGCTCGAAGCTGCCCGTGCCGTCGCCGAGGTAGAGACGGTCCACCAGCGCGGGGTCGTTGACGTCGAACTCGTTGCTCCCCGAGACGACGTAGAGGTCGAGGTCCCCGTCGCCGTCGGCGTCGAAAAAGGCGGCGTCGGTGTCTTCGGAGACTGCATCGGTCTGGAACGCAGGCACCGGGGCTGCCCGGAACGCACCGCTAGGCGATTGCAGCAAGAGCGTCCCCGCTTGGCCGGCCGCACCGCCGAGGTAGAGGTCGTCCAGGCCGTCGCGGTTCACATCGCCAGCGGCGGCGGCTGGGCCGTCGGTGGAGAGCTTCTTGGGGAGCAGGCTCTCTCGGTGGAAGTCTACGAAGCGGCTCTCCGCGTGCTGGTAAGGAAGGGCGACCTCGGCGGTTACCTCGCGGAAGGGCGCCTCCCGGAAGGGCTCGTCTGCGGATGGTATGGGCTCGAGGGCGGTCTGGAAGGAGGGCGACGGCGCGCCAGCCGCGTCGGCGTAGCGGATGGGCAGCACCTGATCGGCCATCACCGCGCGGGTAACCTGCTGCACCCCGTCCGGCCAACGCACAGTCACCGAGTCTACCGTCGCTGCGGAGCCGAGGCCGAACGTGAGCGTGTAGTCCATGCTCGACTGGAAGCCGCGCATGGGGATCTGCTCAAGGTAGTTGGCGTGTCCAGCGTTCCACACGCCCACCTTCGCCCCGATGCCGAACCGGTTTGGGGCAGGGCCTTCCAAGCGTACCTGGAGAAAATGATGGCCCGTTTGTGTTTCGGTCATGTTCTCGTAGATCGAAGCCGGATCGCCGAGGTTGTTCACGACGAGGTCGAGATCGCCGTCACCGTCGAGGTCGGCATGGGCGGCACCGTTGGAGAAGCTGGGCTCGTCGAGGCCCCACGCAGCGGTCTCATCGCTGAAGCGCAGGCCGTCCTGCGGCGCAGCCGAGGAGGTCAGGCGCCCCTCGTTGCGGAAGGCATAGTTGCGGATCGGCGTCGTGGGAATCTCGCTGGTGAGCGCGAGAAAGTCGACGCCTCGGCCGGTCTCCACGCCTGCCGCGATGCGGGCGCGCGTCTCTTCGTCGGCCAGGAAGTTGATGTAGTCCTGATCTGTGACGTCCCGGTAGACGCCGTTGGCCACGAAGAGGTCTTTGAAGCCGTCGCCGTCGAGGTCGGCGAAGAGCGCGCCCCAGCTCCAGTCGGTCGCGCTCACGCCTGCGATCTGGCCGACTTCGCTGAAGGTGCCATCGCCGTTGTTGCGCTGGAGGGTGTTGCGCATCACCTGGTGGTGGTAGTCGTTGGCGACCTTCGCCTGGTAGAGGTTGTAGCCCTCGTAGGCCGACGTGAGCTTGAGGCGACGATCGTCCTCGGGGAGCATGTCGGTCACATAGATCTCGGGGCGTCCGTCGCCCGTGAGGTCGGCCATATCGGCCCCCATCGACGAGAGGCTGAGGAGCGGCATCGCCTCGTCGAGCACCTCGCTGAAGGTGCCATCCTGATTGTTGAGGTAGAGGTAGTCCCGCTCGAAGAAGTCGTTCGAGATGTAGAGGTCGATCCAGCCGTCGGCGTCAACGTCGCCGGCGGTGACGCCCAGGCCGAATGCGATCTCACTGCCGAAGATGCCTGCCTCCTCGCTGACGTCGGTGAAGCGAGGGCCGTCGGCGTCGCTGTCGTTGCGCATGAGCTTGTCGCCGCCGAGGTCGTCGCGGATGTGGCGGATGTTGCGCAGGCCAAACGACGAGACGGGCCTGAAGGAGTTATTCAGGAGGTAGGCATCGAGGTCGCCGTCGCGGTCGTAGTCGAAGAAGGCGGCATGCGTGGTGTAGCCCTCGTCGGCGAGTCCGTAGGCAGCGGCCTGCTCGGAGAAGCGCGGAATGCCGCTCTCGTCAGGGCCTTGGTTGATGAAGAGCTCGTTCTGCTTGTCGTCCCCGTCCAAGTTGCCAGCGTTGCAGACGTAGAGGTCGAGGAGGCCGTCTGCGTTCAGGTCAACCACGGCGACGCCGGTGCTCCAGGCTCGCGTGCCGCCCACGCCAGCAGTCTCGGTGACGTCCACGAACTGAATGGGACCGCCAGCCTCCGTCCGATTCAGGTAGAGGGCGTTCGGCCCCTGATTGGCGTTGAAGTAGAGATCCGGGCGTCCATCCCCGTCGAAATCGCCCACGCCTACGCCGCCGCCGTTGAAAAAATTGCGGTAGGTGAAGACGTTGAAGTCCTGCGTTTCCGTGAGCGTGTTTGCGAACGTGACGCCGGTGGACGTGGGCTCGAGCGACGCGAAGAGCGTCGTCCCAGCCTGGTCCGATGGCGGCGAGCAGCCCATGCCGAGCGCGAGCAGGGTGAAGAGCGCGACAAACGAGCGACGCATGGAGGAACGAAGGAAGAAAAGAGCGGGTGGTGGGAGAAGAAGTGCAACGTCGGAACGAAGTGGTCCGGTGTCGATCTGAACGGGTTTTCACACGGGTTCCACACCGGTCAGCGCAGGGCTGCATCTCGTTCAAAATCAAAGGGCCCCGCCAGCTTACCTGGCGAGGCCCCTCGCACCTCATTGGGTGAGGTGCCGAACGGCGATCAGCAGCCTAGTAGCCAATGTTCTGGGTGATGAACGGGTTGGCGTCGATCTGAAGCTGCGGGACCGGGAAGAGGACGCGGAAGTCACCGCTGGCCTCCTTGTACTGCCACTCGTCGTCGTACTGGCCCCAGCGGACGAGGTCCTGGCGGCGCTTGGCCTCGTACATGAGCTCGTAGAGCCGCTCGTCGAGGATGCGGTCGCGCAGGGTCGCCTGGCTGAAGTCAGCGGCGTCGAGGAGGAAGTCGTCCAGGGACGTGCCGCCCTCGGGATCCCAGACGCGCTGGCGCAGCATGTTGATGTCCTGAATGGCCGCGTCGAGGTTGCCCAACTCGTTGTTGGCCTCGGCACGGATGAGGTACATCTCCGCGAGCCGGAAGAAGGCGTAGTCATTGGAGTGACCGTTGCCGTCCGTGAAGCTCAAGTCCGGCGGGAACTTGGCCACGCGGACGCAGGCCCCCTCCGAGGTGTTGTTGATGTCGCCGCACTCGGGGGTGAAGACGAGCGGGTTGTTGTTACGGTCGTTGACCTCCTCACCGGTCTGAAGGTTGACCTGCTGGCCTACGAGGAAGACGTCCTTGCGGAGGTCGTCGTCGCTGAAGGCGTTGTAGGTCTCCGAGATCGTCGAGAAGCCGTTCCAGGGCGACGGCGTGATCTGGTTGTAGTGCAAATAGCGCATGGGGAAGCTCATCCCCAGGCCGGCCTCGGTGTTGTGCTGGACAACAAAGAGGTGCTCGGACGACTGCACGTTGTCCGGAGTGAAGTTGCTGGCCCAGTCGTCGAGCAACGTATAGCCAGCGCCGGAGTTGAGGATGCGGTTGACCGCGTCGATGGCAGCCTGGCACGTGCCTGCGCTCGCGCAGGAGTTGTAGCCCGAGGTGCTGATGCTGTTCGCGTCGTTCTGGAAGACGGCCGCGTTGATGAACAGGTTGGCGAGCATCGCGTCCGCTGCACCCTTCGTCATGCGACCATAGACCGCAGCCTCGTCCGGAAGCGCTGCACCGGCGGCTTCGAGCTCATTCACAACGAAGTTGTATACGTCGGCACGCGAAGCGGATGGGGGCGGGTTGTCCGGATCGACGAGGAACTCGCCCTCTTCGTCACCCACGATCGGCACGCCGCCGAAGAAGTCGAGGAGCTGGTAGTAGTAGAACGCGCGCAGGGCACGGATTTCCGCTACGATGTCTGCCTTGTTGTCAAGCTCGATGGACTCGAGGTTGAGCAGGAGCGCGTTCGCGCGGGCCACGCCCGTGTAGGCAGCGACCCAGGCATCGTTGAGGTCAACGAGGTTGGCGTCCCAGTTGTGGCGGTGCATGGAGAGCCAGCGGCCCCCGTCAGCCCAGTCCTCGCCGCGGGTCGGGACGATGGTCTCGTCCGAGGTGACCTGGCTGAGGTTGTGATACGCCCACAGCATCGCGCGGAGCTGGGCGTAGACCGGAACGAGCGCAGCGGTGACTTCTGCCTCAGTCTGGAAGAAGTTATCCGCCTCGACAGCGCTAGAGATCTCCTCGCCGAGGTCGGTGCAGCCGCCCAGGAGTAGAGCTGGGGCTAGCAACGCCGCCATCGCGGCGAGGCGCGCCTTGCGGAAGAAAGTGGTCATGGAGTTCATGGGTCCTTGTGATAGGATAGTGGTGGCAGTAGGAAATCAGGGTTCCCCGGCATCATACCCGCCGGGGGAACCCTGTGACTAGAAGCCTAGGTTGACGCCCAGCGTGAAGGTGCGCGGCGACGGGTAGTTGGTGTAGTCGATGCCCGTCGAAGGGATGGCACCCACCTGCGCATTCGTGTTCACCTCGGGGTCGAAGCCCTCGTAGGGGGTGAAGACGAACACGTTGTCGATCGACAGGAAGAAGCGGGTGGTCCGCAGGAACGACGCGTAGGTCGAGAAGTCCGGGCGGTACTCCAGCGTGATGTTGTCGATACGGATGAACGACGCGTCTTCGATCCAGCGCGAGGAGTAGCGCGCTTCCTCGTTGATCCCGTCCGGCGAGTCGAGCGCGTCGGCGAAGACGTTGGTGCTCGGGAAGGCAGACTTGTTCGAGAAGATCAGCGCCGTGTTGTTGAAGAGCTCACGGCCCTGCTCGCCACGGATGAAGACGCCGATGCCGAACTGCTTGTAGTCGAACTTCGTGCGGAGGCCGTACGAGAAGTCCGGGCGGGGGTCGCCGATGATGCGGCGGTCGCTCGCGTCGGGCGTCGTGGTCTCACCAACGAGCACCTGGACCGGGTTGGCCTCCTCCTCGGCGTCGATCATGCCGTCGAGGTTGAGGTCCTGCGCCTGGAACTCGTAGTTGTTGAAGACCTGGTCGCCCGCGTCGTTGACGCGGAGGAACTCAGCGCCGTAGAACACGGGGAACGGCTCGCCCGGGGTGAGCAGCAGCGCGTTCTGGCCAGACTGGCCGCGGCCGGAGACGCTCCCGGTGAAGATCTGCTGCTGGCCGCCCAGGTCAACCACCTCGTTGGCGTTCGTGTTGAAGACGAAGCCGAACTGGAGGTTCATGTCAGCCTTCTCGATGGCGTAGTAGTCCAGCGCGAAGTCCAAGCCCGTGTTGCGGACGGAGCCGACGTTGTCGACGAAGACCGGGACCGGGGCAGGCTGCGGGAGGGTGATCTCCAGCAGCAGGTCCTCGGTGGTGTTGCGGTAGAACTCGATCGAGCCGACGAAGCGGTTGTCGAGGAAGCCGTAGTCGAGGCCGACCGTGAACTCCTGCTTCTCCTCCCACTTCAGCGTCTCGTTCGGAAGCTGGCGGAGCGCGAAGCCGGTCTGCACCTCGTTGCCGAGGACGGCGCGGAAGTCAGAGTTGGGCTCGAAGAGGGCCAGCGAGAGGCCGTTGTCCAGCCCGCCCTGGTTCCCCACGATACCGAAGCCGGCACGCAGACGGAGATCGTCAATGAAGTCAACCTCGTTCATGAACGCCTCGTTGCTGACGCGCCAGGCACCAGACACGGCGGGGAAGAGCGCCCACTTGTTGTCGGCACCGAAGCGGGTCGAGCCGTCGTAGCGGAGCGACGCGCTCAGGTAGTACTTCTGGTCGAAGTTGTAGTTGGTGCGCGAGAAGAACGAGATGAGGCGGTTTTTCTCGCGGAGGCTGAAGGTGCCCGTCTCGTCGAAGCTGCTGCCCGCGATCGGGGTCGTGCCCGAGCCGATGGCGTAGGACGACGTGGCGTCGGTCACAAAGCCCTGCGACTGGATGCCGATGCTCTCGACCTCCGTCTCGTTGAACTCGTAACCACCGAGGATGCTGAAGTTGTTGCGCTCGGCAAACGAGCGCTGGTAGTTCAGCGTACCGAAGAAGTTGACGGTGCTCCGCTGGAGGTCACGCTGGGCAGCGATGGCGTTCGACGCTGCGCCGACGGGGTTGGAGAGCGGGAAGTAGGAGGCGCGACGGGACACAGAGCGGTCGCCGCCGAGGCTCACGCGGCCCGTGAGGCCCTCAATGATGTCGAGCTCCAGGTAGGCGTTGCCCAGCGTGCGGGTCGTCCGGGCGTCGTCGGCGATCTCCTCGGCGAGGCCGAGGGGGTTGCGGACCGAGGTGCCGCCGACTTCGAAGAAGTCGCCGTTCTCGTCGCGGACGGGCTGTGTCGGGTTGAAATCGAAGACGTTCGTGAGTAGACCGCCCTCGAAGCCGCCGGTGCCCTCATAGTAGACGAAGTCGTCCTCGGTGAGCGCGCTCGTCAGGTTGAGGCCCATCCGGACGCGGCCGTCGATGGCCTCGGTGTCGGCGTTGATACGCGCCGTGATGCGCTCGAGACCCGACGAGGTGATGATGCCCTCCTGGTTGAGGTAGCTCACGGAAGCGCGGTACTGCGTCTGCTGGTTGCCACCCGCGAACGAGAGGTTGTGCTGCTGGGACACGGCCGAGCGGAGGATGGCGTCCTGGAAGTCCGAACTGGCCGTCCCGAGGTTGTCGATCACGTCAGCGACGCCGTTGCCGTCGTTGTCGACGAGTTCGCTGTCCTCGAAGATGCCGTTCTCGTTCAAGTCGTCGTAGCCGAGTTCGCGGTTGCCGACGGCCTCGGTGACGAAGTTGCGGTACTGGTCGCCTGAGGCGAGGTCGATCGTGCGCTGGGCGCTGGCGACCGACGTGCGGCCCTCGTAGTCCACCGTCACGCGGCCGTCGAGGCCGTCCTTGGTGGTGATGAGGACGACGCCGTTGGCACCGCGCGAACCGTAGATGGCGGTCGCGGCCGCGTCCTTGAGCACCGAGATCGACTCGATGTCGTTCGGGTTGAGCAGGTTGAGCGGGTTACGGTCGGGGGCCGCACCGGCACCGCCTGCCGCAACGGCACCGGGGGTGGAGGCACCGTTGTCGATCGGAACGCCGTCGATGACGTAGAGCGGCTCGTTCGACCCGGAGACGGACGTGCCCCCGCGAATCTTGATGCTCACGCCGCCGCCAGGCTCGCCGTTGTTCTGCGTCACCTGGACGCCGGCCACGCGCCCCTGGATCAGGTCATCGGCGTTGGTGACAGAGCCCACGTTGGCGTCCGAGACGTCCACGGTGGCCACCGAGGAGGTCACGTCGCCACGACGCTGGGTGCCGTAGCCGACGACGACGACCTCGTCGATGAGAGCCGCGTCTTCGTCGAGCGCGACATCGATCTCGGTGCGCGGTCCGACGACGGTCTCGAAGGTGACGTAGCCGACGTAGGAGTAAACGAGAACGGCCTCAGGGCCGGGCACCGTGACGCCGTACTCGCCGTCGATGTTGGTGACGGTGCCGGTGGTGGTGCCTTGCACGACGATGTTTACGCCGGGCAACGGGTCGCCCGTGACGGCGTCGGTCACGACGCCGCTGACGGACTGTTGGGCAAAAGCCGGAGAGGCTCCGGTGAGGAGCAACGCGCCTACGAAGAGCAAGGCGGTAACGATCCTACTCATGAGATCCTGCTG
This sequence comes from Bacteroidota bacterium, assembly GCA_039178415.1. Lineage (GTDB taxonomy): Bacteria > Bacteroidota > Rhodothermia > Rhodothermales > Rubricoccaceae > JBCBEX01. The sequence goes on from JBCDFF010000011.1 coordinate 25,994, forward strand.
GGATTGTTGGGGAAGGAGACGGGGTGGGTGCAAGCACCGGGTAAGCGCTTACAGACGCGCGAAAGTAGGCACCGCCCCGGAGTGATGCAAGCGCTTCCGTCCTACAGAACCAGGGCACAGCGTCCTACACATCGTCTCTTCCTGTAATATTGAGGTCATAACGTCCAAAACGTCCATGCGCCCAAAATATACGGGATTCCCTTAGATTGGCAAGTCTCCCCCGACTTTTCTGGAAGCCCTTACAGACCCACCCCTCGCTCGTCTCGCCCATGCCCACCTTCACCCTTACCCCGCTCGACATCGGCGCGGTCGTGATCTATGCCCTGTTGATATTCGGCATCGGTCTCTACTTCTCCCGCAAGACTGACGATGGCGAGGACTACTTCCTCGCGGGCCGCTCGCTCACCTGGGGCCTCATCGGCATCAGCCTCCTGGCCTCCAACCTGTCGTCGTCGTCTATGATCGGGATGGCGGGCGAAGCCTACGGAGGCATTGGCCTAGCGGTCTACAACTACGAGTGGATGGCCGCGCTCGTGCTGGTCCTCTTCGTGCTGTTCTTTCTCCCGTTCTACATCTCCAGCGGTATCTACACGATGCCCGAGTTTCTGGAAAAGCGGTTCGACGGACGAAGCCGTACGTACTTCTCCGCGCTGTCGATCTTTCTCTCGGTGGTGGTGGACACGGCGGCGGCCCTCTTCGCGGGGGCGCTGGTCGTGGAACTGCTCTACCCTGACTTCCCGCTCTGGGGGACCATGACGATCCTTGCTTTGGTGGCGGGGGCCTACACGATCGCGGGTGGACTGAAGGCGGTTGTCTTCACCGATGCGATTCAAGGCACGCTGCTTCTGGTCGGAGCCGGGGCCGTGTCGTGGATGGCGTGGAACGCCATTGGCGGCTTCGACGGCGGCTGGGCTGCCGTGCAGGCCGCCACCGAGGCCAACCGCGGCGAGCACACCCTCTCGC
>JBCDFF010000012.1:0-26282 GCA_039178415.1 Bacteroidota bacterium
CAGCCCCGCGCGCTCCAGGAAGAACTCGCGCTGCTCGGGGAAGAATAGGCTGAACCGCGTGAGGTTGATCTGCGCCGCGTCGGCCTCGACCTGCGCGAAGTCGGTGTTGAGCGTCGCGTCGAGCGTGAGGCTAGACGTGACGCCCCACTTCACGTCCAGCCCGGCGTCGTAGGTGAAGTCGGGGTCGCTCGTTGGCTCGGCGAGGTCGGGGCGCGTCTGCTGGACGCCCGATATGCCGTAGGGTTTGATTTCGAGGTTGCGCCCCCGGCGGATGCCGCGCAGCCCGCGAAGGAGGCCGTACTGCGAGACGGTTGCCAGCGCCAGAAACGGGCTGCCCCGGTCGAGGCCGATGGCGGGCCACATCACCCGCTCGTTCTTGCGGCTGATCCCGCGCGAGAGCATGAGTCCGAAGTCGAGGTCGGCTCCTTCGGGAAAGCGGAGCTGGTTGAACGGGATCGCGACCTCCATCGTCCAGCCCGTGTCCGTGATCTGGCCTTCGGAGCGGAAGACGGCGTCCCACGTGAAGCTGTCGAAGCCGAGGTCCTCGTCGGTGACGAGGGCGTCGTCCTGCGTGCCGAGCGCGTTCACCTCGAAGAGGTAGGCGTTGCGCCCGTCGAGGTAGGTATCGAGGCCGATGAAGAGGTGGTCGTCGCGGCTGTTGGGGCCGCCTCGCTCCAGGTTGCGCGCGCGGATGAGGGCGGCGTCGCGGTCGTGGTTGGTGAACGCGAAATACAGATAGTCGCGGTCGTAGGCGATGCGGACCTCGGTGTCTTCGGTGGCGGCCGCGCCCGTCTCGGGCCAGACCTGCGTGAAGACCGTCACCGGGGCCACCGTCTCCCAGAGCGGGTCGTCGAGGACTCCGTCGATGCGGGGGGCTTCCTCGGCGAAGGTTGCCGTGACGGACGAGGCTGTGGGCGCAGGCACCGACTCCAGCATCGCATCCTGCGCCGTCGCGGGCAGCGCTAGCGTCGCCCCGAGGACGACGGCGAGAAAACGAAGGCTCACGAGGCGACGAGGCTAGGCGGTGCGTCGGCAGCGGTCCCGTCGCCGGCGAGCGCGGGGGCGAGGGGGTCGGGCTTGAGCCGCCCGGCCGTCCACAGCAGCGCCGCGCCCATGAGCAGGAAGCCGACATCGACCGTGACGAGGCCCCACAGGCCGAGCGAGGCCGAAGTCCACGTCCAGGCTCCGCCGAGCGCCCCGCCCGCGAGCGGCACGACCAGGCTGAGCACGCCGCCGAGCGCGAGCTGCCAGCGCGCCGCCCACACCGCCGACGGCCCCACGAACGCCGCCGCGACGAGCACGCCCCACGTCCCAAACAGCGCGACGTTCTCCCACGCCTTCAGGTCCGCCAGGTCGATGGGCAGCGCCGCCGTCGTGAGGAAGAGCACGGGCACGGCCGCCACGAGCCCGCAGCCGACGCCGACGGTGAGCCGCGCGAGGACGCGGTGCAGGCGCGGCGTGGCGCGCGGGTCTTTCGGGCGGCGCACGAGCACCCACAGGATGTTGCCCGTGAGGATGACCGCCGCCGTGGCGAGCGCGAGGAAGAAGTAGAGCACCTTCGCGATGGGCGTCCCCGGCCCCATCCGCGCGTAGTGGAGGTTGACGAGCGCGGCCGTGGTACCGCCGAGGGCCGTCCCGACGGTGGGGTTGCTCTGCGCGAGGACCTCGCCGGTCGAGGCGCGCATGATGACCTGTGGCCCGGCGGTGAGCGAGCGCGTGGCGTCGCCGTAGACCTGTGCGATGGCGGCCTCGTCGCCCCAGCCGTGGATCACCACGACGGTGGGCTTCACGCCGGCCTCGTCCCACGACGCGGGGAGGTGGTCGAGGTAGGCCTCGAAGGGCAGCATCTCAGCCGGGCGGCCCGTGAGCTCGTGCTCGGGCATGACGTAGCCGTTCACGAGCGGGTCCACCTTCGTGGCGTCACCGCCGAAGACCACGATCACCGTCGGGGCGAGCAGGATGAGGAGGAGCGCGAGGAATGCGCCCGAGATGGCGTACATCGCCGCGAAGGGCAGGCCGATCAGGCCGAGCACGGTGTGCGCGTCGGCGAGGGCGCTGCGCAGCTTGACGCGCGGGCGGAACGTGTGCCAGTCCTTGGGCAGCTTCCGCAGGTGGATCAGAATGCCGCTCACCACCGCGAAGAGGAAAAACACGGCCACGAATCCGGCGACGACCTCGCCCCAGAACCCGCCTTGCCCGAAGAAATGGAGCTTATAGAGGATCTCGCTCAGGTCGCTCCGGAAGCCCCGGTTGCCCTCGCTGATCACCTCGCCGGTCTGCGGGCTGATCGTCGCCGCGATGATCTCGGTGGTGTCGCCGACGGCCGTCTCGTAGCGGACGTAGTAGTAGGACCGCTCGCGGACCTGCCAGTTGACGGAGATGTCGGAGCCGACGACCGGCGGGCGCTCGGCCAAGAGCGGCGCGACGGCGGCATCGACGGAGACGTTGACCTCGGCGATGCGCATGGCGGGGTCGGCCCAGGCGTGCAGCTCGCCGCGGTAGAGCGCGAACGCGCCCGCGTAGAAGATCACGAACAGCCCCAGCCCGATCACGATGCCCGTCACGGAGTGCGCGTCCCAGAGCAGCTTGAACGCGCGCGGCCCCACGAGCTTGCTGTTCGCTGGCTTTTTGTCGGTGGGCTTCTTGTTCGTCGGAGGCGGCGGGGTAAGGCCCTGAGGGGGCGCGGGGGCCACCGGGCGGTCGAGGGGATCCACGAGACGAGGGGGCTAGAGGAAGTAGGCGAGCGCGGTGACGCCCCCGAGCACGAGCGAGGTCGCGCCGATGCGGAGCCACGCGCCCCGGCCGCTCGGCGCGAGGACAGCCCACGCCATGAGCCCCGCCCAGAACGGCATCGAGAGGAGCACGCTGAGCGACACCGCCACGTCGATGGGCACGCCCACGAGCGGGAGCACCGTCCCGAGGGCCAGCCCGAACAGGACGAAGGCGAGGAAGCCCCCGAGGGACGCCGCGGTGCCTTTGCCCCACGCCTCGCCTCGGGTCCAGTCGTGTTTCATCGGTCGATCACGGAGCAGGTGGACGAGTCGGAGGGCGGGAAGGCGGTCGGGCTCCCACTGGCTTTGCGCTGGCAGGTTTCACGCTACCGGGCGTCACACCCGGCGGCTTTACCCCGGGTGGCCTGGCAGTTGGCGGCTTGGCACCCGTAGGATTGATGCCTGGAGGCCTGGCACCGGGAGGCTTGGCCCCTACCGGCTTGGCCCCGGCTGGGCGTCCTGCGGTGGGTGCCGCTCCCTTGCGCGATGCCACCGCTTCGGGGAACACGAACGGTCCCACCACAGCCAGCAGCGACGCCGCCGCCATCATCACCGTCGCCACGAGCACCGGGCCCACGGCCGACTGTGTCCCGACGACCGAGAGCGCGAGCGCTACGGCCGTCAGCGTCGCCCCTAGCCACAACAGCGGACGCGTGGGGCCGAGCGCCTGCGACTGGCGCCCGGGCGCAGCGGCGTAGAACGCCCCGTAGGCAAGCGCGGCGAGGAAGAGCGACAGGACGAGCATGACCTGAGTACCGTGGAGCGAGCACGAGAGGCAAACAAGCACCGCGCTCCCAGTGGAACGCGGTGCCGAGCAGGGACGCGCGGGAGTCCTACAGCCTCACGTCGAGGCTGAGGCCGACGATGCGCGGCGGCGCGAGCACCGTCACGACCTGCTCCGACGGCGTCAGGAACGCCACATCGCGGGCGGTCGCGTCGAAGAGGTTGCGCGCGTAGGCTGTCACGCGAGTCCGCGCGCCCCGGAAGTCGAAGACGTACCCGATCTGCCCGTCGACGGTGGTGTAGTCCCCGACGCGGAGCCGCTCGTCGTTCTGCGGGGCGCCGTTCTCGTCGAGGAGCGTACCGACTTGGGTGTAGATCTCGCCGGTGTAGGTCACGTTGAGCCCGGCGAACACCCCCTCGCCCGTGTCGTAGATCAGCCCGGCCGCGAGCGTCTGCTCCGGCGAGCCGGGGAACTGGAGCCCCTCCAGATTGACCGGGACGTTGACGCCCAGGTTCGGGTCCTCCACGAACGTCGGGAAGTCGTCGAACTCCGTCTCGGTGAGTCCGATCGAGGTGTAGAGGGTGAGCCCGCGCGTGGGCACGGCCCGGACTTCGAGTTCGCCGCCGTAGAGCGTCGAGACGCCCGCGTTCTCCGTCCGCGATAGGAAGAACGCGTTGCCGGGAATCGGGACGCGGACCTGCTGGTCGCGCCAGTCGGTGTAGAACACGTTGGCGTTGACGATCAGGCGGCCGTCGAACCACCGCGTCCGTCCGGAGAGCTCGTAGTTCCAGGTGTACTCGGGCTCGAACACGTTGAGGCTGTCGACCCCGAACGACTCGGCTCCGCCCGCGCGGTAGCCGCGCTGGATGGTAAGGCCAACCGAGGCGTCGGGCGTGACGTCGACCGTGACCCCGAGCTTGGGCAGAAAGGCCTCGTACTCGGTGCTGAACGCCTCGTCGGTCGTGAGCGTCTCCACGGCGAACACGCGCACCCCCTCGTCAATGCCGAGGGCGACCACGGCCGGGTCCAGGCCGGGGATGGGCGGGAGGAGCGCGCCGATCTGCTGGCCCGCCGTCACGCCCTCGAACGTGACCGTCGGGGCTTGCTGCTGGCCGGTCACCACGTCGAGCGACTCGTTGTCGTAGCGGAACCCAGCGGTGAGCGTAAGCCCGTTGATGACTTCGTGGTTGACTTCGCCGAAGAGGGCTAGGTTGCGCGTCTCGTCCGAGTCAAAGCCGAGGTCGACGGCGTTGATCTCGTAGGGCACGATCTGGAGGTCTGCCGGGAGGAGCGGAGCGATGTCCGGCGCGAGCTCGGGCAGCAGTTGCGGGAGCAAGATGTCGGCATCGGCCGTGAAGAACACGTCGCCCTGGTCCCGCCGCGACCGGTCGTACTCGAACCAGCCATAGTATCCGCCGAGCACCGCCCGCGTCCGGTCGGTCTCGTAGTTGACCCGGAGTTCCTGCGTGAGGTTGAATTCGTCGGTCTGGCTGCGCTGCTGGATGCCCGGGTTGCCGTCCGGGTTCTGGTAGGTGAGCCCGTCGATCCGGTAGTCTGAGAAAACGGCCCCGGTGACCGACGTGAACGCCAGGGCGGGCGTCAGGTCGTAGCTAGCCTCCAGCGAGACGTTGTTGAGCGTTGTCTCGGTGAAGGAGGCCACGTCGCCGTCGTTGGTCCGCGCGTCGAGGTCGCTGACGCCCTGGAACGAGACCGGGCGGTCGTACGAGAGCGTGTGCGTGGCGAGGACCGAGAGGCCCGGGACCGCCGTCGGCGTGAAGAGGAGCCGGGACCGGACGTTCCGCTGGGCGATCGTGTTCGTGCGGAAGAAATCGTCGTCGATCTCGGGCACGTTCTCGTACGCGATGTCGCCGTCCTGCGTGCCGGTCTCGGCCGAGACGCGGAAGGCGAGCTGATCAGCGAGGATCGGGCCGGTGACCATGAGCGCGCCCTCCAAGGCGTCCTGCGTGCCGCCCCGGATGCGACCCGCTGCGCCCCAGTCGAACGACGGCGTCGCCGAGCGGAGGTAGATCGCGCCCGCGAGCGCGTTGCGTCCAGAGAGCGTCGACTGCGGCCCGCGGAAGACCTCAATCGACTCGAGGTCCCACCCGCCGCGTGCTGTGCGGGAGGTTGTGAACAGGCCTTGCGGCACGTTGTCCACGTAGAGCGTCGCGGTGGGCGAGCCGCCGCCGAACCCCACGTTGGAGATGCCGCGGATGTTGAACGTCCCGCTGCCCGCAGTGGATACGTTGCCGACGAGGCGGACGGCGTCTTCCCAGTCGCGGACCGGGATGGCGTCGAGCTCCGCTGCGGTCACCACGCCGACGCTCGACTGCGTCTCTTGGAGGTTGCGCACGAACCGCTCGCTGCGCACGACCACCTCGGCGAGTTGGTCGGCGTTCTCGCTGAGCGCGAGTTCGACGTAGGCCGTCTCGCCCGCCTCGATGGTGACCGTCACCTCGACGGAGGTGTAGCCAACGAACGAGGCCACAACCGTCACCTCCCCCGCCGGGACGCGGCGCACGGTGAACTTGCCGAAGGCATCGGCGGCAGCTCCGGTGTTGGTCTCCTTCAGGAGGACGGTTGCGCCCGGAAGGAGTTGGTCGGTGGCAGCAGCGGTGACGCGCCCGGTCAGGGTACCCGTGGAGGGCGCTGCCTGCGCCTGCGCAGGGGGGCTTGCGACGAGGGTGGCCAGTAGTGCGAGCAGCGCGAGAGCCCGCTGCACGGGCACGCGCATCGTGACGGAGGCAGGGGGGAGAGGCATGGGGCGAGGCGGTGGGGGGTGGTACAGGGTAGAGAGCCTACGTTTTGTATTTTAGACTCAGTCTAGATTAACACCCGGATTTATACCGGGGCATCCCCCATGCACCGCTTCGGTCGCCACCTGCACCTAGGCATGCCGAACGGCACCGTGCAGAATTGACCGGCACCACTTCATGCCGACTTCGCCCGACCCCGCGCCGACCGCAACGTACCTGCGGCGCCTCCTCGTCGCCCTTCGCGGCGAACTGCGCGTCGTCTCCGTCGAGACCGTGACCTACATCGAGGCCGACCGATCCTACGCGCTCGTCCACACCCACGGAGCCGCTACGCCCTACCCCCTGCGGCTCTCCCTGTCCGACCTGGAGCGGCGCCTCAACCCCCGCGACTTCTGCCGCATCCACCGCTCCACGATCGTGCGTCTCGATGCCGTGGAGGCGCTTCTGACGGCTCCGGGCGGCGACTATACCGTGCGCCTCGCGGGCGGGGTCGAGCTGAGCCTGGCGCGCAGCCGCAGGGACACTCTAATCGCGCGGCTGGAAGGCTAGGTGTATAGTCCCAGGGTGTCGTGCACGAGCCTCGGAATGCCGACCCTGCTCAGAAGACCGACCCTGCTCAGACGGGACCTGGCTGGAGCGCCTCCAGCCGAGGGCTCGCGGTATCTTGAGCGCTCAGCAGACGCCCGCATCGTGCGGGGGGCGGGTCGCAGGACTCGCCGAGGGAAAGCCGGTGGAACTCCGGCGCTGTCGCGCAACGGTCACAGTCCGAAGACCTCCCTGCTGACGCCGCTACCTCCCCACGCTGCATGGGGCGCGGTCCGACCTGGCTGTGCGAGGCGGGACGCGTCTGCTTTATCTGCATGGCCCAACCCCGCCTCACGCCCGCCGACCTACGCGCCGCCCTCGACGCCAAGGCTAAGCCGCCAGGCGCCCTCGGCCGCCTCGACGAGTTCGCTCTCCGTGTGGCCCTGGCGCAAGGCTCGTACCAGCCCGACCCGGATCCTGCCCGGGTGCTCCTCTTCGCCGCCGACCATGGCGTGGCCGAGGACGGCGTGAGCGCCTACCCCGCTGCCGTAACCGCCGCGATGGTGCGGACGGTCGCTGCGGGCGGGGCCGCGGTGGCCGTGCTGGCGCGGAGCTGCGGCGCGGGCCTCGAAATCATCGACGTGGGCGTGAACGCCGACCTGTCGGACGTCGCGGGGATCGTGCATGCGCCGGTCGCCCGTGGGACGCGCAATTTGGCGCGCGGGCCAGCGATGACGGCCGCCGAGCGCGCGGCCGCCTGGCAGACTGGGGTCGACGCCGCGCGGCGGGCGTCCGAGGCCGGCGTCCGCACGATCCTGCCCGGCGAGATGGGCATCGGCAACACGACGGCGGCGGCGGCCGTCCTGGCCGCGCTCTTCGGGTGGACCCCAGCGTCCTCGGTCGGGCGCGGCACAGGGGTGGACGACGCTGGGCTGGCCCGTAAGGCCGACGCCGTCCGGGCTGGCCTGCGGCTTCTCGCCGCGTCGGCCAGCCCGTTGGATGTGACGGCGCAGGTGGGCGGCTTCGAGATCGCAGCCATGGCCGGCGCGTTTGCGGCGGTGCCGGACCTCGGCTTGGTGGCCGTCGTGGATGGCTTCATCGCCACGGCGGCGGCGGCCGTCGCTGTCCGTCACGATCCGAGGGTGGCGGACCACCTGATCGCCGGCCATGCGTCGGCGGAGTCGGCGCACCGCCGCGCGCTCGACGCGCTCGGGCTCGAGCCCGTCCTCGACCTGGGCCTCCGGCTGGGCGAAGGCACGGGGGCGGTGCTCGCTTTGCCCGTTCTCCGCGCGGCCTGCGCGGTGCTCCGCGACATGGCTACCCTCGACGACGCCCTCGCGCTGGGCAACGTGGCATGAGCACTACACTCCCCGCTTCCAAGGCCCGCCCTCCAGCCCTCGACCCGCCCGAGACGACGGGCTGGCGCGCGGTCGCACGCGTCCCGCTCACGGCGGTGATGTTTCTGACGCGCCTCCCCTGCCCCGCCTGGGTCGGCCACGACGCGCCCACGCTCTCGCGGTCGGCGGTCTACTTTCCCGTCGTCGGCGCCCTCGTAGGCCTGTTTGGCGCGGCGGCTTACGGGCTGGTCGGGCTGGCCTTCGCGCCGACGTTTGCGGCGGCGGCGGCCCTCGCGGCCACGATCTGGCTCACGGGCGCGTTCCACGAGGACGCGCTCGGCGATACGTTCGACGGCTTCGGCGGCGGCTGGCAGCGCGACGAGATCCTGCGCATCATGCGCGACAGCCGCCTGGGCACGTACGGCACGGTGGCGCTGGTGCTCACGCTCGGGACCCGCTGGGGCGCGCTCGCGTCCCTCGACGCCTCGGCGGTGCTGGGCGCGCTCGTGGCAGCGCACACGCTCGGGCGCTGGACGGCGCTCCCGCTCATCCTCGGGCTCCCCTATGTCCGCGAGACGGGCACCGGCAAGCCGTTCGCGGCGAGCATGACCCCGCGTCGCCTCGTCATCGGGAGCATCGCCGCGTTCGCTATCACAGCCGCGGCCCTCGGCTGGACGGCGGTGCCTGTGATCGGGACCGTGCTCGGCATCACGCTGGTCGGCGGGTGGTATGTCCGGTCGCGCATCGGCGGGATGACGGGCGACGTGCTTGGGGCCGTCAACCAGCTTGCCGAGCTCGCCGTCTACCTCGTTCTCCTCGGCGACTGGGCAGGGCTCGCTGAGCGCCTCGACGGGCTCTTCTAGCGCACATGCTGCCTTTACCATGCTGCTTCCATGAAGACGCTGCACCTCCTCCGCCACCTGCCCGCTGCCGACGCCGCGGGCCGCGCGATCGGCCACACTGATCGGCCCCTCGCTGACCCCTCCGCCCCAGATCGTCTCGCTGCCGCCTGGCCGCACGACCCTCCGGCACGCCTCGTCGCAAGCCCCCTGCTGCGGGCAGCACACACGGCACGCGCGTTGGGTGCGGCCTGGGACCTGGAGACCGAGTTCGAGCCACGCCTACGCGAGATGGACTTCGGGACGTGGGACGGGCGCACGTGGGACGAGATCGAACGGGACGACGCGGCGGCACTGCAGGCCTGGATGAGCGACTGGACCTCGACCCCCGCCTCCGGTGGCGAGTCGTTCGCGGACGTGCAGGCCCGCGTGGGCGCTTGGCTCTCCGACCAGGACGCCGCCACCCCGCCCGACGATGCGACCGTGGTCGTCGTCGCGCATGCCGGGCCGATCCGCGCTGTCCTCGTCCAGGTGCTTGGCCTCGACCCCGGGCAGGCCTTCCGCCTCGACGTGCACCACGGCGCGCTGACGAGCGTGCGCCTCTCCCCGCCTTGCCTGACCGTGCTCAACCGCCCCCTGTGATACCGCCCCCTGTGATGCTGCATCGTTCTACCCTCGTCGTCGTGTTCGTGCTCGCACTCGCGGGCTGCCGTTCCCAGCCCTCGGTAGACACGTCGGCCTCCGAGACCGCTGCTGCCCACTCGACGCAGACGGTCCACGACGACCTCGGGCGGAGCGTGCGGCTGCCCCGGTCGCCGCAGCGCATCGTGCCGCTGGCTCCGAGCGTGACTGAGTTGATCGCCGCAGCGGGAGGCCTGGATCGCCTTGCAGCACGCACGCCCTACTGCAACGCGCCGGAGGCCGCGCTAGCGCTTCGCCCAATTTCGACCTACCCCCTCGACCGCGAAGCTCTGCTGGCCGTCGAGGCCGACCTCGTGATCGGGACCGATCAGGTGAACGACCCCAGCGTCGGCGACGACCTTGCCCCACTCGGCATTCCGGCCTTCTACCTCAGCTTCGAGACCCTCGCCGATGTCCCTCGGGCGCTTCGGGCCGTGGGCGACCTGCTCGGCACCCGCGACGCGGCCGAGGCGGCGGCCGAGCGCTTCGAGGCCCGCCTGGGTGCTGCGGTCCCCGCTGGCCCGGATGCGCCACGCGTGCTCCTGCTCATCGGCGACGACATCCTCTACGGGTTCGGCAGGGCGAGCTACGTCCACGACCTCGTGGCGCGGGCGGGCGGCCGCTCCATCACCGCGGACCTCGACGGAGAAGGCGTGACGCTATCTAGCGAGTGGGTGCTGACGCAGGCCCCCGAGATCATCGTCGTGCTAGCCGGCACGGACTACGGCGTTGGCGACTTGCGGGCTGCCCAGCCAGCCTGGGCCGAGGTCCCGGCCGTGCAAGACGAGGCCGTGTGTGGCCTCGACCCTGATCTCATCGTGCGTCCCGGTCCGCGCCTCGCAGAGGGGATGGGCGCGCTGGCCACCTGTTTCGGAACGGGGTAGGCGCGAACACCTACGCCGCCATGGCGCGGCCACGCAGACTCCCCACGGCGTCGATGAGGGCCTCGGCCGCGGCATCGACCTCGGCTTCGGTCGTGTAGCGCCCAAACGAGAAGCGCAGCGAGGCGAAGGCGTCGGCGCGGCTCCGCCCCATCGCGGTGAGCACGTGGCTCGGCTGCGACGCGCGCGTCTTGCACGCGGCACCGGTAGACGCCGCGATCCCACGCAAGAGCGGGAGCAGCTTGCGCGTCTCCGTGCCCGGGATCGTCAGGTTTGAGACGGTCGGCAGGCGGGGCGACTCGGCTCCGTTGACAGTCACATCGGCGAAGCTGGTCGTGACCGCCGCCTCGAAGCGGTCGCGGAGGCGTTCGAGGTACGCACGCTCTTCGAAGAGGCGTTCGTCCGCGAGGTCGGCGGCCTTGCCCATCCCCACGATGCCCGGCACGTTGTAGTGGCCCGAGCGGAGGCCATCCTGCTGACCAGCCCCGGTCAACTCGGCGAGGAGGCGCACACGCCGGGGGCGGCGGCGCACCCAGAGCGCTCCCGTGCCCTTCGGCCCATAGAACTGGTTCGCGTCGAACGCCAGCAGGTCGACGTCCGCAGCGTCCACGTCGACAGGCACCTTGCCCACGGCCCACGTCGCGTCTGCGAGGAGGAAGGCGCCGTCAGCGTGGGCGATCTCCGCGATGTCCGCCATCGGGTGGAGCACGCCTGTCTGGTCGTTGGCCCACATCGCGGCGACGAGCAGCGTGTCGCGGTTCATGGCCGCGCGCAGCGCGTTCAAGTCGACGCGTCCGTCTCGGTCCACGGGCACGATGACGATCTCGAACCCGTCGCGTTCCAGGCCCGCCGCCGTCTCCAGCACCCGGGGGTGCTCCGTGGCGACGGTGACGATGCGCGTCCGGCGGTGGCCGTAGGTCGAGGCCAGCCCGCGCATGGCGAGGTTGACAGCCTCCGTGGCTCCGCTGGTGAACACGAACCCGGCCGCCTCGGCGTTGAGCAGCAGCCCGAGTTGACCGCGCGCCACGTCGATGGCCTCGTCTGCCGTCCAGCCGTGGGCGTGGAGCGTCTGTCCAGGATCCCCGAAGCGCTCCGTGAAGTAGGGCCGCATGGCCTCGAAGGCGAGGGGGTCAACAGGGGCAGCGGCGTGGTAGTCGAGGTAGATCGGCGCGGCGGACATGAACGCGAGATCGGGGCAAAGGCGGAGAGAGGTGTAGCGCGGCAAGCTAACAGCCAGCGACCCATTTGTGTTGCCTGAAATCCGTTTCGGAAGCGCTTTCTTACAAATCCTTATCGGCTTCGCACGACGGGCGTATTTTACGCCCTTGGCGTGGCCGGGCGTTCGCCCCGCCGACCTTCCACCACCTTAGACCCCTCCCCTTTCTATGTCCCCCTTTTTCCTTAACGACGTTAAGCGCCATCTGCTGCTCCTGCTTCTCGTCGCCGTCGTGGCCGTCGGCTGCGACACGGCCGACAGCGACACCGTCGACCCGGTCGTCGAGGTGCCGACCCTTGCGATCCTCTTCTCGTCGCCCACGCAAGCCGAGATCGACGCCGTACGGGCCGACCTCCTCGCCCGCACCACCGACGGGAGCTACGCCGTGCGCAACGTGAACGTCGAAGACCAGCAGACGCTCAGCGACGGCAGCACCGTCTTCGTCGTCTCGCACACGATGGCCGACACCGACGGCACCGACTTCACCAACTTCGCCGCGATCCGCGTACCGCAAGGCGCTGCCAACCTGCCGGTCCTCATCATCAACCACGGCGGCGACCAGGGCTTCTCGCTCGACACGGAACTCGCCCTGCTCCTTGGAGGCTTCCCGTCTATCGCAGCCTCGACCGTGCAGGCGTGGCCGGTCTTCCGCAGCGAAACCATCCGCGACGCCTTCGGCCAGACCTACACCGCAGGCGGCGCGCCGAGCCCGTGGGACCGCGACGTGGACGACGCCATCACGCTCATGAACGCCGTCCTCGACACGTTCCCGGACGAGACCGACGCGGAGCGGCTCGGCACCCTCGGCTACAGCCGCGGCGGCGCGGTGAGCCTCCTCATGGCGCAGCGCGGCGTCGGCATCGATGCGGTCACGGACTACTTCGGCCCCACCGACTTCTTCGACGAGACGATCCAGCTCCTCGCGCTGGGTGCGCTCGTGGGCGACGAGGGCGCGCTCTCGCTGCCGGGCGCGATCTTCCTCCGCGACGAGCTGCTCCAGCCCTACCTGAGCGGCGATCTCGCGGAGGCCGACGCACGGGCCGAGGTCGTGAAGCGCTCCTCGTCGCTCTACACCGCCTTCCTGCCCAACACGCAGGTGCTCCACCACCGTCGCGACGTGGTGGTCCCGTTCGACCAGGCTGTCGCCTTCGATGAGGCCGCCCAGACCGCCCCGCCGATGGGTACGTACGAGTACCTCCCCTACGGCGAGGCACCGATGAGCGATGCCGACCTCGGCGTCGAGTTCCACTCGCCGTTTGTGATGGGCGAAGGCGGCGTCGAGGGCTTCAGCCGCGTGGCGCAGTTCCACGCGCGGTTCCTCCTCGCCGGAGCGACTGCAGCCGCCCCTGCCTTCTAGCCTAGCCAGTCGCCTGGTCTTCACGCCGCCCCGGCTCACCGCGAGCCGGGGCGGCGTTGCTGTTAATGCCCGTCGTTGCGGCTGGCGCCCGGTGCGGTTGCTCCCACGCTCCGTGCAGTCACGCTCCGTGCAGTCACGCTCCGTGCAGTCACGCTCCGTGCAGTCACGCCCCCATGCGGCAAATCGGATGCATCTCTTGAACGAGCGCGCCGTAGGTTCGGCCTGTTCCTCCACCCTGAGCACCGCTGCCCATGCCTTCCCCCGCCATCGAGACCCGCGGCCTCGCCAAGACCTACGGGGGCCGCTTCGGCGCACGCGTGGAGGCGCTTAAGCCGCTCGACCTTTCCGTGCCCGAGGGCAGCATCTTCGGGCTACTCGGCCCCAACGGCGCAGGCAAAACGACGCTCGTGAAGCTGCTCCTCGGCATCGCGCACCCCACGGCAGGGAGCGCCACGCTGATGGGCCGCTCCATCGGCGACGCGGAGGCGCGGCGGGCCGTGGGCTTTCTCCCCGAGAACCACCGCTTCCCCGACTACCTCACCGCGCGCCAGGCTATGGACCTCTACGGCCGCATGTCGGGCCTGAGCGACACCACCGCCCGCACGTCGCGCGCCGACGATCTGCTCGCTCGGGTCCGCCTCTCGAAGGCCGCTGACCGCCGCATCAAGACGTTCTCGAAGGGCATGATGCAGCGCCTCGGCATCGCGCAGGCGCTCCTGCACCGTCCCACGCTGCTCTTCCTCGACGAGCCCACCGACGGCGTCGACCCGGTCGGGCGGCGCGAGATCCGCGACCTCATGCTCGACCTGCGCGCCGAGGGGATGACCATCTTCCTCAACTCGCACCTCCTCAGCGAAGTCGAGCAGGTCTGCACGCAGGTTGCCATCCTCAAAGACGGCACGCTGGCCCGCCTCGGCACCGTGGACGACCTCACCACGCAGGCCCGCCGTTTCCGCCTCCGCGCTACGCCCCTCCCCGACGACCTCCGTGACGCCTTGGCCGACGTGCTCCATCCCAGCGACGAACCGCCTGCCGCTGGCCTCGCCACGCACGTCCTCCACGTCGACGACCGCGCGCACCTCAACGCGCTGCTCGACCGCCTCCGCGCCGCTGGCGTCGAGATCGAAGCCGTGCAACCGCTCAAGCAATCGCTGGAGGACTACTTCATCGAAGTCGTGACGGAATAGAGGAGTCTTTACAGTAGTCCAGTACTCCAGTTTTTCAGTGGAATCATGTCAGCCTGCTCTCTACTGCCAGGTTACGCTTCCGTCTAACCGAATCACAGCCTTACTGAAACACCGAATCACTCTCTTATGATCGGTCTTCTCCTCCTCACCCTGCGCGAGTTGCGCGCCAAGTGGATCGTCGTCGGGCTCTTCGGCGTGGCGACGGTGCTCTGGGTGCTGTTGGCCTCGCTGCTCAACCTCGACGTGGTGGACGGCACGCTCGCCGGGATGCGGATCGCGGGCGGCACGGTGGCCATGGAGGGCAGTGGCCCGCAGGAGCTGGCGGGCTTTACGGCGCTCCAACGGGTCGTGATCGTCGTCGAGACGGGCGTGGCGGGCGGGGCCTACTGGCTCGGTATCCTGCTTGCGCTCTTCGCCACGGGCGCGCTCGTGACGAGCCTCATGGAGCGCGGACAGATCGACCTCACGCTCTCGAAGCCGCTCAGCCGCACGCAGGTGCTTGGCGGGCGCGTGCTCGGTGTCTGGGGCGCGATGCTCGTGCTCTTCACCTACCTCTTCGTGATGGTGTGGCTCGTGATGGCGTTCAAGAGCGAGATCTGGAACCCGCGCTTCCTGCTCACCATCGGCATCGTGTTCGGCATGTTCGTGACGATGTACAGTGTGACGACACTCGTGAGCGTGCTCTCCGGCTCGACAGCGCTCGCATTGATCCTGACCTACGGCGTCCTCTTCGCGTCACTACCGCTCGGTGCGCACTCGCAGCTCGCGCCGGTCCTGTCGCCAGGCTTCCGCGAAGCGTACCTCGCGGCGTACCACGTCCTCCCCAAATTCCCCGAGGTGACGGGCATCGTCGGCCGCTTCACGCTGCGCCAGGAGATCCCGACGTGGTACCCGTTCCTCTCGTCGCTCGCCTTCGGCGCGGTCTGCTACGCGCTCGCCTTCTGGCGCTTCAAACGGAAGGATTTCTGATCGACGATTGTTGGATTGGCGATTCCCCCGCAAATCAGAAATCATCAATCCCAACTCACGCATCGACTTGTCCGAACGTGACGATCACGTCGGCGACCTCGATGCCGGTTTGCTGCATGATGCCCTGCAGGTAGCCCTTCAGGGCCGCCTCGCACTCCTGCTGCACGGCCGGGTCGGTTTCGAGCTTGTCCTCGCCGAAGTCCTCAAGCCGCTCGGTGAGGTACTCCAGGATCTCGACGGCCTCGGCCTCTTCGTTGACGAGCAGACCGCGTCGCGGATACGTCACCTCGGAGCTATTGACGATGGGCTTCTGCACGCGGATCGGCGGCGCGTCGAAGCGGAGGATCCGCGCGCCCTCGCCGAGGCTGTCCGCTCCCGTCTCGCTGACGGGGATGAGCGCCATGCTGTAGCCATCGTTCCGGAAGTCGAGGTAGTACTTGTACGTCACGTTGGCGTCGACGCGGATCTCGGCGTCGGACTTCAGAAAGACGAACGCGCGTTCGCTGACCGTCTCCGTAAACGTCACGTCGAGGACCACCTCGGCGAGGTTCAGTTCGGTCAGCGGCGCCACGTCCTCGACGCCGAGCGTGCGGACGAGCCGCTCCTGCTTTTTGCACCCGACGAAGAGCAGCGGGAATGCGAGGGCGAAGACAACGAGACGCATGACGGCGTGAGGCGGGCGAGTGGAAAAGCATCCCGAAAAAACGGCGCGGCCGAGGCCCCGCACAAGCGGATTCCGGCCGCGCCGTCGATTTCGGTAACCGAGCTCGGTCGCCGAGATGCCTGTTGCCTACGCCATCGCGGCCATGGCGTCCTGCATCTCCTCGGGCGACACGTCCCGCACGTGCGTGGCAACGGCCCAGACGTGCCCGAACGGGTCGATGAGCTTGCCGAAGCGGTCGCCCCAGAACTGGTCCTCGACCGGCATCAGCGTCCGCGCGCCGAGGTCGAGCGCCTTCGCGAACGTGGCGTCCACGTCCTCGACGTAGGCGTAGAGCCCAACCGCTGCCGTGGTGCGAGTGGGGTCCGGGGCTGCCTCGCTGCCGTACTCGGCGAAGTCGTCCGAGATGTAGAGCTGCGTGCCGCCGATCTCGAAGACGGCGTGCAGGATGCGTCCGTCTGGGCTGGGCAGGCGCGAGAGCTCGGTGGCCCCGAAGACCTCCGCGTAGAACGCGAGCGCCCGGTCGGCGCCGTTGACAGTGAGCTGGGGCGCGACGGCGCTGGTGCCTTCGGGAATGGGCTGGACTGCGGTCTGTTCAGTCGTGGACGTTGCAGTCGTGGATGGCGCAGTGGACATGGGTCTACCTCAGGGTTGGGTTGGATGGAGTTGACTCGCCGCCGGGGTGGGCGACGACCGCAGGAGCAACATCCAACACGTCGGTGACATCGTTCTGTCATGGTTAACCGACCTTAGCTGTAACCAGCCCAACATCGTGCCGTAGCCCGCGCATTGAGCCTCCAATCGCCCCTGCATGCTAGCCGTCCTCGACCGTCTCCATACCCGCGCGCGCCGCGTGCCGGCCCTCTATCCGTTCACGGTCGTCACCCGGCTCCTGCTCGGTGTTGCATTCATCCCGCCCGGCCTGACGAAGGTCTTGGGCCAGCGCTTCGCCAACCCAGAGATTGTCACGCCGGACACGCCCATCGGCTATTGGTTCGACGCCTTCTTCCAGACCGGTGGCTACTACACGTTCGTCGGAGCCGCCCAAGTCCTCGCAGGCGTGCTGCTGCTGATCCCACGCACGGCACTCTTCGGGGCTGTGCTCTACTTCCCTATCATCGTCAACATCTGGGTACTGACGGTGGCCCTGCACTTCGGTGGGACCTGGATCATCACGAGCCTGATGGCACTCGGCTGCCTCTACCTCCTTTGCTGGGACTACGACCGGTTGCGCGCGCTGCTGCCTGATCGCCCCGATACCACGATGGCACGGTGCCTCGCTGGAACAGCACGCAGCCGTTGGTTGCTGCGCGGCGCCTACGTGAGCTTCATCGCGGGTGCGTTCTCGCCGCTGCTGGCTGCGCGCGAGATCGGCGTACCTCCGAGCCTTGCGTTCTCAACAGGAGGCGCGCTCGTCGTGCTAGCAGGCCTGCTGGCGCTCGGTGGCTGGCTCACGTATCGCCGACGGGGCCGCGTGATTCAGCCCAGCGCTACCTCGTGACGCTCCCCGTTGACCTCGCACGAGGCCGTGATCATAGCCGTCTTTTCGAGCAGTTTCGAGACGGAGCAGTACTTCTCCAGACTCAGCTTGACGGCACGGGCGACCTTCGCCGGTTCGAGGTCGCCCGTGAGGATGTAGTGCGCGTGGAGGACGGTGAATTCGGAATAGGTGCCCCGCTTCTCGCGCGTGGCGTCCACATCGGCCTGGAACGATGCGACCGTCTGGCGGCCCTTTTCGAGGATATCCACGATGTCGATGCCGCTGCACGCGCCCATCGCCATCACGAGCAACTGCATGGGGCTCGCGGCCTGCGCGCCCTCGCTCGCGCCGTCCATCTCGACGACGTGCCCCGCCTCGTTGGTGCCGCGGAAGTGAAAGCCTGCGATGCGCTCGACGTGGTAGGTCATGGCGATGTTCGATTTGAGATGGGCGATGTTTGATGGGTACGCTAGGCTGTGTACAGCCTGCAACATCGAAAATCGTCAATCGAACGTCGTCCATCCCTAGAGTCCCACGACGAGGCCTGCGTGGACCTTGCCCTGCGTGGCTCCGTCTTCGGGGTTGAGGGCGTAGGAGAAGGTGAGCAGTCCGAGCGGCGTGCGCTGTTGGAGGCCGAAGCCGAAGCCCGGCTCGATGCCGCGCTGCGCCTCGGTGCGCGTCTCGGTGTCCGGGTCGGTGAGGGTCGGTCGCCCGACGATCTCCGGCGTCGCGACGTAGCCAATGTCGGTGAAGACGAACGCGAACGACGTGCGGTCGAGCTGGTAGCGGTACTCGAAGACGGCCCGGGCGACCACGTTGCCGAGGAAGCGCTCCTCGTCGTAGCCCCGCAGCGAGCGTGCGCCGCCATAGCGGAACAGCTCGGCGGTGTCGTACACGTCGCTGAGGAGTACCGCCACGTCGCCGCCGGTGACGAAGACCTGCCGTTGGAAGGTGGGGATGAAGACCCGCGCGTCGGCGACGAGGCGCTGCTGGGGGAGGCTCGTCGCGAACGCCTGCGCCACAGAATCGGCGGCCCCGGGGAAGCGCCGCGTCTTGCGCCCCTGCTCAATGAGCGCCTCCACGACGAGGCCGCGTCGGGGGTTGACGGCGCGGTCGATGCGGCGGTAGCGGAGGCCGATGCCTGCGAAGGTGGCATCGGCGGCCGGCACGAGCGGGAGGCCGTCGCTCCCGAGGCGCCGCCCTGCCGGACCTGGGTCGGTGTTCTCCCGCGTGAACGCCCCAAACACGCTCAGCCCCGGTGCGAGTTGGTAGCCGAGTTCCAACCCGTAGCGCTGCTGTGCGAACGTCGAGTCCTGCCCCCGCCCCTCAAAGGAGGCCTCGACGCGCAGGGGCAGCCCTGCCACGAACGGATCTGCCGCCCGAACATCGACCGAGGAGACGAGCCCCGGGTTGCGCACCAGGCGGAGGCTGAAGAGCCGCCCTCCGCCAAACACATTGACGAGTTGCAGCAACCCGTTGCCGACGAACTGGCCGGACTCGCCAGGGAGCGTGGGCGGGAGGTAGCCGAGGATCAGGTCGAACGTGCCGGGGGGGCGCTCCTCGACCGGGATACGAAGGGTGACCTGGTCGGAGGTAGCCACGTCGGGGGCGTCCGCGTCGGCCAGGACGAGGTAGGGCGTGCCGACGGTCTCGTAGAGGTCGGTGGCCTCCAAGCGTTCGCGGATGGCGTCGGGGTCGTACGTCTCCAGCGGGGCGCCGGTGCGGAGGGCGGCGATCCGGGCGACGAAGCGGCCCGAGGTGCGTGCGCGGGCCGCGCTCGTGTCGCGTGGCACGGCCTCCACGGCAGCGAGGCGCAGCGTGCGGCCCTCGTCGACGCGAACGGTAACCGCGAGTGACGGGGTGCCGGTGCTGTCCGTCTCCAGGGCGGTCTCCACCCGGGCTTGGGCCAGCGGGTAGCCCGCACGCTCGTAGGTGGCAAGGAGCGCATCGAGGTCACGCTCCAGTTGCGCGGGGTCGAGGACGCTCCCCGTCCGCGTGGCGAAGTCGAGGCGGGCACGCTCGGCGTCCAGGGCGTTGATGCCGAGCAGGTCGAGGCGGCCGACCTCCACGCGCGGGCCGCGTGAGGCGAAGAGGATGCCTTCGCCGCCCTCCGTCAGCGCGGAGTCGATGCGGGCGAGGTAGAAGCCTTCGCGCTGGAGGTGACGCAGCGCACGCACCGCCGCCGAGTCGAGCGCGGCGGCCGCGCTGAGGGGCTGCGTGCGGACGCTGGGGGGCTGCCAGGAAACCGCCACCCCGTCGGCCACCAGCGACCACCTCGTTTGCCCGGGTACCGCCGCCGGTTCGGTGTCTTGAGCCCACATCGACGGGGCCGAGGCGAGCCCAGCCAGAACGGCGAGGAGCGCCGCGAGGTCGGCGTATCTTGACCGCACTCGCCTCCATCGTCGCTGTTCGCTGTGCTCCATTTGCTGCTCTCACGCAGGCTCGTCCTGATCGTAGCGTGCATGCTCGTTGCGCTGTCGCTGGGCGCGTGTGGCACCTCCGAGGAGGTCGCTGCGCCGCCGTCGCCGCAACCCAGGGTTGTCCCGCCCGGTTCCAGCGGCGGGACGCTGGACACGCTGCCCGAGACCGGCACCCGGACGACCGACGGCACCTTCCGCCTCCTGCTCCCGGACACGCTGCGCTACGCGGTGGCTCCCGGTGAGGCCTGGGTGGAGGCCCTGCCGCGCGAGGCGGAGGACAACCTGATCGTCTACCGTGCCCTGAGCGCCCCCGCCCTGAGCTGGGTTGTCGACGGGGCCCTCTTCGCCCAGACGCTCCCCACACAGCGCGGCACGCTACGCTTCGACTTCCAGCGCTCGGTCGGGGGCTACACCGACACGCTCGTTGTCCTGCTCACGCTCGCTCCCGATGGCGACGCCGCACGCGACCTGGGCCCCGACGCCATGGACGGAGGCGATGGCTAAGCGCCCCTCCTTCGACTACGCCGCGCACGTCGATTCGCGGCACCGCGCTGCGTTTCGGGGGCCGCTCCTCGACTGGTTTGCCCGCGTGCGCCGTCCGATGCCCTGGCGCGCCGAGGACGAGCACGGTCGCCGCGACCCCTACCGGGTGTGGCTCTCCGAGATCATGCTCCAGCAGACGCGCGTGGACCAGGCGACGCCCTACTTCCAGCGCTTCACCACTGCCTTCCCGACCGTGGAAGCCCTCGCTGCCGCCGACCTCGACGACGTGCTCAAGCAGTGGGAAGGCCTCGGCTACTACTCGCGCGCGCGTAACCTCCACCGCGCCGCCAAGGTGGTTGTGGCCGAGCATGGCGGGCGCGTCCCCGACACCGAAGCGGCCATCTCGGCGCTGCCCGGCATTGGCCCCTACACCGCCGCTGCGGTGCTCTCGCTCGCCTACGGCGTCCCCCTCGCCGTCCTCGACGGCAACGTGATCCGCGTGCTCACGCGCGTCTTCGCCCTCGGCGACGACGTGAAACGCAGCCCCGTCACGAAGGCCCTCCGACGGCTCGCCAACGAGCTCCTTCCGGCTGATCACCCCAGCGCGTTCAACGAGGCCGTCATGGAACTCGGCGCCACGGTCTGCACGCCTGCCGCGCCGCGGTGCCTGGTCTGCACGCTCCGCGACGTGTGTGCCTCGCTCGCCGAGGGCGACCCCACTCGCTACCCCGTCGCAACCAAAAAGAAACCCGTGCCCCACTACGACATCGCCGTCGGCGTCGTCTACGACGAGCAGAGCCGCGTGCTCATCCAGAAACGTCCCGAGGACGCCATGCTGGGCGGACTGTGGGAATTTCCCGGCGGCAAGCGCGAGCCCGACGAAGCCCTCGAAGCCACGTGCGTGCGCGAGTTGCGCGAAGAACTCGGCATCGACGTCGAGGTCACGGAGCCGGTGGCGCGCATTGACCATGCGTATTCGCACTTTAAGATCACGATGTACGCCTTTCGCTGCCAGCTCGTGCGCGGTACGCCGGAGGGCCGCGAGGGCCAGCCGCTGCGGTGGGTGGCCGTGAGCGCCCTCGGCGACTACGCGTTCCCGCGGGCCAACCGGCGCCTCATCGAGACGCTGCAGGCGCAGCTTCGCAACCCGACGCTCTTCTGACCTCGGCAGCAGCCTCGGGTCCACGTATCTTCGGCGCACCACCCCGCCCATCCGCGCTGCTGCCGCCGTGAGCACGACCAAACGTCGCTCTACGAAGAAGACCACCACCAAGAAGGCCGCGTCCAAGACGCCGGGCCGTGCCTTGCCGAGCCACCGCAAGCAGGAGATCCTCGGGCTCATCCTGATGACCTTGGCGGTGCTCGTTGCGTTGGCGCTCCTCACCTACACGCCGAGCGACGACCTGCTCGCCCGCGACTTCTCGTGGCGCGACGCCTTCGACCCCCGCACGAGCCGCGCCGCCAACGCGCTCGGCCTCGTCGGGGCTGCGCTTGCCTACGCGCTGGTTCCCAACTTCCTGGGCTATCCGACGCTCGTCCTCACCGGCGTGGTGTTCGCATGGGGCTACGTGTTCTTCCGGCAGAAGAAGGCCCTCTTCCTTCCCCTCGTGAGCGTGCTCAGCCTCGTCGCGACGGTCATTGTGGCGTGCCTGATCGGCTGGGTGGACCTCCAGGCCAGCGCCGACCTGGCGCGGTGGAGCGGCGACATCGGCCAGGGTGTTGCCGGATGGATGCAGCAGGTCTTCGGGCGCGTCGGCTCGTTCATCCTGCTCGTGCTGGCTGCCCTGGTCACGGCGCTGCTGCTCATCGACCGGGACATCCAGCGCACGCTCGACCGCGTGGAGGAGGGCGTCGGGGCGATGCGCCGCGGGCTCGTGGCGTGGTGGAGCGGCTTCCGCGACGGGCAGCGGACGCGCAAGGCTGAGCGGGCTGCGATCCTCGAAGAGCGCCGCAAGGTCCGGGACGCCGAGCGCAAGACGAAGGAGCACGAGGCGCAAGCCCAAAGCAAACGGGCTGCGGATGCTGCCAAGCAGGCCGCTGCGGCGGAGCGCGCTAAGCAGATGACCGGCCCTGTCCGTGCCTCCACGCCTCCCGACCTGCCCCCGCCGTCAGCGCTCGCCATGCCTCCGGCTCCCACGCCCTCGCGGGAGAGCGTACCGCCGCCCCCCTCGCGACCAACCCGTGCCGCTGCGCCCACCGCGTCGAAGGCCTCGGCGTCTGCCGAGCCCGAGGTGCGCGTGCGCGGCCCCGTCGAGGAGGCCGCCGCCGACCTCGACGCCCGGATCGTCACGGTCAACGCGGCCGACCTCCCCTACGACTTCCCCTCCATCGAGCTGCTCGAGGCACACGACCCACGCCAGAGCGTCGACATGGCCGAGATCGAGGAGAACAAGCGCGTGCTGCTCGACAAACTGGAGACCTACAAAATCGAGATCACCGCCATCGAGGCCGTCGTTGGGCCGACGGTCACGCGCTACGAGCTCACGCCCGCGCCGGGCATCAAGATCAGCAAGATCACCTCGCTGGAGGACGACCTCGCCATGGCGATGGCCGCGCCCGGCATCCGCATCATCGCGCCCATCCCGGGCAAGAGCGCCGTCGGCGTCGAGATTCCGAACCGCC
Organism: Bacteroidota bacterium; assembly: GCA_039178415.1. Classification (GTDB taxonomy): domain Bacteria; phylum Bacteroidota; class Rhodothermia; order Rhodothermales; family Rubricoccaceae; genus JBCBEX01. The sequence continues at coordinate 22,910 of JBCDFF010000012.1, forward strand.
ACCGCGAGATGGTGCGCCTCCGCTCGATGCTCGCCACGGCTCGCTTCCGCGATGCCGCGAGCGCACAAGGCTCGATGGCGCTCCCGGTCGCGCTCGGCAAGACGATCGAGGGCGAGGTGTTCCTCCAGGACCTCGCCAAGATGCCGCACCTGCTGGTCGCGGGCGCTACGGGCTCGGGCAAGTCGGTCGGCATCAACACCCTCATCGTCGGGCTGCTCTACGCGTGCCACCCGGCCGACCTCAAGTTCGTCCTCGTCGACCCGAAAAAGATCGAGCTCAATACCTACGCCGACCTCCTCGACCACTTCCTGGCGATGCCGGAGGACGCCGACGAGCCGATCATCACCGACTTCCTGAAGGCAGCCTCGGTGCTGCGCAGCTGCGAGCGCGAGATGGAGCAGCGCTACGACCTCCTCGCCGACGCGGGCGTGCGCGGCATCCAGGACTACAACAGAAAGGTTGCCTCGGGGCTCCTGGAGGCCGAGACGGGCCACCGCCACCTCCCCCACATCGTGGTTGTGATCGACGAGTTGGCCGACCTCATGATGACGAGCGGCAAGGAAGTCGAGCCGCCGATTGCGCGGCTGGCCCAGATGGCGCGGGCCGTGGGCATCCACCTCGTCATCGCCACGCAGCGGCCGAGCGTGGACGTGATCACGGGTCTCATCAAGGCCAACTTCCCCAGCCGCGCCGCCTTCCAGGTCGCCTCCCGCATCGACAGCCGGACGATCCTCGACCGCGGTGGCGCGCAGCAGCTCGTCGGCAACGGCGACATGCTCTACATGAACGGCAGCCGCGTGACGCGCATCCAGGGCCCGTTCGTGAGCGTGGACGAGGTGGGCGAGGTGGTGGGGCACATCGCCGAGCAAGAAGGGGCTGGGCCCTACTTCCTGCCGCCGATGGAGGCCGAAGAGAGCGGCCCCACCCTGGAGCAACGCGACGGGGCGACCGACCGCGACGACCTCTTCGAGGACGCGGCCCGGGTCATCGTCCGCAGCCAGCAAGGCTCCGTGTCGCTGCTGCAGCGCAAGCTGTCCGTCGGCTACACCCGCGCCGCCCGCCTGGTGGACCAGCTGGAGGACGCGGGCATCGTGGGGCCGTTCGAGGGCTCGAAGGCGCGCGCCGTGCTCGTGGCGACCGAGATGGACCTGGATACGGTCCTGCGCGCGGACCGAGACGGAGGCTCTCCCGCGGAGTGAGGGGCATTCCCCTAGGATTTTTGTGTTTGGCACAAGCCGACGGAACGCCTACATTACACCGTTCTCGTTTGTAGCCCGCTGCTCCTGCTTGGAGCGAGGCTTGAACGCACGGCGCTCACCTTGACCGCCGTACCCCCTCCGTGCTCATGACCTTGCTCCTCTGCGCCACCGCCGCGGCCGTCGGCGGTGCCCTCGTTTTCGCGGCCTATCTGGTTTCCCTACGACGCTCTGCGCTCCACGCCTTCCTCAGGCTGGAAGCAGAGTTGGACCGGCGCTACAACCTCGGCCTCAAGCTCCTGCGCGCCACGCAGACCCACCTCGATCATGACGACGCGGTGATGACGGCCTTCGTGGACGCCCGCGGCCTCGCCACCCAGACGGCCCTGGACGCGTTCCTGCGCCCCGAGTGCCCCGAGTTGGTGCTCGACCTGGCGAAGGCGGACGAGGCGTACGGCCGCGCTCTGAGCGCGTACGCCGACTATTTGCGCGTCTTCCCTGTGGCACAGCAAGCGGAAGTCGTCAAGCTGCTCTATACGCTCGCCGAGACGCCCGAGCGCGTCCGCGACGCCGAGGTCGCCTACAACCGCGCGGCCGATGCCTACAACGTGATGCGCCCGTCTGCGCTTCGGCGGCTCACCTTCGAGACGCTCCCGGCCCACCTGCCGCTGTTCTCGTTCCGGCCAGCCCCCCTGCGCGTCATGACGCCGGTCGCGGTACCCGTCGCCGCCTGACTCGGCATCGCTTGGAGCGTCGCCGCCTGGCTCGTCATCGCCTGGAGCGTCACCGCTTGGAGCGTCACCGCAGGACCGTCACCATGCGGGTGAACATGCCCGCGTCCGCGTCGAGGCGCACGAGGTAGGAGCCGCTGGGCAGCCCTGTCCCGTCTAGCGTGACAGTCCGCACGCCCGCTGGCTGCACACCGTCGGCGAGGACCCGCACTTCGCGACCCAGCACGTCGTAGACGGACAGGCGTACCCGCTGCGCGGTCGGAAGCGCGAAGCGCAGCGCCGTTGACGAGGCGAACGGATTGGGAAAGGCGGCATCGAGGGCGAAGGCGGCATCGGGCGTGGTCGCCTCGGCATCGACCACGAGCAGGCTGCGGGCAAGTTCGGCGTTCGCGAGCAGATCGGACTGGTCATCGCCCGCTACGAAGACGAACGGGACCGCTAGGGTCCCACCGGGTGCGAGCGTGTAGGGACCCGTGCCGAGGACGGTGGCAGAAGCAACGTCAGCAGCCGCATCTCCGCGAGAGGACAACGCTTCGAGAAGCCCTGCCTCAGAGTTCTCGGCAAGATTAAGCGTCCATCCAGAAACCTCGTCCTCATCCGGCACCAAGATGCCCATGGCTGCCCCTGGGACGAGCCAAGAGAGCAGACCAGACTCCAGCGTCGCACCGACCCACGAGTCAACTACGGCACCAACCCCAACGTAGACCTCCCCCATCGCCGCAGCAGCTGGGTTCGAGACGGCGATTTGAACGGCGACAAAATCGTCAGAGGGGTGAGCGTAGCCGCGTATGGTCACGTCAAGGCCAAGGGTCTGAGCGGCGAGGAATGGCGCTTCAACGCCCTGTTCGAACCGCTCAAAGGGCGCATCGAATGGCGGAGCAAGCATGCGCACGTCACCTGATGCGCGCGTGACCTCGCTTTCGGTACCCGGCGGCGCAGACACCACGCGACCGCCCTGTGCGATGAGCACCTCGGCATGCCACAGCCCGCCGACGAAGTTATACCCCAGCCCACCAGGGGCAGGTGTACAAGCAGTCTCACTTCGCTCGGGCAGCATCGGGTTTACCGGGGGATCTCCAGCATATCCTTCACGCCACGTTGGATTTGACCCCAAGTACCCGTCGTTGTAGACGCTGAACGTCACGGTTTCTGTCGCGAGTTCTCCGATCCACGCCGCCGGGTAGTTGCATCCACCGCACAGGACGTCGTCGTCGGCTAGCACCCGGACGGCTGGCAATCCTTGGTCGATCAGTTCCAGCGCCGTCGCCCTTGAGACAAACGCTGCCGGTGCTGAACACTCCTCTGGACTACATTCGCCGCCCATAAGTGTCACGGTCACATCGTCAGGAGGCACCCGGTCATCCTGGTAGATCACGACAGCCTGCGCACCAGCTTGAGCAGCGTGCGCCGCTTTGGTCACGAATGTGCACGTCCCTCGCTCGACGA
>JBCDFF010000013.1:0-26199 GCA_039178415.1 Bacteroidota bacterium
TACCCCGAAACGAAGGACGGCGTGCCGGTGGCGGCTTGAGCACCCCCCGTCCTGCGTCGTCTCCGATCCGCATGCGGATCTCCGCTCCTCGGACTGTCCCCCTCGAAATCGAGGGGGACAGTTTTGGTTGATGCGGGAGCGCAGCGACTGTCAACCAAAACAGGGGGTGCTGCACCCCACGTCCACACCGTCACACGTCCACACGTCCATACGTCTTCTCTTCCCAGCGGGCCATCACGCGGTCGCGGACGGCGGCGTAGTAAGCCTCGTAGCGCGGGACGATGCGGCTGACCTCGAACTCGTCCACGGCGCGGCGGCGGGCGTTGGCGCGCATCGCGTCATAGAGCGCGTCGTTGGCGAGGATCTCGCGGGTGGCGGCGGCCATCGCCTTCACGTCGCCGAGGTCGCAGAGGAAGCCGGTCTCGCCGTGGACGTTCAGCTCCGGCAGCCCGCCGATGTTGGACGACACGACCGGCACGCCGCAGGCCATCGCTTCGAGGGCGGCGAGGCCGAACGTCTCGCTGCCCGACGGGATCAGGAAGACATCGGCGATGGAGAGGATCTCCTCTACGGGTTCCTGCTTGCCGAGGAAGCGAACCTCGGAGTAGACGCCGAGGTCACGGGCGAGTTGTTCGCACGCCGGGCGATCGGGACCGTCGCCCACGAGGAGCAGCTTCACCGCGCCTGGCTGCTCGCCGTTGATGCCCTCGGTGTAGAGCTTGTGGAAGACCTTCACCACGTCGGTGGCGCGCTTCACGGGGCGGAAGTTGGAGACGTGGACGAGCAGGCGCTCGCCGTTGGGGCAGATGGCCTGCTTGAAGTGCTCGCGCGGGAGCCGCTGGAAGCGCTCCGTGTCCACGAAGTTGGGAATCACCTCGATAGGGCACGCCTCGCCTTCGGGAGCGGTGCAGAAGTGGGCGTGCGTCTCGCGGCGGAGGTAGTCCGAGACGGCCGTGATGCCGTCCGACTCCGAGAGCGAGTAGTCCACGACGGGGAGGTACGACGGGTCCTGCCCGACCAGCGTGATGTCGGTGCCGTGGAGCGTGGTGACGATGGGCGTGCGGAGGCCTTCGCGCTGGAGGATATAGCGCGCGAGGACGGCGCTCGTCGCGTGCGGGATCGCGTAATGGACGTGCAGCAGGTCGAGGCCCTCGTGGCGGACGACGTCAACCATCTTGCTCGTGAGCGAGAGCGCGTAGGGCGGGTACTCGAAGAGCGGGTACGAGTTGACCCGGACCTCGTGGTAGAACAGGTTCTCCGTGACGTGCGCGAGGCGCAGCGGGAGGTCGTAGGCGATGAAGTGGACCTGGTGGCCGCGCGCCGCGAGCGCCTTGCCCAGCTCGGTTGCCACGACGCCGGAGCCGCCGTAGGTGGGATAGCACGTGATCCCGATGTTGAGCGGCGCGGACGCAGACATGGCAGTGACAGGCTTGGGCGGGGGAAAGGCTGCTCCTCCCAACGTCGCGTACCGGGGGAGGTTGCGAGGCTGAGCGAACGGTACCTTTGCAGGCGCTTCGCCTTCGCCCTGCCATGCTCGACCGTCTCGCTCGCCGCCTTCCGGCCTCCTGGCTCCGCTTCCTCGGGCGCGCGCAGTACCGAGTCCCGTTGGTTCGGCCCCTGCTGCAGTGGGGCGCGCGCCGCCTCGCCGGCCAGGTCGGCGTCATCCAGCGCGGCGTGGGCGCGGGGCTGCGCTTCGAGCCCGGCGTGGCCGTGGCCGGCTATCGCCTCGGGACGACCGAGCCAGAGGTGCAGGCCGTCTTCGCCGAGCACGTGCGGGCGGGCGACGTGGTCTACGATGTCGGAGCCAACGTGGGCTTCTTCGCCGTGATCGCCGCGCGGCTGGTCGGCCCGACGGGGCGCGTCTACGCGTTCGAGCCGTTCGGGGAGTCCGCCGACCGCATCCGCCGCAACGCCGACCACAACGACTTCGCCTGGGTGGAAGTCGAGCAGGCTGCCGTGAGCGACGCGCCGGGCACAGGCACCCTCGCCGCCACCGAGAGCCCGGTCACCTTTCGCCTCGACGACGTGCCGGGGCCCCGCGCACCCACCGGCACCCTCCCAGTCCGCCTCATCAGCCTCAACGCCTTCGCCGCACAGGCCGCGGTTCGCCCGCCTACCTTTGTGAAAATCGACGTGGAGGGCAACGAGGAGCGCGTGATACGCGGCATGCTCGACGTGCTCGCCCGGCACCGGCCCGTGGTGCTCTGTGAGGTGCACTATCGAGTCGCTAACTTCGAGGCGTTCCTCGCGGCCACCGTGCAGCCCCTCGGCTACACGGCCCGCACCCTCACCGGCGAGCCGATGCCCACCGTCGGCGCGCTCTACCACGTCCTGCTTGAACCGACCCCGCTGACCGCCTGAACGCCGACCGGCTGGCCGCCCATAGCCTGACCGACCGCGCGGCGCTCCCGACCGTCGACCCCGACTTTTTCATCCGTCCACCTGGTTTCCTCCCTCTCATGACGATGCTCCGTTCGCTCTTGCTCGCCGCCGCCCTCGTGGCGACTACGGCCACCGCCTCCGCCCAGATTATCCCGCAGTTTGGCATCGCGGGCGGCCTCAACTTCGGCTCGCTCTCCGACGCCAGCTCGCTCGACATCGGCGCGTCGACCGGCTACCACATCGGGGTCTACGCGCAGGTCGGCGTCGCCAGCTTCGCCGTGCGCCCGAGCATTCTCTACCAGCGCGTCGGCGACATCGAGTTCGAGACGCCCGGCATCGAAGACATCGGCGTCAGCTACGTCCTCATTCCCATCGACCTGATCTACAAACCGCTCCCGACGCCGCTCATCAAGCCGTACCTCCTCGCTGGGCCGGAATTCCGCATTGCCACGGGCGACCTGGCCAGCGCCGCGTTCGGCAACGAGGACGCGCGCTCGTTCACGACGGCGATCAACATTGGCGTCGGCGCGCAGTTTGGCGCGGTCATTGGTCCCAAGGTGTTCGGCGAGCTGCGCTATGCCTTTGACCTCTCAGGCGTTTCCGAAGGCGACGAGACGGTGAAGGTGAACGTGGTGATGCTCCGCGTCGGCCTCGGCCTCTAGGCCGCTGCCGACGAGACCGCGGCCCATCAGGCCGTCGGCCTTCCCGTCTGTCCCGACTGTGCTCCGTTCCATGCCTTCGTCTCTTCATCGCAGCCGTGCGTGCTGCGCCCGGCTGCTTGGCCTGCTGCTCGTCTCCGCGCTGCTCGTTCCGGCGGCGGCGGCCCAGTTCCGCGTCGGCATCGTCGGCGGCGTCAACGCCAGCGCGTTCGATGCAACGGCCGGAGCCGAGATCGACGGGTCGGCGGGCGCGCACCTTGGGCTGTTCGTGGACGTCGGCGATGCGCCCATCGCCCTGCGCGTGGGAGCAACCTACGTCTCGGCGGGCACGATCGCGGCGGTGCCGCTCCAGACCGAGATCCAGCCCGACCCGCGCCAGCCGAGCCTCGCCGTCGTCATCGGCGACACGCTTGCGAGCGGCTTCGACGTGACGTTTCTCGCGCTGCCCATCGAGCTGCACTACCGCTTCGAGGCACCGCGCACGGAGCCCTACATTGCCATCGGCCCCGAACTGCGCATCCCCCTCGGCGACCAGGGCGCGGACATCGAGGAGGCCGTCCTCGGTACCGCCGTGGCGTTCAGCCTCGCAGGCGGCGTGCTCTTCCCGCTCGGCTCGCGCTCGAAGGTGTTCGGCGAGATCCGCTACGTCGCCGACGTGTCGGGCTTCACCGACGAGGCCCGCATCGACCCGGACGGGCCCGCCGGGCCTTTTCCGGAGGTCACGGTCGAGTCCTACCAGATCAACCTGTTCAGCCTCCGCGTCGGCCTGCTGTTCTGAGACCTTGGCCTACGAACGAGGAACGGGGTCGGTAGCATTGCCTACCGACCCCGTTCTCTTGTGTGGATCGGTGGGGGCTAGAACCGCAGGAGCGCTGCGACGGGGCCGTGCGGCTCTAGCGCCGTGCGGGCGTCGTCGGAACGGACGAGTTCGAGCGAGGCCCCCTGTTCGAGCGCGCGTTCGAGCATGACCTCCACGAGGTCTGACTCCAGCGCGATGGCCTCGCCCGTCATCGGGTGGTCGCCCTCGGTGAGCGTGGTGAGCATGCCCGTCTCGACGCCGCGCCCCCCCGGCTGGCGGAAGGCGTCGTCCACCACGAGGGTCATCACGCGCTGCTGGTTAAGCATCTGGAGGGTCTCGTCGAGGCCCGTGACCGCGCGGTTGGTGAGCTGCTCGCGGATGTGCGCGACGGTCTCGGTCTCCTCGCGCGCCTCCACGGCCTCCTGCACCGGAGCGGCCCGCTCGGCCACCTCGGCGCTCGTCGCGTTGGTGTCACACGCGAACGCTGCCGCGATCGTCTGGCGCGTTGCCTGGTCGAGCGCGTCGAGGAACGGGGCCTCCATGTCGGCGGGCGCGCTGTAGATCGTGTGGCGGACGCCTAGGTGCTTCACCATCAGTTCCAGCGCGTGGGCGGAGCGCTTGGCGTGGTCGCCCTTGAGCGCCTCGCGGCGGTCCTGTCGCTGGTCCTTCGAGGCATAGTCCCACGTCTCGACTTCTTTGCCGTCGAGGGTGAGCACTTCCTCGACGAGGCCGATCTGTGCGAAGAAGAACCGCGTCTTGGCAAACGAGATCAGCACGATGGCAAAGCGGTCGTGCTCGTCGCGCAGGCGGGCGAGCGGGCGCACATACGGGCGGCTGTTGAGGTGCACGGCCGTGGGGAGGTCGAGGGCGGTGCCGACCTGGCGGAAGAGGCCGATGCCGTCGCAGGCGAAGAAGGCAAGGCCGCGCCCGGTACGGGGCAGCCCGTTCTCCAGCGCCGCCTCGATGCGGTCGAGTTCGGCCTGCACCGCGGCGCGGTCGCTGCCCTGGTCATCGGCGAGGGCCAGGGCTTGGCGGCTGAGGTCTTTGAAGGTGATGCGCCAGGCGTCGCCGGTGCGTGCCTCTGGACCGAGCGTCATGTAGAGACTCAGCACGGGGGCACCGTTCGAGGCGAGCTCGTTGAGCTCCTGGAGATGGTCGGCCGAGAGAAAATGGAAACCCGGCGACGTGGTGCGCTCGCGGAGTTCACGCAAGAAGGCATCGCGCTGCTCGGCGGAAAGAACGGTTCTCATGAGCGGTAGAATCGAATGACTATGGGCGAATAGATGGGAGCGAGCTAAACCGAAAGCCCTTCCGAAAAGGTCCACCGCTCGCCCGATTCCAACTCCCGTCCGACCCGAATTACGTCTTAGCGTGACGCCGTCAGCACGGCCGAATCCTCTGACTTAGGTTCGGCCGTCGGCGCTTCATCGTCAACTGCATCATCGTCAACTGCTCCCTCGGTGCTGCGTTCTGCCGTCTTGTCGGCGTGCTTGCCCTGCGCCTCGCGATAGCTGGCCCACACCGAGACCACTGCGCTCCCGCCGATGAGCGTCACGATCACCCCGAGCGACACCAGCGTTGGCACATGGACGACGTCGATGGCGAGCATCTTCGCGCCGATGAACACCAGGGTGAGACTCAGGCCGATGTGGAGGTAGCGCACCTGCTCGATCACGCCTGCGAGCAGGAAGTAGAGCGCGCGCAGACCGAGCACGGCCATGATGTTCGAGGAGTAGGCCAGAAACGGGTCCGTGGTGATGCCGAGGATGGCCGGGATCGAGTCGAAGGCGAAGACCACGTCCGTGAGCTCGATCATCACGAGGACGAGGAAGAGCGGCGTCACGAGCGTGCGGCCGAAGCGCCGGAGGACGAAGCGCTCCCCGTAGTAGGTCTTCGTGAGCGGCAGCACACGGCGAAGCGCCTGGAGGATCCGGTTGTCCGAGGGGTCGGCGTCCTCGTCCTCGCCGCGCAGCATCTTGAGGCCCGTGAGCACGAGGAAGGCCCCGAAGACGTAGAGAATCCAGTGGAACTGCGCGACGAGGTGCACGCCCACCAGGATCATCGCGCCGCGCATCACGATGGCCCCGAAGATGCCCCAGAAGAGCACGCGGTGCTGGTACTGCGGCGGCACCTGGAAGTAGCGGAACAGCACCGCGATCACAAACAGGTTGTCCACCGAGAGCGACTTCTCGACGACGTAGGCCGTCAGAAACGTCAGCCCGACGTCAGCGCCGTAGGCGATCCAGAGCACGGCGTTGAGCGCGAGCGCCACGGCCACGAAGAACGCCGAGAGCACCGCCGCCTCGCGCAGCTCGATCTTGTGGGCGGTGCGGTTGAACCCGAGCAGATCGAGCAGCAGCAGGCCGACGACGAGCGCGTTGAAGCCCGTCCAGACGAGCCACCCGACCTCGATGTGCGGGGGCCCTGCCGCTAGAGGGGGTGCCAGGGTACCCACGAGAAGCGGCGGAGCCGTCAGAAGCGATGCCAGCATGGAGGCGCGCGACTGCGCGGCGTGCGAGAGAAACGACCGGTCCCGACAGGAGCCGGCCAGGTCAGAGCGGCCCGTCAACCTCCCCTGGCACCATATCGTTTCACGAAATTCCGCGCGCACGGCACCCGCGGCCACATACCGTACCCACGACGTAAGATCGACAGCGTTTGACCTAGAACGGCACAGAGCTTGTTTGAGAGCAGCGTCCGCACGACCTTGCCCTGCTTGCTACCGCGCTCCCGCCGTGCTTCCCTCCTCGCTCGTGAACGCGCCCTCCGCCCTGCCCATGCCTCGTCCGGGCACGCTTTCGGACACGCCTACCGGCCTGAGCGCCGCCGCGCCGCCGCGCCCGCGCGTGCTGCTGCTCGCCTACGCGTGCAGCCCGTTCCACGGCTCCGAGCCCAAGGTCGGCTGGAACCGGGTGATCGAGGCCGCCCACTACTGCGACGTGTGGGTCATCACCGAGCAGCGCGAGTTCGAGGACGACATCCGCCGCTTCGAAGCCGAGCACGGCCCGCTGCCTGGGGTCCACTGGCACTTCGAGCCGCTCACCGACCGCGAGTGGGACCACAGGACGCACCCCCTTTTCAACAGCAGTATCTTCCGTGCCTGGAACCGCCGGGCTGCGGACCGGGCCCGCTCTCTGCACAACGAGGTCCAGTTCGACCTCGTGCACCATGTCAACATGGTCGGCTTTCGCGAGCCCGGCTATGGCTGGCAGCTTGACGGGGTCCCCTTTGTCTGGGGACCGGTCGGCGGCACGCAGAACTTCCCCTGGCGCTTCCTCCACATCATCAAGACGAGGGACGCCGCGGCCGAGGTCATCCGCAACATCGTCAACCGCCTTCAGCTACGGCTCAGCCCGCGCGTCCGGAAGGCGGCCAACAGGGCGGCTATGATTCTCGCCGCCAACTCGACCAACCAGCGCGACCTCGCAGCGCTGGCGCAGGGCACCCCCAAGCTGCTGCTGGAGACGGGCGTACGCTGCGTCGGAACGCCCAAGCAGTGGGTCGAGCGGCGCCCCGGTCCCATTCGCGTCTTGTGGGTCGGTCACTGCGTGCGCCGCAAAGGCACCACGCTCATGCGCCGTGCCTTCGAGCACCTGATCGACGGCCCAGGCTCCTACGAGCTCACCGTCATCGGCAACGGTCCCGATGCGGACAGCTTCGAGGACCTCCCCCACTGCGACTTCAGGGGCTTCCTCCCCTACGCCGACGCGCTCGACTCCTACGCCGACGCCGACCTCTTCGTGTTCTCCAGTCTCCGCGACACCTCCGGCAACGTCGTCCTCGAGGCCTTCGCCAACGGACTGCCCGTGGTCGCGCTGGACCACCAGGGGGGGCGTGACATGGTGACTGGGGACTGCGGCGTGAAGGTGCCCGTGACCTGGCCCGAGGAAACAGCGCGCGGCATTGCAGAGGCGGTGCGTAGCATCGTCGCTACCCCTGAGCGCTATGACCGCCTCAGCGTCGGCGCTGTCGAGCGCGCGAAACACTACTTCTGGGATCGCAACGGCGAGGTGATGTACGAGATCTACGCGGAGATCACGGGCAAGCAGGGCACGTTCCGCGAGGTGCTTCCAGAGGCGCTCAAGATGCGCGTAGGTCTCTGAGGAGATCAGAAGGATGCTGAAGGAGACCGTCAAGCAAACCGCCGGGCTGGTTGCCGCGGGCCTGCGCGGTGTGCTCGGGCGCTGCACCCCAGGCGCGGGCCTGCTGATCTACCACCGCATCGCTGCCAGCGTGGACGACACCCCGGACGACCGCACGCTCAACGTGCCACCGGACGTGTTCGAGCGGCAACTCACCGGGCTCCAGCGGCTCGGCTACCGCTTCCTCGCCCTACGCGACCTCCTCGCGGCTCACGCTGACGGGCGCACCCCCGACCGCGTCGTCGTGGTCACGTTCGACGACATCTATCAGAACGTTGTGGAGGCGGCGGTGCCAGTCCTGCGCCGCCTCGGCATTCCCGCGACGATGTTTGTCAGCACGGCGTTTGTGGACCACACCGAGCCGTTCCCTTTCGATGCGTGGGCACATGAGCACCGGGCGGTGTTGCCGCCGCGTGCCTATCGCCCCGTGACCCGGGCCGGCCTCGAAACGCTCGTGGCCGACCCGCTCTTCGAGGTCGGCGCGCACACGCACAGCCACGCCGTCTTCATCGACCGACCCGACACCTTTGAAGCCGACCTCGCCGAGAACCTCCGCTGGCTCGACGCCCACCTCGGCATCACCGCGCCGACGTTCGCGTTTCCGTACGGGCGGACCGCGTTCGGCTTCGCGGGCGGCGCGCTCACCGAGCGCGCGCGGGGGCTCGGCGTGGCCTGCGCCCTCACGACCGACAGCAGCCTCGTCACGACCGACAGCGACCCGTATGCCTGGGGCCGCTTCAACGCCTACGCCTGGGACACGCCCGTCACGCTCGACGCGAAGCTGAGCGGGTGGTATGGCTGGGCCCCTCGCCTGATGGAACGGATGGGGTGAGTGGTGCCGTGCCTCAGCGTCGCAGTGCGGCGGTTTTGGCGTGGGCATGTACCATGCGTTTGCGGGGGGACGCTGCGGCCTGATCTTTGCCGTTCGCACCGCCTCGTCTCCCTACGCCTCCTTTCGTCTTCTTCGCCCGCGCTCTGTGCTCTTCACCTCTGCCCAGTCTCCTGACGCGCCCGACGCCGAGGCTTCCTCGTTGTCGTGGCAGCGGCGCCTGCGTTGGAGGGTGGGGCGCTTCCTGATGAGCCCGCTGGGCAAGAGCAGCCTCTCCATGGCAGACCAAGCGCTCGTGAGCGCTGGGCGTCTGCTCGTCAGCATCATCGTGGCGCGGGCTGCCGGGGCTGATGCGCTCGGGCTCTACGCGCTAGCGTTCACGATCCTGCTGCTCGCCGAAGCGCTCGCGGAGACGCTCGTTGCGTTGCCCTACACCGTCTACAGCCAACGTCTCGGCGCGAAGGCACGGCGCTCGTATCTCGGGAGCGGACTCCTGCAGGTTGGCGGCCTTGGCCTCGCGATGGCCTCGCTCGTGGCCGTGGGTGGGGCCCTCGCCTGGGTTGGCTTTGGCGAGGCGGGGCTCGGCGGCGTGCTCTTTGCGCTCGCAGGCATGCTCCCCTTGCGACTGCTGATGGACCTCGGACGGCGCGTGGCCTTCGCCCACCACCGTGTCCATGTGGCGCTGGGGATGGACATACTGCTGATGATCGTGCTGCTGGGCGGCCTGGGCGTGCTCGCAGCCACGGGCACCGTGACGGTGTGGGACGTCTATGCGCTCTACGGCGCGGCGTGCCTGATTCCACTATGGCTGGCGTTTCGTCGCCGCCGGCCTCCAGGGGGAGGCTTTCGGTGGCGCGTGGAGCGCGACGCAGCCGGTGCCGACCTGCGCAGGAACTGGCGATTCGGGCGCTGGGTGGCGGCCGGGCGGCTCTCGGTCAACGGACGCGAGTTCGGCATCCCGTGGCTGCTCGCCGCCTTCGCAGGCACGGCCGCGGTGGGCTTCATGGATGCCGCGATGAAGGTCGTCGGGCTGATCTTCCCGATGATCACGGCACTGGCGAACGTGCTCACCCCCAGCATTGCGGCGGCCTATGCCGAAGACGGGGTGGGAGCCGTACGGCGGATGGTCGCGCGGACGGCAGGGCTGATGGGCCTCGTGACCGGAGCGGTAGCGCTCGCGCTCGCGCTCGGCAGCGAGTGGGTGATCGCCCTCTTTTTCGGAGAGGAGTTCGGCGGCCAGCAAGCAGCCGTGGTCGTCTATGCGGTGGCGACCGTCGTGGAAGCCATCGGCATGCCCGCTGATGCTGGGCTGTGGGCTATCGAGCGGCCTAACGTGGGGTTCTACGTCAGCCTCGTGAGCCTCGTCGCAGCCTTCGCTGTGGCCATCGCGCTGATTCCGTCGCTCGGCGTGCTCGGCGCGATCTGGGGCATCGCCGCCGGGAAGGGCGTCGCCACGGTCGGCCAGCTCGCCTGCTTCTGGTGGCTGAGCCGGTGACGAGGCCGCTCACCGCTGCGGTCTGCTAGGGAGTAGTGATCGTCAACAGGTTGAGGGGTCACGCTGCAGCGCGTTCATGCTTGGAAGGTGGATGTGAGGCGTACCCCTGGAGGATCGGACGACGAGCCGAACGAAGCGGGGGCGGCATCGAAGCCGTGAGCGCCGACCGGTCTGAATGTCACTGCGACCCAGAGCAACCACGGACCAAGCATGCGCCGCCCGTCGCGCTCTACTCGAAGTCCGTGTTGAGCCGGAAGCGGCTGATGCGGCCGTTGCCGGTGTCGGCGACGTACACGATGCGGTCGAAGTAGGCCACGCCGCTAGGGCCGTCGAACTGGAGCGCGCCGCCGCCGGAGCCGCCAAACGAGACGCGCACGGGCGTGAGGTCGGTCGCGCCGGGCGGCGGGGCCACGCCCTCGACGCCGTTGGCGTTGAAGACGAAGAGGCTGTCCTGCACGGCGTCGAGCACGAAGAGGTAGCGCGTGGCGTCGGCGGCGAAGGCAAGGCTTGTCGGCGCGCCGAACTGGAAGTCGTCGTAGAGGCCGCCGGGTCCGCTCGGGTCGGCCCCCGCCGCGAAGCGCTCCGTGTCCACGCGGTACTCGATGCCGTCCGACGTCTCCACCACCAGGATCGAGACGACGCCGTAGCGGAGCGGCTGGCTGGGGGCCCCCTCGGCCTCCACCGGGGCCTGCGCGATGACGAAGTTGCGGTCGAGTTGCGTGTCGAGCTCTTGGGGGGGGCCGATGAAGGAGAGCACGTCCGACGGGTAGAACGCGCTCCGCAGCCCCGGCTGGCTCGGCGAGAGCGAGAAGATGAACTGGACGTACTCGCCCTCGGGCGTGTAGATCAGCAGCGCGTTGAACGGGCTGAACGCCGTGGTAGGCCGCCCGTCGCCAGTGCCGTTGCGCGTGAGCGTGTTGACGGGGCCGCGCCGCGTCACGTAGAAGGTGCCGTCGGCGAGGACGGTCACGCCAGTGAAGCTCGCGTCCTCGTCCGAGAAGGTTGCCACGACGGTGCCGCCGTCCTCGCGGTCGTAGGTGTCGGGCTCGTCGAACTGGCCGGAGAGCGCGCGGCTGTCGTCGTCGAAGGGGTGCCAGAGCACGTCGCGCACGATGGGCGTGCCGGTGGTGAGGCCGCCGATGCGGTAGACGACGGGGAGGTCGCACGCCTCGGGGTCGGAGCCCGAGGGGCAGTTGGCCCCCGCGACGGTGGTGTCGCGCCGGGCAGCGATGAAGAGGTCGAGGTCGCGCCCCTGCGTGATCGCGGTGATGTCGCGCAGCGGCTGCCCGTTGATCTGGTCGAGGAGAAACTGGGGGCGTCCGGCGAGGTCGAGCACGTGGACGCCGCGCGCGTCGGCCACGTAGAGCAGCTCGTCGTAGCCGACGTAGACGTCCACGGGGCGGTCGAAGTCGCCCATGACGCCCTGCGTGAAGAAGGGCGCGAGCGGGACGTAGCCGACGTCGTCCACGAGCGTGGGGTCGGTCAGGCCCTCTTCGAGGATCTCGTCGGTGATGAGGTCGTCCTTCGAGCCGAAGACCGCGTCACAGCCGGAGAGGACGAGGCACGCCGCCAGCAGGACGCTCGCAGGAATTCGGAAGAGAGTGAAGCGCACGGTTAGCGAGAACTTGCTTTTCTGTCATCCTGAAGTTGATTCAGGATCTCAGCCAGTCCGTAGAGATGCTGAATCGAGTTCAGCATGACAAGGTGGGAGAATCGAGTTCAGTCGAAGCTGACGAGGAAGCCGACGCGGTGGACGGCGCCGAGGCGGTCGAGGCGGTTGAAGCCATAGTCGAGGCGGACGCCGTCATAGCCGGGGGCGCGCACGCCGAGACCGAAGCTGGGCAGCGTCGCCTCCTCGACGCCGAGTTGGTAGCCGCCGCGCAGCGTGAGGATGCGGTTCCAGGTGTACTCCAGCCCGAGGTTGAAGCGCTCGGTGTCGTCGTTGGGGTTGGTGAGCTGGCCCGAGACGCGGAAGTCGTGCTGGGGGCCGGCGGGCGTGGTGAGGCCGAGCGCGCTCAGGCCGCGCAGCAGGTCGTAGCTCACGCCGAGAAGGAACGTCGTCGGCGGCGTGATGCTGGCGAAGTCGTCGCCGGTGACGGTGACGGGCTCGCCGTCCTGCAGGTCGAGGTAGCTCACCGCGCCCGAGGGAGTCCCGTCGAGGCCGAAGTTGCGGATCGCCACGCCGAGGCGGACGCCCGTTTCGCCGACGGCGTAGGCCACGCCGAGGTCTAGGAGCGCCGTCTGCGTCGCAATGTCGAGCACGCTCTCGCGGGCGTACTTCAGCGTGACGCCGTAGCTGAAGAGGTCGGTGAGCGCCTGGGAGACCGTGAGGCCGACGCCGAGGTCGAGGAGGCGGAACGTCCGGCCGGTGCCTTCTGGGCCGGAGATCTCCGTCGTCTCGATCATCTCGCCGGAGTCGAACGCCTGCACGGAGAGGCCGAGCGTGAACGGCCCCACGCGTGTGATCCCGCCCGCCCAGTAGAGCTGCGTGTCGACGTAGTAGTTGGTGAACGTGACCGCGCCCTCGATGCGGCCCGCGCGGGCGATGAGCGCCGGGTTGTGCAGCAGCGCCGTCACGTCGTTGGCGTGCGACACCACGCTCTCGCCGAGCGCCGCCGTGCGCGGGTCCACGGCCACCTTGAGGAACTGGAAGCCGGCCGTGCCGCGGCGGTCCTCGCCGTAGCTCGGCAGCGGACTCTGCGCCGAGGCGGCCGGCGCGGCGACCGAGGCGAGCACCAAGCTCAGGAGGAAGAGCACGGTGTGGAGGTGTGACCGTGTGAGGGTGTGAACGTGCACAGGGGCAAGGGGTGGGCGGTGGTCAGGCACACGTGAGGGGGCAACCTCGCGGACGCTAGGCGCGCTCGTAGACGTGCTCAGGGGCTCGCCTCGGCGTGATGTGGCGGCTGGAGCCACCCGCATACGTTCATACGTCCACACGTGCATACCTCTAGAACTGGTAGGCGAAGCCGAGGGTGATGTGGCGCTGCGGGAGGTAGCGCGCGGGGTTGAACGGCGGCAGGCCGCCCGACTGCGGGTCCTCGAAGCGCGGGTCGCGGAGCGAGTTGACCACGTCGAAGTCGCGGTTGGTGCGGTAGCGCTCCGGGTTGGCCGCGATCTCGGCCGGGTCGATGTCGGGGTAGGCCTCGCCCGTGACCGGGTTGACCACGATGCCGTTGTTCTGGTTGAAGAGGTTGGTCACCTCCAGCGTAATGCGGAGGTCCTGCCCCGCGATGGCGACGCGGCGCTCGACCGTCAGATCGAACCACCACCACGGCGCGCCGATCTCGCTGAAGCGGTCGGCCGGGTCGGCGCTGCGCTCATAGATCGGGCGCCAGCACTCTGCGGTGCGCTCCTGATCAGGGGCACAGCGGGTGCCGGTGAACGGGTTGACCTCATAGCCGATGAACTCGACGGGGGTGTAGCGCTGGCCGCTCCGGAACGTGGAGGCGACGTAGGCCCGGAAGCGGTTGAGGCCCGGGACGCCGAAGAGCGGCCGCGCCTCGTCGTAGCGGTAGGTGACGCTGCCCTTGACGTCGAAGGGGCGGTCCCAGGCGAGCGGCGTCTCCTCCGTGTTGTCGATGTTGCCCTGCTGGAGGAACTGCTGGAGCGCGTCGTTATTGGTAGACGAGAGGCCTGTTGCGGTGCTGTAGGCGGCGTTGACCTGGCCGGTGAAGCGGCGGCCGATGCGCTTGGTGTAGCTCGCCTCCAGGCCGCGCACGCGGGCGAAGTCGCCGTTGATGCGCAGCGCGCGCGTCGTCTCGCGGCCCGTCTGGTCGGGGATGGCGGCGTTCTGGACGGTGATGAAGTCGTACTTGTCGCGCCAGAACGCCGTCACCGTGAGCGCGTCGTTGGAGGTGATCTGGTTGCGGACGCCGAGCTCGTAGGAGATGTCCACCTCGGGGTTGAGGTTGGGGTTACCGAGGTCGGCGAAGAACGAGCGGTCCTGGTAGAACGGGTTGAGGCCCGCGTAGAGGAAGGTCGGGTGCGGCAGGCGCGTCGAGCGGCCGTAGTTGAAGAACAGCACCTGGTTCTCGCGGACGGGGAAGCTCACGCGCACCTTCGGGAGGAGGCGGGTCTTCCAGCGCGCGCCGAAGACGCTGTAGGTCTCCTCCAGGTAGTCGCGGGCGACCTGCTCCAGGATGGGCACGCGGATGCGCTCGGAGACGTCCTCGCCCGCTGCCTCGGCGTCGTAGAAGTCGATGGCGTCGTCCACGAGGTCGTCCACGAAGCCGCCGGGGGCCCAGAACTCCCAACGCAGGCCCACGTTGGCGATGAGGCCGCGGTAGCGGAACTGGTTCTCGGCGTAGAACGCTGTCTGCCGGGGCTTCACGCGCCACACGTCGCTCGACTCGCCCAATCGGTTGGTCGCCGTCTCGGTGCCGTCGCCCAGCACGATCGGCGCGCCGATCCACGGGCGGATGATGTCGATCCACTGGTAGTCGTTGAGCTTCACCTCGAAGCCAGTCGTGATCTGGTAGCCCCGGTTGGCGGTGAAGCGCGAGAACGCGCCCTTGACGGTCCACTCCTCGGCGAAGTGGTCGTGCCAGCGCGTGGCGATGCCGCCGTTGTTGATGAGCCCCGGGCCGGGGAGCACGAAGACGGGCGTGCCGGGCGGCACGTCGTTGGGGTCGAGATCGCGGGGGAAGTATTCCGCCGGGAAGTCGACGATGCTCTCGGGGTCGAGCTCGGTGGAGACGTTTTCGGGGCGCCAGCGCTGCCCGTTGGCGTCGGCGCGGAGGCGGGTGAAGAGGCGGGCGACCTGCATCTCGTAGTACGACTGCGTGCCAAGCACGTGCGTCCAGCGCAGCGTGGAGAGGTTGCTGTCGTGGGCGTAGGTGTTGGCGAGGTCGGGCTGGAGCGAGAAGGCGTACTGGAAGCCCGGCGCGACGGTGGCGTCGTTGCCGGTCACGCGGAGCATGTTCTGGTTTTGGTTGACCGTCAGCGAGCGCGAGTAGCTACCGGTGAGCTTCATGCCGGGGCTGGGCAGGAAGGTCAGCTTGGCGACGCCGTTCCAGCGGTTGTCGGTGCGCGGTGTCCAGAAGTCGCCCTCGACGATGCTGTTGTTGACCTGGCTGGGGTCGGAGGTGAAGCGGTAGAACTCGTCGGAGACCTGCGCCTGGGCGCTCACGAAGAAGCGGAGCCGCTCGCGGAGGATCGGGCCGGAGAGGGCCACCTCGTAGGTGTCCTCCATGTAGGTGCTCTCCCAGTCCTGGTTGAAGCCGAAGTTGTCGCGCTTGTGGGTGATCGAGCCGCTGAAGACGTCGGTACCCTCCTGGAGGGAGACGGCCACCACGCCCGAGGTGACGTCGCCCACGTCGGCCCCGACGCCGCCCGTCGTGACTTCGACTTCCGAGAAGGCGTTCGTGCCGAGGTCGAGGCCGAAGCCGGTGCCCGCGAGCGGATCCTTCGCCGAGACGCCGTCGATGAGGAACGCGGTCTCGTCGGCGCGTCCGCCGCGGATGTAGAGCCCCGTCGGGTCGCTCACGACGCCCGCCTGGCTCGCGACAACCTCCGTGACCTCGCGCACCGGGGCCGCCTCCATCTGGTCGCGCGAGATCGTGAACGTGCTCGCCGACTCCTCCACGTCCACCAGCGGCGCGTCGCCCACGATCACCACCTCGTTCTCCGTCGAGAGCACCGCCTCGCCGATCTCGATGTCGAGCCGCGTTGTCTCGCCGTTGGCGACGCGGATGCCGGTGAACTGCTTCGTCTCGTAGCCGACGAGGCTCACCTGGATGGTGTACTCGCCCGCGCGGATGCTCGGGATCGTGTAGTTGCCGTCGATGTCGGTCGCGGAGCCGAACTGGGTGCCGAGGATGAAGACGTTGACGCCCGGCAGCGTGTCGCCGGTGTCGGCGTCGGTCACCGTCCCAGCGATGCGGCCCTGGGCAAAGGCCGTGGAAGAGACGCTGAGCAGGCTGAATAGAGCCAGCGCCGAGAACACCCGAAGCATCGAGGTCTGTGTTACGTGTTGCGTGTTGCGTGTTCGGCTGCCCCAACACGCAACACGCAATACGCAATACAGAGCAGAGGAGGCACGCACGGAGCGACGAGGGTTGGTGGTGGCAGGCGAGAGAACGAGGCGTCCTTAGCGAGGAAAGTCGAGGCCGTCGAGGATGAGGTTGACCGCGTCGCAGAGCGTCTCGGGCTCGGCGGCGCTGGTGAAGTCCTCGACGGTGCAGTAGGTGAGCGGGTCGTCGCCGTCGCCTGCGTCGGGCGGGGCGAGGACGGGAACGCCGGTGCTCGTGGAGACGACCTCCAGGCCGAAGAGCGCCACCCGGGCGTCCTGGCTCATCGACACGGAGGTGAACGGCCCGTCGAAGGTGCCGCCGCCCGGCGCGAAGAAGGGCGTGTCGTAGAGCGGCACGTCGCTGCCGCCGACCACGAACGGGACGGTGTTGGTGAGCGTGCGCGTCACCTCCAGCGGCGGGAGCGCGCGGCCCAGGCCGGGCACGTTGTCGCGCACGGTGAGCGGGTCGCGTCGGACGCGCAGCGTGGTGCCCGTAACGAGGCCCTCGAGCGGCAGCACGTTGATGGCCGCGTTGCCGTCGTTGAGCGTCTCGTCGGCCGCGAGGGGCTGCGTCACCGGCGTCTGCACGAAGAGCTTGCCGCCCTGGCTGAAGAAGAGGTCGAGCACCGAGGCCGCTGGCGGGAGGTTGTTGCCGATGGGCGCGTTGGTGGCGGCGTTGGTGACCCAGTAGATGTAGTCCCACTGGGCGAGCGTCTGCCGCAGCGTCGGGTCAGTGGGGGCCGGGAGGGCGTCGGAGAAGTCCGTGGCGTCGGAGCGGAGGATCGTCTCGGAGAGGTCCCACTCGTCCCAGGCGCTCCCGCCGTCTCCGAGGCCGAGGCGATCGCGGAGCACGGCGCGGTGGAAGCCCATCACGGTCTCGTCGTTGGTGGTCGGCAGGTTGGCCGAGCGGTAGTCGTTGACGAGCAGGACGTTGCTCGTGCGCGGCTGGACGAACACAGCCGGGAAGACCGGCGGCGTCGTGTCGTCGCCGTCGTCGATGGGCTCCGGGTAGCGGATGGTGGCCGAGGTGGCTCCGGCGTCGTCCACGGAGCGGATAAAGAAGGTGTTGTCGCCGCCGACAACGAGGCCGGGCAGCACGAGCGCGCTGCGCTGGAAGCCGCGCCCGAGGTAGATCTCCGCATCGGTCGTGCCCTCGGTCTGGCTCGTGGCCACGAACGTCACGAACGTCGCGTCGGCCGGCAGCTGCACGAAGGTGAGGCTGTCGTTGACGCTCACCTCGATGGCGGCCAGGTTGGCCTCGCCGTCGGGGTCGTTGGCCGTCCAGCCGAAGGAGAGCAGCGGGAAGGTGGTGTCGGGGGGCACGTCGCTCGAGCTAAGCAGGATCGAGGGGTCCGAGTTGCGGATCGGGAAGACGGTGCGGGCGGGCGTAGGGTCGCGCACGCCCTCGTTGTCGATGGAGCGGACCTCCAAGGCGACGTCGGCCTGCGCCTGGCCGAACGGGATCGGGAGCAGCACAAGCGAGTCGGTGCGCTCGGTGAAGCGCCAGCCTTCCTCGTCGCCGAGCGGCGCGTTGACCGAGAAGAAGCGCAGCTCGTATCCGTCCACGAAGCCGTCGGGGTCGGTGCCGGTCCAGGCGAGCGAGACGGTGCTGGTCAGGCGGAGCGTGTCGCGGAAGAGCACCGTCCCGTCGCCCCCGACGATCAGCGTGTCGCCGCCGATGAAGATGGAGTCGCCGGGCGTGCCGGTGAGCGTTTCCTCGAAGGTGAGCGGGCCGCGCAGGTCGTCGGAGCGGACGGAGAGCGCCGTCTCCGGCGGCTGGTTGTCGACGAGGTCGCCCTCGAAGCCGGTGTCGCAGGCGGCGAGTGCGAGCAGCGCGGCGCACAGCGCGACGCCCACAGCGGGCCAGAGCGGGCCAGCAGGCCACGGCGAAAGCACGGAAGCAGAACGGCGCACGGAACGCGGAGAGGCGGGCGGGAAGAAGCGGGAAGACCCTCGCGGCCCGGTCAGAGGCCGCGCGGGAGCAAGATCAGCGGCAGGCGTCAGCCTGCGGGGGCTCAGCGCGCGAGGACGAGCTTGCCCGTCTCGACGCGGTCCGCCGCCGCGAGGCGGTAGACGTAGACGCCCGGCGCGAGGTTCGAGGCGTCGAAGCGCACGCGCTGCTCGCCGGCCTGGACGCCGTCCGCGAGCAGCGCCACCCGGCGGCCCGTGACGTCGTAGACGGCCAGCTGCACCTCGGTGGCGGCGTCGAGGGTGTAGGTGAACGTCGCCGCGTCGCTCGTCGGGTTCGGGTAGGCCTGGAGGAGGCGGCGGCCCTGCACGAGGTCGTCCTCACCGGCGACGGCCATGCCCACGTCCGCCGCGTCGGTCGGGATGAGCTTGAAGTTGCCGAAGCTGAAGAAGAGGAAGCCCTGCACAAAGTCGCGCTGTTGGCCCACGACGAGGTTGTTGATGTTGTAGTCGGTCTCGAAGGCCTCCGCGAGGTCGTCCACGCGCAGCTCCTCGGCCTCGGAGCCCGTCGTGAACTGCCACTCGCCAAAGCCGTCGTCGGTGTCGTCACCGTCGGCGTTGACATCGGTGATCGTGACGTCGTTGAAGCGGAGGAGCATGCTCTCGAACTTCTCGGCATCGTCCGGATTGGCGATCGAGCCCGTCGGGATGGTGAAGTAGCCGTAGGCACCGGCCCCGGCGTTGGTCACCGTGTAGGTGAGGCTCTCCAGGCGGGTGAAGCCGAAGCTCTCGTTGATGTTGGCCTGCGTGATCGTGATCTCGTCGCCCACGGCCACGGGGTCGGCGATGTCCACGAAGGCGGCGATGCCGGTGAACTGGCCGAAGTTGGGGTCCTCCTGGAGAATGAGCGTGCGGTTGCCGCCGTCGTCCACGAAGTCGTCGTTGACGATGGCCACGATGTTCATCGCTACGGCGTCGATGTCACCGACGGGGCTGTCGCCTTCGCCGCCGTTGGCCGTCTCCTGGATCTGGGTGATCGAGGTAAGCGGGCCGTCGAAGACGCGGTAGGAAGTGGTCGCAAAGGCGTTGAGGCCGTTCGAGTCGGTGACCGTGTAGGTGAGGTTCACGAACTCGCCGGAGGAGGCGAACGCTGGGATCGTGCCCGTGAAGGTGCCGTCGCCGTCGCCGTCTTCGAGGATGACGGCGTCGCCGCCGCTGGGGCTGCCGTAGTTGACCACGACCGCAGCGATGGTGGCGCCGCCGTTGGCTTGCACCGAGGCTTCGATGGGGAACGGGTCGCTCGGCGAGAGGATGCCCTCCGGACCAGCGGTGAAGCTGTTGATGGTCGGCGGGGCGCCCGTGATCACGAGGTCCTCGGGGAGGATCGGGTTGATGACGAAGTTGGCCGCGTCGGGCGTGGCGTAGTCGAAGCCGCCGTCATCGCCCTGGTAGATCAGGAAGCCCTGCAGGTTGGCGAAGCCGACTGCCGGGACGTTGAACGGGCCGTCGTCCACGCAGTCGGGGGCGTCGCCGCCGGGGAAGTAGTCGGCCTGGCGGTCGTTGCGGTAGCACACCGAGACGTCGTACTGGTTGATGAACGGGGCCTCGCCGCCGGCGCCGGCGTAGAGCACGTCGGGGCGGTTGGCGTCCGGCACGCCCTGCACGATCTCGACGCCCTTGAGACGGACGTAGCCGCCCACGTAGTTGCTGTAGTTGTTCCAGTTGATCTGGGTCTCGGCACCGGCGGGCGCGCCCGGGACGGCGGTGTGGAGGTCGCCGAGGCTCACGCCGAGCGGCGCGATGCGGGGGTCGCCGAGCGGGATCGGGTCGTCGTCGGTGAGCTGGATGGCGTTGGCGTCAACGGGGTTGATCTGCATCGAGTAGCCGCCGGTGCCCAGGAACGGAGCGACGACGCCGCAGATGGTCACGATGTCGCCGACGAAGAACTGCGCCGAGAGGCCCGAGCCGGTGTTGTCGACGATCTGGGCGCCGAAGCCGAGCGGGCCGTCGGTGAAGGCGGTGACGTCGCGCACGAAGTAGTGCACCCGGTTGGGGATGCCCGCGTCGTTGGTGCTGGCGAGACCGGAGAGGGTGGGATCGCTCAGGATGACGGAGGTGAACTCGATCGTCTCACCGACCAGGTCGTTGGCGAGGAGCGCCTGGATCTCGGAGGTGGCGAGGTTGGCTCCGCCTGCGTTGAGCGCAGCGAGACTGCCGTCGGGGAGAGCGTTGACGTCGCGGAGGGTGACGCGCTGAAAGTCAGTGCCTTCGGTGCCCGAGCAGACCTGCTGGGCCGAGGCCGCAGGCACGCTGAGCACGAACGCAAGCGCGAGCGTAGCAAGAAGTCGCATGGTGAGGTGTGAGTGTTGCAGTGTTGCGGAGTAGCCGTGTGGCCGTGAGGGGAGTCGCGGGCGGCACTGCATCACCGCCGCACAGCCCCACGGCCGCACTATCGGATAATGACAAACTTGCCCGTCTGGACGTCGCCTGAGTCCTCGCCCCGGACGGTGAAGAAGTAGAGGCCGGAGGCGAGGCGGAGGTTGTTTTCGGAGAGGACGTCCCAGGCGTGCTCGCCGCCTGCGACGACGCGGTTGTCGGCGCTGAAGGCGTCGTACCACCGGATGTCGCCCCGGTAGGTCGCCGCGTCGTGCTCCAGTTCGGCGACGATCTCGCCGGCGAGCGTGTAGATGCGGATGGAACAGCGCGGGGGCAGGTTGTAGAAGTAGAGCTTGCGCAGCGTCGCCTGGCCGCCGTCCCAGGCCGCTTCCAGGCGGAACGGGTTGGGGTAGACGCCCACCTCGCCGTTGTTGGGGAGGCCTTCTGCGCCGGGGTCGGTGACGGGGGCCGTGCCTGGGAAGGCGCGCACCGCGCCGAGCGTGCGGCTCGATTCGAGCGGGTCCAGCCCCACGTCCGGGTCGCCCTGGTCGAACGCCGTCACGGCGAAGGCATACTGCCAGCCGTTGAGCAGCCCGTCCGCCTCGAAGCGGTACGTGTAGGCGGTGTCGTCGCCTGGAAAGGTGACGGGCGAGGAGAGGCGCACGTCGGCGAAGCCGTTGTTGAAGCCGACGCGGTTGCCTGCGGCGTCGTACTGCGCGATCAGCCCGGCCTCGCCGAGGATGTTGCCGCCCTCGTCGTCGCCGGGATCGGAGCGGTAGATGCGGTAGCCCTCGAAGTCGGCACGCCCGCTCACCGGGTCGATGGCGTTCTCGGCGAAGTCGTCCCAGTAGAGGATTGCCTTGCCGGACTCGACCTCCACGCGGACGTTGGGGCCCGGCGGCGGCTCGGGGATGAGGTAGCGGTCGAGCGTGCCGTTGCCGTTGAGGTCCTCGCCCGCGTCGAGGCGGCCGTTGTAGTTGGCGTCTTCGCCCGCGAAGGTCCGCTGCGCGAAGAAGGCGTTGGTGCGCAGAAGCCGGCGCGACTCCTCGTTGTCGGTGCGGCGGCCGGTGAGGTCCTGGAAGCGGTCGGGCTTGAGCGCGGCCACCCACGCGAACGTCGCCGTGATCGACTCGCCCGGGGCCAGGCGCGGGAACGGACCGATGCTGTAGAGGCCGATCCAGTTGCCCTCCGACACGAGGCCGTCCGCGCCGAGGCGCTCCTGCAGCGTGCCCTGGCCCTCCTGGCCCGGGATGGGCTGGTCGAGCGGCAGCGGGACCGCCATCCGGAAATAGCGCTCGTCGTCGGTGCCGGGGCGGTTCAGGACGTCGTTGGCGTCGTTGAACTTCCAGTAGCGGTTATGGACGAGGGGCGTCGAGAGGCCCTCGGCCTCGTACTCGTCGGCGACGAACGGGTGGAAGAAGCGCTCGGTGCCCGAGGCGTCGGTCCAGTCGGCCCCGAGGAAGCTGACCGAGCCGTAGGTGTTGAGGCTCTCCTCGGAGCCCCCGAGGTTGTAGGCGTAGGAGACGAAGAGGGTGTCGTTGTCGGTGTACGAGATCGAGCCATCCTCGCCAAGGGTGGGGAAGCCGAGCACGCCGCGGCCGTTCTTGTTGAAGAAGTCGCCGCCGCCCTCCTGCGTCGTGAACACGTTGCGGACGACCATGTCCTCCCAGATGCCGACGTAGACCGAGTCGAGGGGCTCGCTGGACACGTTTTCGATTTCGAACTCCATCACCACGAACGCCTCGGCGAAGGGGAAGCTGTAGGCGTAGGAGCGCTGCGTCACCACGATGCCGAGACGGCCCTGCGGGTCGGGGGCCGGCGTGGCGGTGCCGGGCAGCACGGCAAACGTGTCGGCGTAGGCCGTGACGAAGTCCTGCTGGCTGACCGCGAGCGGCGAGAACGACGGCGAGCTGATGAGCGTGGAGCGCTCCTGGAACGGCTCGGACTGGACAAACTCGAAGCCGCCCGCGCCGGGGGAGTAGCCGCCGGTGGTGGTGATGGAGCCCGTGCGCACCGAGACGGTCCCGTCGCTTCGCACCGCGCCGACCCACAGCCCAGCCTCGAAGAGGTGCTCGATGCCGGAGTCGAGCGGGTACTCGAAGGACGGAGCGCCGGACGGGCTGTTGCGCACGTTGTTGCGGCCGACGTAGCCCGCGTTGGTCACGGTCAACCCCACGTTGCCGATGTCCACGACGCGTTCCTCGAACGGCTGTGCAGCCGCACGGTCGGAGGTGCCCGAGAAGACGAGCAGGAGGGAAAGAACTGGAAGCAGAACCTGGGCTAGGCGGATCCCAGACGTAGCGGTGGCGGCCATGCAGACCTGAAAGAGATGGCGGAGAGAGGTTCGAAAATGTACGCTGCTGCCCCGACATGACAAAGTCAGCGGTCCTGAGCTTTACGCTGGCTTAACCCCGCAATACAGCCTGGGGGAATCTCGCAACTGTCCGAACCCTCGTGCCTTAGCCGGTCCTATCGGCCCCGGTGCTTCGCTGCGTCTTCAAGCACGAGGCGCGCGACGTGCGGCTATGGTGTCGCCAGAAGCATAGACGAGCGGGTTGGTCGCTAGGCAGGAGGAGGCGTCCAGCTCTGGAATCAGCTCTGGAAGAGGCATCGCTCTGTTTGCCATGAGGGGAGCCCGCGCCCGAGCGCGCCACAGCCTGAGGCGGCCGTGGTCTAGCATGGGCACCAGCGGTCGCCGTCGCCGCGCGCGCCTGCTGGGATGGAGCCGCGTCCCTGGGGAGGAGCCGCAGGGCGGGTGGCGCGAAGAGAATTTTCTATCTACGCTCGGCTCAAAATCGACCAACCGGCCTTGTATGGACGTTTTGGCTGTTCGACGGGTCACAGGTGAGTCAAAAAAATCGACCTGTGGTTTGGAAATCCCGGCATAACCCTGTATTGTTTTTATGGCACGGTGCTGTACCAGCTTTCGCATTTCCTTTGCTGGTTGCCCCACCACGCTGAGCGTGCCCTGCGCTCCCGACACTTCTTTCTTAGACGGCCCTTCTCTCTAACGACCGCCTACCGAGAGCCTGCTCGGAAGCGCTTTGTGCGCTGCTCATCACATCACCTCACACACAGGCAGGGTTCCCATGTTTGACCTACCTAGTTTGACCGCCGGGCAGTATAGCCTCGCGTTCAACATGTTCTCCTTCACGATCGCGTCCATGCTGGCGACGTTCGTGTTCCTCCTCGTGGCACAGGGCCGCGTGGCTCCCAAGTACCGCATCTCGCTGATCGTCTCGGCGCTCGTGGTCGGGATCGCGGCCTACCACTACATCCGCATCCTGGGTAGCTGGCAGGGCGCCTACGCGCTCGACCAAGCCACCCAGATGTACAACGCGAGCGGCAAGCCGTTTAACGACGCCTACCGCTATGTAGACTGGCTCCTCACGGTGCCGCTCCTCGTGGTCGAGCTCGTGCTCGTGCTCGCGCTGCCGAAAGAGAAGAGCGGCTCGCTCATCGCGCGTCTCTCCATCGCGGCGGTGTTCATGATTGGCCTGGGCTACCCAGGTGAGATCGCGCCCGACGATGCCAACGGTACGCGCGCGCTCTGGGGCTTCCTCTCGTCGGTTCCGTTCGTCTACATCGTCTACGTCCTCTGGGCCGAGCTCGGCACAGCTATGGATCGTCAGTCACCGCGGGTCCAGAAGCTGTTCAGCAACATCCGGCTGCTTCTGCTGGGTACGTGGGGCTTCTACCCGATCGTCTACATGGCACCGTTCGCCGGGATCTCCGGTGCGAGTGCTGAGATTGCGATCCAGGTTGGCTACAGCATCGCCGACGTGGCCGCCAAGGCGGGCTACGGCCTCATGATCTACGCCATCGCCCGGGCCAAGTCTGAAGACGAAGGCTACGTGGTCGGCGAAACCATGGTGGCACAGCGCGCTGCGGCGTAACTGCCTGTGGCGCCATCCAGGGCGCCGCTGTCACCGACACCGCGTGGGGAGGCTCGCCGCCAGAGCCTCCCCATGCGGCTGTCTTGGTTACGACCGCTCTCCCTGTCCTGAGGCGCGGCACGCGCCGGTCTCACCCACTGCGGGGCATCCATCCACTGCCCTGCCCTTCCGGACAAAACGATGTCGAACGTGCTCATGGTTGATCCAACCGAGCGCCGACCCCTCCTCGCCACGCTGCTGCTCGCGCTCTGCGTCGGCACGGCTGCTGGAGCGGCCTTCGGCGTGTTCTTCGGGGCCTTTGCCTCGGTCTTCCACAACGGTCCCGAGCTGTGGACCGGTATCCGCGAGTCGTGGGGCTTCTTCGCCCTCATCGGCGCAGCGATGGGCCTTGCCTACGGGTATGCGCGACACTCGCGCCCGGGCAAACGCCCGTGACCTCTTAAGCCCCGCTCGCGATGACCTACCTCCAGTTCCATTTCGCGTTCACGCTCCCTGCGATCCTCATGCTGAAGGTCGTAGGCCCCCGCGTCGCCGCCCGCGACGCGATGAAGGCGGGCGTGTCGCTCCTCACCATCACCACCATCGCCTTCGTCTACACGACACCGTGGGACAACTACCTCGTGGAGACGCAGGTGTGGGGCTACGGCCCCGGCCGCGTGCTCGGCACCGTCGGGCACGTCCCGATTGAAGAGTACCTCTTTTTCATTCTACAGCCGCTCCTGACCGGGCTCTGGCTCTATCGCCTGCTGTGGCGCGAAGCCCCCGGCACTGGCTGGACCACGGCCACCTTCGTGGAGGCCCCGTCGCGGCTCGCCCGCTGGTCGGGCGTCGCGTTCTGGCTCGCCGCCTCGGTCTGGGGCGTCTTCCTGCTCGCCGAGGACTCGACGCGCTACCTCGCGCTCATCCTTGTATGGGCTGCGCCCGTGATCGCCTTCCAGTGGGCCTACGGCGGACACCACCTCTGGCGCTTCCGTCGCCTTGCCATGCTGGCTGTTGCCGTCCCGACGCTCTACCTCTGGGTAGCCGACTGGATCGCACTAGCGCTGGGCATCTGGCACATCTCCGAGCAGTTCACGACGGGCCTCGGGCTCTTCGGGCTGCCCATCGAGGAGGCGCTGTTTTTCTTGGTCACCAACATTCTCGTTGTGCAGGGTCTTCTGCTGATGCTGCACACGTGGAAGGTGCCGTCGCTTCTGGACGCAAAGCCCGTCCACCGAAGCTCAACGACGCGCATGCGCCGCGACGAAGCTACCAGCTCCGCGGAGCCTGTGACGGCATGAGTCCCGGAGGCGGTGGTAGGTTCTAGCAACCGCCCCCACCGCCTCCGACATGCCTCGTCTCCATCCTGCTATCCTCGTTGGCTGGGGAAGCGTGGCGCTGCTGACGGCGCTGGTCCTCACGGGCGTGGAGCCCGACGGGCTGTGGATCTACCTCCCCTTCCTGCTGAGCGTTGTCTTGCTCGGGCTACCACACGGGGCCGTGGACCACGTGGTGCTGCTGCGCCTCCGGGACGCCCCGTTTCGGGTGGGACCGTTGCTGCGTGTGCTCACGCCCTACCTCGCCATCGGTCTGGCGTACCTCGCCGTGTGGTTTGCGGCACCGGTGGTGGCGTTCGTGTCGTTTATCGCGCTGACGTGGGCCCACTGGGGCCAAGGCGATGTGCATAGCCTCCTCACCCTCACCGGCGGGGGGCATCTCGCGCA
>JBCDFF010000014.1:0-25976 GCA_039178415.1 Bacteroidota bacterium
AAGCGGCGGCCCTCGTCGTAGGCTTCGCGATGGGCCAGCGGATGCAACTCGGTGTGGTGCATCGTCAGGAGGGCTGTGAGGGGATAGCCGAAGAGGCGCACGGCCGCCTCGTTGGCATCGAGCACCATCCCCGAGTGCCCATTGACGACCAGGATGGCGTCGCTGGCGGACTGCATGAGCATGCGCAGCCGGGTCTCCCGGGCGCTGAGCTGCTGCTCCATCTCGTTGCGGAGCTGCACCTGCTGCGCGAGCAGGTCGGCGATGCCGAGCAAGCTGGCCGTCTGAAGGTTGGCGCGTGGGCCCTGGACGTACGGGCAGAAGCCGAGCGCCTCCACGGTCTCCTGCAGGGTCTCCACGGCGCGGGCATGCTCATCGGCGCGCGCTTCGAGGGCCGTGTTGGCCTCGATCAGCTCGTCGGACGAGAGGTCCATGGAGCGCTGGAGCAGCGCGCGGTCCTCGTCGTGCTGCACGTAGGTGGCCTCGATGGCGTCGACGAAGGCGTCGAGGCCCGGCGGCAGCGTGCCCCCGAGGTGCTTGCGGATCTGTCGTGCGAGAAGGCGATGCATGAGGCTCAAGAGGGTAGGCGGCTTAGACCTGCTCTGCAAACGTCGTGATCGTCATCGTCTGGTTGTGGAGCGTGCACGCGCCCCCGGGCAGGCTCGGAGCGAGTTCGCCGTAGGAGTAGAAGCCTGCGAGGGCCACGCGGTCGCCCAGTAAGTCGCGCACGCCCTCGGTTTCGTCCTCGACGCGTTGTCCGAGCACGATGCGCCGCCCGACGCACGAGATGCAGAGCGCAAAGTCTGCAGCGTCCGGATTGCTCCCGGTTTCCTCGGCGGCATCGATCGCGCCGTCCACCAGGTTCTCGTACGAGGCGCGCATGAGTCGGACGCGGGCCCCTTCGGGAATGCTCCCCGCGAAGGTCATCGTGCCGGTGTCGTCGTCGATGTGGAGGATTGTTCGGACGACGGGCTCGGCGTCGCCGTCGGAGAGTTCGAGCGGGAAGCGCAGCGCGGCTGCGGGTAGGGCGGCGGCGAAAGGGCCGAGGTAGCGGCGGTAGAGGTCGAGCGCCGAGGTGCCGTCGAGTTCGAAGAGGTCGCTGTCCTCGGCGCGCGTGACGAGGCGGGAGGGGCCGAACGGGGCCCAGCCGCCAGCGGAGCCACAGCCCACCTGCAGCGCGGTGCCGTAAAAGCCGAGCGCGGCGATAACGCCGGGGGCTGGCGGGGCGTCCAGCCCGACCAGCGTCTCCTCGAAGCGGTCGCCATCGCCAGCGAGCCCGCCCGAGAGCGTCGTCGCGGCGGGCAGCACACGGTTGAAGCCGTTCACGAGGCGCGTCGCGTTGACCTCCTGCCCGTCGGAGAGGACGAGCACATGGACGAGGGGGCTCTCCTCGGTGGCGTACGCCACGAGGCGCTCCGCGAGGAGGCGGCCGGCCTCGTGATCCCCCCCGACTTCACGGAGCAATACCTGGGCCGCCTGTACAGGGGTGGCGGCGAAGCGGACCGCCGTCACCGAGACGCGCGGGTCGCTCACCTGCGTCCCGAGAATGTTGCCCGCCGTGGAGCACAGCGCAACGTGCGCCTGCGGGTAGCGGGCCCGCAAGACCTCGAAGAGGGCCGCGTCGGTCCGCTCGCGGGTGCCGAAGGCGAGCACGAGGTGGGCGTCTGCTCCGACGCCGTCGTCGCGGTGGGGAAGCCAGTTTCCCGCCACGGTGTAGTGGGCCTGATCAATATCCATGAGAGCGCTGAGCGAGCGAAGCCCGGTGGTGGTGAGGTTGCGCGACGTCAAGAAACGTGCCTAGACGTCGCTCCGTCTGCTGCCGGCACGCCAGCGACGCCGGAAAGATAGCAGCAACGCAGCCCGCCCCCAGTGCCCGGGCGTCCCCGGCTACCGCAAACCGACCTTCAGCGACACATCGAGCGCGCGCACGGAGTGGGTGAGCGCCCCGCTGGAAATGTGCGTCACCCCCGTGGCGGCGATCGCGGCGACGGAGGCGAGTGTAACATTTCCAGACGCTTCCGTGTCAGTTCGACCCGCGATGCGACGCACCGCCTCGGCCAGCCGCGTGGTGTCGAACGTGCCGCCGTCCTGCCGGACAACGAGGTTGTCGAGCAGCGCGCGGTCGACCCGCAACCCGCGGTCGATGAGTCCTACCAGGGCATCGACCTCGACGAGGGTGCGTACTTCCACTTCGACCTCTAGGTCGAGCTCCTGCGTGTCGAGGTGGGCGTGCGCCGCCTGCAAGGCCTCCGCCAGACCGCCTGCCGCCTCGATGTGGTTGTCCTTGATGAGCACCATGTCGTAGAGGCCGACGCGGTGGTTGGTGCCGCCGCCGAGCCGGACGGCTTCCTTGTCGAGCAGGCGCATCCCGGGCGCGGTCTTGCGTGTGTCGAGGATCTGCACCGTGGGGCTGGTCGTCCGCGCCGCGTCCACCATGCGCCGCGTGGTGGTGGCGATGCCGCTCATGCGCTGCATCAGGTTGAGCGCCAGCCGCTCCGCCGTCAGGATCGACTGCGCCGCGCCCGTCACTTCGCCTACCCGCGCGCCTGCTGCCACACGGTCGCCATCGTGCACCGTCCATGCTACTGCGAGCGCAGGATCAACCGCTGCAAACACCCGGTCGGCCACGCGGCACCCGGCCAACACGCCGTCTTCCTTGACGAGAAACGTCGCGGTCGCCTGCCGGTCTGCCGGGATCGTGGCCAGCGTGGTCACATCGCCCGTCGCCACGTCTTCGGCAAGGGCACGGGCGATGAGACTGTCGAGGTCGGTGGGGGCGGTGAAGGGCATGAGGGTCGAGGGTCGAGGGTCGAGGGTCGAGGGTCGAGGGTCGAGGGTCGAGGGTCGAGGGTCGAAAAGGCGACGGAGAAAAGTTCCGAGCTAGCTTGGCCTGACAGGGCCTGGTGGACATCGTTGGTCGTCAGCCGTCAGCCTGCAATCGTGCGAATGCGTCGCGGATCATCGGCGGGGCGGTGATGGGGCGGTGGCGCTTCGGGTCGACGAAGCAGAGCGTGACGCGGCCGGTCACGAGCGGTGCCGCCTCGGTGGTGCCGTCCTCGTGCTCGCGGCGCACGGTGTAGTCGATGGGGACACGTACGCCAGGCGGCTCCGGGAACGCGGTCTCGATGGCGAGGAGGTCGTCGTAGCGTCCGGGGCGATGGTAGCGCAACTGCACGTCCACGACCGGCATGATGACGCCGGTTTCTTCGAGCCGCCGGTAGGGGACGCCCCACGAACGGAGGGCCTCCGTGCGCGCCGCCTCGAAGTAGTCGAGGTAGTGCGCGTGGTAGACGACGCCCATCGGGTCGCACTCCCGGTAGCGGACGCGGTGGTGGTAAAGATGTACCATTTTAGATTTGAGGTTAGCGATTTGGGATATATAGACTTGGTAATTTTATAATCCAAAAGATGGACTACAGAACATCAAAAATCATACATCAAAAGTCTAGAATCCATAAATGGCTTGGACGAAGACGAGGTCGTTGGCGTCATAGGTGGCGAAGGAGAGGCGTTGGGCGCGCCGGAGGCCCGCCAGGACGGTCGCGTCGTCGGGCTGCGGGCCGCCGAACACCTGGCCGCCGAGGCGTAGCGTGAGCGCGTCGCGCAGGGCGTAGTCGAGCTGTGGGTTGATCCAGTAGCTGCCCGTCGTCTCCACCGTGGCGAAGAGGCGCAGCGTGAGCAGATCGCGGCGGAAGCGGCCCACCCAGATGGCGGTGGCCGCCCCTTCCCAGGCGTCCACGGCCAGCCGCTCGTCGTGGTCGAACACGTGGCGGACGAGGCCCTGGAGCCGCACGGTCTGGCTGCCGAACGCCCGCTCGGCCACGAGGGCCGCCTGGAAGCCGGATCGCTCCGTCAGAAAGCCCTGCTCGATAGACGTCTGGAGCGTTCCGTCTTGGACGCCCTGCACGAGGGCGGCCGAGTCGGCGGGGAGCACCTCGTCCAGGAGCGCGCCAAACTCGAACGCGGCCTCGCCGCGCAGCACGACGGGGTCGGCAAGCGTCGTCTCGAACGTCAGCCCGGCGAGCGCGCGCCGTTCGTAGACGGGCGTAGCGGTGAACGCGAGCCCGGCGGGCGTGCTGTCGGTCGGATTCGGGATCTCGAAGGTGAGCTGCTTGCGGAACGTCGGCAGGCGGCCTGCGGCGTAGAGGCCGAGGAGCGCCACGTCGGTGCGCGGGAGGCCCTGCCACGTCAGCCGCGCCGCGACCTCGCTGTTGCCGAGCGTCGGGTCGGGCCGCGCCGGGTCGCCGATCACCACGGGGATCCCGAGGACGGTCTCGGGGAGCGGGTACCACGGCGAACGCGGCCCGGGCAGCACGCTCGCGGGCGTGCGCGGTATCCACACGGCGTCGAGCACGGCGTCGCCGAGGTAGGCGGTCGCGCGGGCGGCGACCACGCCCAGGCGGATGTCCTCGATGTCCTGCGCGAGAAACTCGGAGAAGTCGAGCGGCATCAGCACGTCGGTGACGAACGCGCCGTCGGCCTGGCCCCAGATGAGCTCCTGCCGCCCGATGCGGAGGTCGACCGCGTCGAAGAACACGTCGAGGTGGGCGCGGCGGAGGTCAACGCGTACGGCGTCGGTGAGGGCGTCGTAGGTCCACTCGCTCTCGACGTAGAGCTCGCCGCTGTCGTAGCCCGCGGTGAGGCCGACGCGGGCGCGGCTGCGCAGCGCGAGGTAGTCGGCGTCGCCGCCGGCGCGGGTGGCCGCGTAGAGCTCGGCGCGGCCCTCAGGGCGCAGGTCGGCGAGCTGCGCAGCGGCCGGGGCGGGGAGGAGAAGCAGTAGCGCGAGAAGCCGGAGCACGGGCGGCTGAGGAGGTGGAACCCTGATACCAGCTCTTTGGGATGATGCCTCACGCAAAACCCTGGCGTCATCCCCGCGAAGGCGGGGATCCATACGGTACCGCGTATAGATCCCGGATCAAGTCCGGGATGACAAAGGTGGAAGTGAGTCACCATCCTAGAGACTTGGCACAAGCTACGCTGCTCCACGAACGAACTCAGCCGGCATCGCGCTAGGTACGACGCCGGCTGAAAAACCTCGGTGTGCGATGCTAGCCTCAGTCGAGGCGGGCCAGCAGGCAGGCGTCGGGCGCACGCTGGCCGTCCTCGTAGCTGCTGCAATCCACCGGCGAGGCCGCGCCGCCGCCGGGGGCCGGGCGCTCAAGCGGGCGGTTCCACTCGCGGATCCGGGTCGGCGCGAAGACGAGGGCGTCCGCGGAGGGCGCGGGGGCCGGCATCGGCATCATCATGGACGCCCAGAACGGCGCCACGATCGCCGAAGCGGCCGGCTGGTAGACCACGCGCGGATTTGACCCGTTGATGTTCAGCGTCCCGCGCGTGATGACCTGCCCATACACGGTGCTGCGCCCGCCGAAGTTGACGTTGCTGCGGGCAAAGACCTGCGCGTGCAGCGTCACCGTGCTGTTGATCGACACGTCCTGCGCCCCGTAGAGCGCCAGGTGTGCGTTCGCGGCCCCGCTGTCTAAGTTGGTGACGGGGTGGTTGAGGTTGACGTTGCGCCGGACGAGGATGATGCCGTAGCCCGAGAACGTCGTCGGGCCGTGCGTGCTGAGGTCGCCGTTGACGTACCAGATTGCCGGGGCGTCGGCGGTGCCGAGGGTGTAGGCCCCGTTCAGGTGCAAGTTGGAGTTGAACACCTGCGTCGCCTGCCTGCTGAGGTTCTGGACGTTGAAGTTCGGAATGGTGACCCGGCTGACCTGCTGGAGGAACGGGTCGTTGCTGGCATTCTCGACCGGATGGAAGAGGTTGCTCAGGCGGTTGCGGATGCCCGCGTCGTTGATGCGCTGCGCGTGCAGCAGGAAGCCCTCGACATGGGCGCTGCTGCCCTGAGCCGACCCGTTGGTGCGGATGTTTGCGTTGCCGCCGTTGCCTTCGACGCGGAAGCCGTTGTGCAGGCTGAACGTGCGCTCGGCGATCACCGCCCCCTGCATAAAGTCGGGGAGGTGCGTGTCGCTGGCAAAGGTAGGGGCAGGGGCGGGCATCCCAGGCAGGCCGCTAGGCGCGGTGCCGCCGGCGGCGAAGCTGACCTCTTTCACGTGCCGCGCGGTGCCCTGATCGCCGGGGAGGACGAGCGTGCCCTCGGAGCGTACGGCGACCGCGCCGCTGCCTTGCACCACCACATCGGTGCGGTAGGTGCCGCCGCTGTGCGACCCGCTGAGACTGGTGGTAGCGGCCCCGTGGCTGTCGAGGTGGCGTCGCGCCTCGACGAGGCCTGCCGTGGCGGCTTCCTCGGCGAGGAGGTAGGCGTGGTGCTCGGAGAGGCGCTCGGTGGCCTCCTCATAGGAGGTCCAGGCACCGCGCTGGAAGCTCACGCTGGTGCTCAGCGTCGTGGATACGAGCAGAAACAGAAGGAGGCGACCCATAGGAAGTAGACGAGGTGGTGGCGTGGGCTCCTGGGTGAGGGGAGCGGCGGCGTGGGGAATACGGAGGGCCGATCGGCGAAGGCGAGCGCGGCCGAGGGAAGTGCCCTGGCGGAGGGCCCTGGCGGAAAGGCTTGGCGGTGAGGCTTAGCGGAGAGCTAGGTTAGGCGGGGTGAGGACGCGGTCCCAGGTGACCGGCGTGCCGGTGTTCGGGGTTTCCATCTGGAGCGTCACGTCGAGGGTGCGGATGTCGTCGAGGGTGCCCGTGGCGGGCATCGGGCTGATGGACAGGCCCGTGATCGTAGGCGGCGAGGTGTAGGCGATCTGGTAAGCCGTGCCGTCGTGGACGTAGCGCGTGAGCTGATAGCACGGGCGCGTCCCGTCGGCGCAGAGCGTCGAGCTCACCGTCTGCAGCTGGTAGCGGACCCGCGCTGACGCGGCCGACACCGTGGTGTCGCCCAGCGTGACGAACTCGAACGAGGGCGTCGCCCCGGTCCAGTCGAAGCTGAGGATGGCAGGCTGCGCCGGGCCGTCGAGGCCGATGTTCGTGAGGTCGCGGTCGAGCACGTCCGTGAGGCCGTACGACTTCTGGTTGGCGTCGTAGCGAAACGCGGCGTCGATGCTCGACTGCTGCGTGCCGGTCTGGATGCCGAGCAGCATCAGGATCACGCCGCCCCCGACGATGAGCGACACGGCATAGTCTTGGAGAACCTGAAAGCCCATGGGGTTGGAGCGTGGTGGTGCTGGCGGGGGAGGTGGTGGTGGCGGAGGAGGTAGCGGGGGGCTAGGAGCGCGTGTAGCCGTAGATGCGGCTCATCTCGACCGTTATGCCGTTCGGGCCGGTGACGGTCAGCGTGACGCGCTTCGTGAAGGTGCGGGTCGTCGTCGCCACGAAGTCGCTCCCCACCTTGTCCACGTAGGTCACCTGCGCATCGACGG
The DNA here is from genome assembly GCA_039178415.1 of Bacteroidota bacterium. Lineage (GTDB taxonomy): Bacteria > Bacteroidota > Rhodothermia > Rhodothermales > Rubricoccaceae > JBCBEX01. Next base: position 7,314 of record JBCDFF010000014.1, read on the forward strand.
AGAGCGGGAGCCAGCCCTGCGGCGTCGCGACGCTATCCTGCAGCGTCTGCATCGCGTGCACGTCGTCGAGGTCGTCGGCGTTGGCGAAGCGGCCGCCCGTCGAGAACGGCGGGGCCGTGAGCGCGCTCGGGTCGGTGATGGTCGTCGAGGCGGTCGCGGCGTCGAAGTCGAACGTCTCGAGCACGTCGAGGAGGTCGGCGGCGCGGGTAGCAGCTGCCTGCTGGATGACTGTCCGGTCGAGCGCCACGTCGACCTGCTTCTGGGCCTGCTTCTGGTTGACCGACAGGAGCATCGTCAGGCCGAGCGCGCAGAAGGCGAGAAGGGTTTGCTGCATGGGGCCGGTGAATGGGGCAGGGGTGGTGTGCGAGGAGCGACAGAATCGATGCACCCGCACGTCCGTTGCACACATCCGGCTCACGTCCCGCGTTTTGTCCCAGCTATCGCACAATGAGCCACGCTAAACCCGGATCGATACCCGAACTGAGACAGCCGATCGCCCCGAGGTGAGGCGCTGGGCTACCCGCAAGCGCAGATCCAGCGCCCCGTCACGAAAACACGACGCCAGCGCACGGTGATCGCAGCAGCCGTTCGAGGGTGAGGTCCCCGTTGGCCCCATTCAGTACGGCGGGGTGTCTAGTACGGCAGGGTGTCCTCTCCGCTGCCGTTCGATGAGGCGCGTCGGTGGCTGCGTCCTACGACGCGGCGGCGAGCCGCCGCAGGAACAGCCCGAAGCAGCCCAGCAGCACGGCGAGCGCGAGCGCGGGCACGTTCTGCCGCCCGGCGCTGTAGTCCAGCAGCGCGATGCCGAGCGCGCACGCGGCGGCGATCAGGTTGAACCAGACGGCGATGCGCAGCAAACGACGGTCGGACATGCGGGAGGTGGGAAGGCAGAAGTGAGAAGGCAGCAGTGCAGGCCGTGTGGGGGCCAGCACGCTCGTCTCAAGTGGAGCCGGGGCGGCACGTCTCGCCGTTCTCACAGACGCGGCCAAAGTTACGAGACGGACATCCGGTGTCGGCGGTTGCCGTGCCCCCCCTCACCAGATCTGTCGGCGCGGTAGAGCGTACGCGAACTGGCGGCGTCCGACTCACAGAGAAGCCCTCCGCCGTTGCGTTAAGCTGGTCGGTCTCCCAGGCGATACCCTCACGGAATTCCCGCCGTGCCATGTCCCTCCGTTCGCTTCTCCTCGCTTTGCTCCTCGCGCTGGCCGCCGCACCCGTTGCCGATGTGGCGTGGGCGCAGTACGAGTGCCCCGCCACGTGCACGCTGCCGACGTGCCACTGCGCGAGCACCGCGCCGCCGGACGGCCTCGCGCCCGCCGAGACGCCGCAGTTTCTCCTGCTCACCTTCGACGACTGCGTGCTGCCCGCCACCGAGGCGCGCCTCCGGCCGATCCTCGACGGCCTCACGAACCCCGACGGCCGCGCCCTCCCCCGCACCTACTTCGTCAGCCGCACCAACTGCCCCACGTCGATCACCGACAGCACGGACGCGGCGCTCGTCCGTGCCCTCTACCTCGCCGGGCACGAGATCGCCAACCACACCGAGCGCCACGACACCGACGAGACGTTCTCCGACGGCGAGTGGGCCGCCGCCATCGACGGGCAGCGGCGGTTTCTCATCCAGGAGGCGGGCCTCCCGGCGAGCGCGATGTCGGGCTTCCGCGCGCCGTTCCTCCGCACCAACCCGGCGCTCTTCCGCGCCGTGGACGCGCTAGGCTTTCGCTACGAGGCCTCGCTCCTGGAGCAGCCCTATGAGGACGCGGAGCCCTTCGGCCAGCCGCCCGTCTCCACCGACCCGAGCGCCTACGTCTGGCCCCACACCCTCGACCACGGCGCGGGCGTCGCCTGCGGGTTCTTCGTCGCCAACGGCTGTCCCGACGACCCGCTGCCCGGCCTCTGGACGATCCCCGCGTGGAGCTACGTCGACCCCGCCGGCCTCGATGCCGACTCGACGACGTTCTACGGCGCGTTCGACATCGGCACCCCGCTCGGGGGCGTCTTCCCGATCAGCGGCGACCGCCTCCTCGACCTCTACGTGGCCAACTTCCGCGCGCGCTACGACGGCAACCGCGCGCCGTTCAACGTCTACCTCCACGCATCTACCATCACCGACGCAGGCCGCCAGGACGAGGTGCGCCGCGTTCTCGAAGCCGCCCTCGCCAAGCCCGACGTGTGGGCAATCACGATGGACGGCCTCATCGCGTGGATGCAGGACCCGGTACCTGCCAGCGAGATGACCGCGTGGTTCGCCGACTACTGCAGCGCGCGCCCCTGCCCCGAGGCGTCCGTCCTGCCGAGCGATCCGTCGCTGGCGAGCGTCTACCCGAACCCGACGGCGGGCGACGCCACCTTGCAGTTCGAGCACGAGCAGGGGGCCCTGGTCACCGTGGAGGTCTACGACGTGCTCGGGCGGCAGCTCTACGCCACCGAGCGCATCGTGCAGCCCGGCACCGAGCAGTACGTCGTCCCGCTCGCAGGCCACGCCGCTGGCACCTACCTCGTCCGTCTCCGCACCCGCGACGGCGTCCTCACGACACGCCTCGTGGCGAAGCAGTAGGGCTACCGCGCCAGGACGAACCGCGTGCTACGGACTTGCTCGTTGCCAACGACGCGCACCACGTAGGTCCCGCTCGGCAGGCGCGCGCCGTTGAGGGCGAAGCGGTGCGCAGTGGCGGGGAGGAGGCCGTCGTGGAGCGTCTGCACGCGGCGGCCGAGTAGGTCGAACACCTCCACGCGGACGTGCTGTGCCTGGTCGAGCGCGAGGATCACCGTGACCGTGCCGCGCGCCGGATTGGGATAGGGCGATCCCAGCGTGAAGGCCGTCGGCGTCGCGTCGTCCTCGGTGTTCACGGGGCGCACGGTGGCGTCGTAGCGGGCCAAGAACATCGCGCTCTCGATGATCGGGAGCGTGGTCGTCGCCGCACCGAAGTCGAAGTCGAACGGGATGTCGCCGTTGCTTTTGTTGATGTTGCCGAGGAGGTAGAGTTGGCCGCTCGGGGCGATCTCCATGTCCCACACGTCGACGCGCGTGTAGTCCTCGTTGACCGGCGGCGCGGCCTCGTCGAGGTAGAGGTTCTGCTGCGTGCCCGTGGCCAGGTCGTATTCGATGAGGATGATCTCGACGGTGTCGCCGAAGTCGCGGTCGCTGGGCGGGTCGAGGCGCTCTAGGTTGGTCCCGTTGCCGACGACGAACGTGCGGCCGTCGGCGGTGGCGTCGGCGTAGTAGTTGAGGACCTCGTTGTTGTAGACGCCGCTGATCTGCCGGACCCAGCTCAGCGCGCCGTCGGCGGTGTAGTGCGCCGCGAAGGCGTCGTCGAACGAGGTGCCGTTGGGGTAGGTCTGCGCCGTGATGATGGTCTGCCCGGGGCCCGGGTCGAAGTCGGCGGCCTGGCGGAGGTAGCCGGTCCAGATGACGCCGCCGTTGGGCGCGATGCGGAGCGTGCTGTGGGTGAAGTCGGCCTGCTGGTCGGCGGCGTCTTCGAGGGGGAACGCCCAGGTCGCTGCGGAGCCGTCGGCGTTGTACTGGGCGAGGAGGCCGCTCGTGAGGAAGATGTTCGCCTCGCTGCCCAGCTCGATCCCGCCGACGTTGACCGGGCCAAGGCCGAACGTGCCCGCGACAAACGCCTGGCCGGTTGCATCGACGGCCACCCGATCGAAGCGGGCGTCGGCGCGGTTGTCGATGTCGCCTGCGCCGGGACTGGTGGCGGTCGCCCAGAGGAGCGTGCCCTCGGGGGTGTACTTCGCCAGGAACGCGCCCGTCTCCTCGACGGACGTGCTGCCGCCGCGCGGGTCCACGTTCACCGGCTCAGCGGTGTCGAAGAGCGGGTTGAAGCCGTCGATCTCGCCCGCCACGTAGATGTTGCCGTCGGCGTCGGTCGTCACGTCGAAGAGCCGCGCGCCCTTCAGGAAGACGGTGAAGATGTCCGCCACCGTACGCGTCTTGACAAGTTCGAACGCCCAGCGGAAGCTGCCGTCGGTGTCGTAGCTCGCCACGAAGTTCGACGGCTCCGTGCCGAGGCTCGGGGTCTCATTCGGGAACACGCCGAGGGGAGCCACGCCAGGGCCGGGGTCGAAATCGATGGGCCGGTAGACGCGGCTGTCGCCCTCCTGCTCCACGCGCACCTCCATGTCGCCGACGATGGTGACGTTGCCGTCCGCGTCCGAAGTGAGGGCGTTGATGCGGAGGTCGAACGCGATGTCGTCGAGCGAGAGGCCGAACGCCCACTGGTAGGTCCCGTCCGCGGCATACTTCGCGACGAACGCTGCATCGCCGCTCGTCGGGTAGGGCGTGGCCGTGGGGTCGTAGACCAACTCCGCGACGCCGTCGCTCATGTCGAAGTCGGTGGTGCCCTGGAGCTTCCCGGCCACGTAGATGTTCTCAGCACCGTCGAGCGCCATCATGGGCCGCGTGGGACCGCCGAAGACGGGGTAGGGCGTCTGTTGGGCGTAGTCGAGGACCTGCGCCTGGGCGGGGACGAACAGGAGAGCGGTAGCGAGAAGAGCGAAGAGGCGCATGGCGAACGCAGGTGAGGGCGAACAGGGCGCGCAGGGGTGCGCGGGTACGCCTTCAGTATGTCAACGCCACCGCCCGTGCCGAATCACCCAACTGTGTGAGATGTGCGCAGGAGCCTAGGCGGGTTCCCTCCGGGACGACTAAACCGCCGCGCATGAACAGCCGGCGGATGCGCGAATCGGATCGCGTGAAGACCGGCTCGTCGCCCACCCAAAACGGCGGCCTCGCGTACCGCACCGACTAGCTGGCCATCCTGACCTCCTTCGGTGTATGACTACGTTTCTCGACCGGTACCCCGCGCTCGACCGCTTCGACCAGCGCCTCGCTCGGTTCATGGGCCACGTCGGCATCGCGACGTTGCGGATCGCCGTCGCGCTCGTGTTCATCTGGTTCGGCGGCCTCAAGCTGTTCGAGGGCCTCAGTCCCGCCGAGGACCTCGTCAAGGCGACCGTCTATTGGGTGAACCCCGACGTGTTCTTCCCCATTCTGGGCGTCTGGGAGGTGCTGATCGGCATCGGGCTGCTGTGGCGGCCGCTCGTCCGTGGGGCGCTGTTCCTGCTCGCGCTCCAGATGCCGGGCACGTTTCTGCCGCTCGTGCTCCTGCCCGAGGTCTGCTTCACCGCGTTCCCGTTTGGCCTCACGATGGAGGGGCAGTACATCGTCAAGAACCTCGTCATCATCGCGGCGGCGCTCGTCGTGGGGAGCACCGTCCGCGCCCGCAGCACGCCCGAGCAGCGGCTCTGACGTGTTCGCCGCTAGCCTAGGACATCGAGCAGCGTCACCTCGAAGGTGAGCGTGGCGTTCGGGGGGATGCCCGGTGGCGGGTTCGCGCCGTAGCCGTCCTCGGGCGGCACGTCGAACGTTTTCGTCTCGCCGACCCGCATGCCCGCGATGTTGTTGCGGAAGCCCCGGATGGTGCCGCTCAGCCCAAAGGCGATGCAGTCGTTGCTGTCGAAGACGGTGCCGTCGGCGAGCGTGCCCACGTAGGCGACCCGGACGTTGCTGGTGGCGGTCGCGACGGCGTCGGCGTTTTCGGTGTTGATGGAGCAGACGTCGTCTTCGTTGGAGTCGCAGGCCGGAAGGGCGAGCAGCAGGAGCGGAAGGACGAAGAGAAGGCGGCGCATACGAGGCGGAGTCGAGTGGTGGAGAAGCCCAAAGATCGCACGCTCGTCTGGGCGCGTCTAGGGAGAACGCGTGCACCGGATCGTTTGCCGAGCCGCCTCGTTCACGAACGGCCCCTGCTCACACGCGCTCGTTGTCATGCCGGACACGCTCACCACGATTTCAATCACCGTCAACGGCGACCCTCGCTCGGTGCCCGCTGGGCTGACGGTCGCGGGCTTGCTCGACCACCTCGGCGTCGGTGCCGAGGCGCGCGGCGTTGCGGTGGCGCTCGGCGATGCCGTCCTGCGCCGCAGCCTGTGGGCGGAGACGCCCGTCGAGGACGGCGCCCGGGTCGAGGTCATCACCGCCACCGCCGGAGGCTGACGATGCAAGCGCCCCACACGGCTACGCCCTCGAACACGCCAGCCGGGACCGACCCGCTCGTCGTGGGCGGCACCACGCTCGCCTCGCGCGTGCTCGTCGGCACGAGTCGCTACCCGAGCCTCCAAGCGCTCCTCGACGCGCTCGACGCCTCCGCCACCGAACTGGCCACCGTGTCGATCCGCCGCGTCGACCTCGGCGCGAGCGACGGCGAGAGCCTGCTCGGCCACCTCCGGCAGCGAGGTCTCGCGCTCCTGCCGAACACCGCCGGGTGCTACACCGCCCGCGAGGCCGTCCTCACCGCGCAGCTCGCCCGCGAGGCATTGGAGACCAACCGCGTCAAGCTCGAAGTCATCGGCGACGACGAGACGCTCTACCCCGACGCCGTGCAGACGCTCCGCGCGGCCGAGACGCTCGTCGGCGACGGCTTCGAGGTGTGGGCCTACTGCGGCGACGACCCGATCACCGCGCGCAAGCTCGCCGACCTCGGCTGCGCCGCCGTGATGCCGCTCGCCGCCCCCATCGGCAGCGGGATGGGGGTCGTCAATCCCTACGCGCTGCGCATCATCCGGGAACTGCTCCCCGACACTCCGCTCATCGTCGACGCGGGCTTGGGCACGGCCTCCGACGCCGCCCGCGCGATGGAGCTCGGCTACGACGGCATCCTGCTCAACACGGCCATCGCGCAGGCGCAGCACCCGGTCCAGATGGCGCACGCCTTCCGCCTCGCCACCGAAGCCGGCCGCCTCGCGTATCACGCCGGGCGCATCCCGCGCCGCCTCTACGCGCAGGCGTCGAGCCCCGAGGACGGGCGCATCGCGGTGGACACGGCGTGGTGACCGCGTGCCGAGATAGCGGCGGGACGGCGAGACTGAGCGCCGCACTTCCCCGCCTCGTGCTGATTGCGGATCGGTTCACCGAGACGGCTCGCGCCGATGCCACGGTCGACGCCGTGCGCGGCGGGGTGCGCTGGGTGCACCTGCGTGACCACGCCGCCGCCGCCGAGGCGTTTGAGCAGGGCGCGCGCAGCCTAGCCGCGCGACTACAGGCCGTGGCCCCCGACGTCCGCATTAGCGTGAACACACGCGTGGAGGTCGCGCAGCACCTCGGGCTCGGCGTGCATGTGGGCACGCGCGGACCCTCCGTGACCGAGGCGCAGGCGAAGCGGCCGGGTGCCATCGTGGGCTATTCGGCGCACACCGTCGCGGAGGCGCAGCACGCCGAATCCGATGGGGCCGCCTACGTGTTCTTCAGTCCGGTCTTTCCCACCACGAGCAAGCCGGGGCATTCCGGCGTTGGCCTCGCCGCCCTCCGTGCCGTCTGCGCGGCGGTCGCCGTGCCGGTCTATGCCCTGGGTGGGCTCACGCCCGCCACCGCGGCCGCCTGCTTTGAGGCCGGAGCCTACGGCATAGCCGTACTGTCCGGCATGCTTGACGCTGCGGACCCCAGCGCTGCGGCCCGCTCCTATCTCCTCGCGCTTCCGTAACCCGCGTCCACCCCGTCACACGTCTATCCCGTCACACGTGCACCCATCCACACCCAACCACCCCGTCGCCCTCACCATCGCCGGCAGCGACTCCGGCGGCGGCGCGGGCCTCCAGGCCGACCTCAAGGCCATGCACGCGCACGGCGTCTTCGGCATGAGCGTGGTCACCGCCATCACCGCGCAGAACTCGCACGCCGTCACGGCTGCGTTTGACCTCCCCACCGACCTCGTCGCCGCGCAGATCGATGCGGTCGCGGAGGACTTCGCCATCCGTGCCGTCAAGACGGGCATGCTCTCGTCGAGCGCCCTCATCGACGCCGTCGCCGACGGCATCGAGCGGCACGGCCTCGGACCTGTCGTGGTGGACCCCGTGATGATCTCGAAGAGCGGCTTCGCGCTCCTGAAGCCCGACGCGGTCGAGGCGGTCCGGGCGCGCATGCTGCCGCTGGCGCGGCTCGTCACGCCCAACGTGCACGAAGCCGAGGCGCTGACGGGACACACGATCCGCACGCTCGACGACGCGCAGGTCGCCGCCACGGCCCTGCACGCGATGGGCCCGCAGGCCGTGCTCGTGAAGGGCGGCCACCTCCCGCTGGACGGGGACGCCGAGTTCGACGCCGTGGACGTGCTCTTCGACGGTACCACGTTCGCCTTCTTCCGCAGCCCCCGCATCGACACGCCGCACACGCACGGGACGGGCTGCACCTACGCGAGCGCCATCGCGGCCGGGCTCGCGCGCGGCTTCGACCTCGCGACCGCCGTGGGGCGGGCGAAGACCTACCTCACCGAGGCCATCCGGCAGGCGCTCCCGCTGGGCCGCGGCCACGGGCCGGTGCACCACTTCTGGCACCTCGATCCAGCGCACGCTGCGAGGCCGGTGCGTGGCGAGTGACACGGATGCCGCAGCACGATGTCCGCGTGGCTTCGTGTCGGACATGGCGTGTGGCGCATCGGATCGAAGTCGAGACGCAACGCGCAGTGCTTCCTCGGTTCCCCTGAACTCAGCGAAGCGGATGAGGCGAGGCCGGGCCGGACCCTAGTACCGCGCTGAGAGCGGGCGCTTGTAGTCGAAGGAGAGGCCGCCGACGGTGAGCGCGAACGCCGCCTCCGTGTCCGGGCGCGCCACGTGCAGGAACGAGACACGCACCACGGTGTCGCCGTCGAAGTGGGTGCCGGAGCCGCGTTGGCGGAAGCGCTCTAGCGCGACGCGGAACGTCTCGGCACCCGGATGCAGCGCCACAGGGTAGACAAACGGCTCCGCGTGGTCGCTCACCTCCAGCGCCACGAGCACGGTGCCCTCGCCTTGGGCGTCGAAGACGAGATGCGAAGCGCTCCGCACCGAAGCGGGCAGCGCACCCGGCAGCACCGGACGCATGAGCTTCACCTGGTCACCGACGGTGCCCTCGATGCGGACGACATCGCCGTGGGCCCCCTGGGCGTAGGCGTCGGGCGCGCCGTGGCGGAAGGTGGTCACGGTCGAGGCATCGCCGGCGGTGTAGCTCCAGCGGGTGCCGTCGAAGTGGGCCGGCGTCCCACCCGGAAGCGCGACCGAGCGCAACGTGGTGCTCGGCTGGGCCGTGGTCGTCGTGGTTGGGGTTACCGTGGTGCCGAAAACGAGCAGGGAGAGGAGGAGTGCACGCATGGAAGGAAGAGGCAGGACGCAAAGGTGAATCCGAGGCATTTCCCCTCCCTCTTGAGAAGACGGTACCCGGTGCCACCACGCCCGAATGAGGCCGCGAATTGGGCCGCTCAGGCGACACCTGGATGCGCCATAGCGCACGGCGCGACGGGCTCGGTCACGGCGAGCGCGCTGGCGGAACAGCACGGTGACACGGGCGGCGAGTGAACGGGACCGAGACGACGCCCGCGTCGGGCTACGCAGTTGCATTGCCTGGGGGCCACGGCTAGCTTACGTGCACGTTCTGCTCACCTGCCCGGCACCGCTCTGGTGCGGTCCTGCTTCTTCGCGGAACACCCCGCTCCGCTGAACGCCTCCCCGCCGAAGAAGCCCCCTCTGCTGAAGAAGCAGCCTCACGCTATGGAATCTGCCCTCGTCCCCCTCGTGGCTGGCGCGGTGGCGCTGCTCCTTATCATCAGCGGCCTCGTGCTCTGGGTCAGCCGTAGCCGGGCTGCACGGCCGAAGCGCGCGCCCGCGCCGCGCCCCCAGGACGACCTGCGCTCGCTGGGCATCGTCGACATTCGTCCCATGGCGAGGGCCGCGGCCGATACGAACGCGGACCCGCAGCCCATCGCCTCTGAGCCCCTCGTCGCGGAGCCCATCGCCTCTGAGCTCATCGCCTCTGAGCCCATCGCCCCGGAGCCCGTCGCGGTGGCTGTAGACCGCAGGGTGACCGATTCCGCCGGTTCGCACGCAGACGAAGCGGCTGCTGCGGACGGGAGCGCTGCCGAGATGCGTGCCATTGACGGAGCGGTCGCCCTTGATCGAGCCCTCGTCACGGACGGGTCCCCACCGAGTGAGGACGGCATCGAACTGGACGATCTCCCGGAGGCGACGCTCGGCACGCAAGGCCTCTCGCGTCGTGTCGACGGCGTCGAGCTGCCGGACGGTTCAGGCGCCGCGTCGGACCTGCCAGATCCGCCGTACGCAGCGACCGGCGCGGAGGGGTACGGCCCGACGGTGCTGGGCGAGGAGGAGCATCCCGTCTTGCTCGACGACGGCTCCGCCCTGCGCGATGGGGAAGCCGTCGTGCTCGACCAGGACACCCGCAGCGCGCTCGAAGAGACCGTAGCCGAAGAACTCGGCGCGGCCATCGCCGAGGTCGAAGGGGCCTCCGAGACGACGCCGCTGCGCCCGACGCACGCCGCCGCGTTCGGCGACGTTGACCTGCTGGACGACTACGACGACGCGGCCCCCATCCGTTTCCCGGACCCCCGCGAGTTCGACGACGAACTCGACCTGCCGCTGCCGCTGCCGGGCGACGACCTCGACCTCGTCCGACGTCCCGAGTCGCATGCGCTGAGCCACCTGATCGAGTCCATCTGGAACGGCATGCGGGCGCAGACCGTGGCGCTCCTCCGCCACGACGCGTCCACGCTGCACTACAAGGTCGAGGCCCTCAAGAGTGAGCACCCCGCCGTGGTAGGCGTCGAGGAGTTCGCCTCGGCAGGCAGCGCGCTCCGGGGCATCCGGGGCCAGCAGGGCGAACAGCTCCCGATGCTCCTCAAGGGCGCCTCCCTCGACGCCCTGGGCTACTATTCCGACCTGGGCGCGGTGGGCCGGGCGTACGTGCAGCCGCTCACGGACGCCGAGGCCCCGTCGCTGCTCCTGGTCGTCGATACGGCCCCGGAGGATCGCGCCTACGCGGCGGCGGAGAAGGGACTCCTGCGGCAGTTCGCGAGCGTCCTCGGGCACCTGGCCGCGCAGGAGGTGCCGGCGTGGTTTGTGACGGCCGCTCCAGCCGAGGCGCTCACCGACCTGCCTGCCGAGACCGTCGCCCCCGCTGTCGTCGCCCCGGTCGCGTCATCGCAGGCGACGCCGCAGGAGACGTCGCAGCCCGATGAGGAGACCACGTCCGAAGATCGCCCTGCCGAGACGACGAACGATGCCCCGGACGATGCGCCGGAGGCCGTGGCTGACGACGCGGCGCTTCCCGCCGGTGCTGAGACGCTCCTCGTCGGCCGTGTGGAAGACGAGGCGGCGGAGGTGGCTGTCGCAGACCCGGCTCCTGCCGACGAGCCGGAGGGCATCGACGCCGAGCCGATGACCCCCGTGGCGCGGCGGGTGATCGTGGCCGAGGAGATGGAGCGGTCGCGGGCGCGGCAGTACCCGCTGGCGCTCGCGCTCGTCCACCGCACTGACGCCGAGGCGGTCGCCGCCGGGGGGCCCGCCGCCGTGGAGCAGGCCGAGGCGACGCTCCGGCAGCACCTCGACCACACGCTCGCGCTCGCCGACGGCCGCGTCGAGCCGTTCGGCGAACTCCTCTACGGCGTCTTCTACTACGGCCGCGCCGCCGACGTGGAAGCGTGGGTCGAGCTCGTCCGCACCACCCCCGCGGCGGGCGGCGAGACGCTCCCGCTTACCATCGGCGTGGCGCTCTACGGGGGCCGCCACCAGACCTCCGACCAACTCCGCGGCGACGCCGTGCAGGCGCTCTCCGATGCCTACGACGCCCAGGTGGGCTGCGTCATCCTCGAATAGCCTGCGTCCGCTCGACCCGCTTGCCTCCCAACCCCAGCCGCTGGCCCTCGATGGCTCCCCCGCTCTTCGTCACCATCGTGCTCGACGGCGTCGGCATCGGCCGCGCTCCCGACGCCGCGCACTACGGCGATGCCGGGACGCACACGCTCGCGCACGTCTGCGCCGTTGCCCGACCTGTGCTCCCCAACCTGGCACGGCTCGGCCTCGGCACCCTGGACGATCTGCCCGGCATCCCGCCCGTGACGGCCCCGGCAGCCAGCGTGGGCGTGATGGTGGAGACCTCGGCGGGCAAGGATTCCACGACTGGGCATTGGGAACTGGCCGGGTTGCCGCTCGGCGCGCCATTCCCGACCTACCCAGACGGCTTTCCTGAGACGCTCATCGAAGCGTTTCTGAACGCCACCGGCGGCGATGGCGTCTTGGGAGGCTTGCCCGCGTCGGGCACCGCCGTCATCGACCAGCACGGGGCGGAGCACGTGCGCACAGGACGGCCCATCGTCTACACGTCGGCAGACAGCGTTTTCCAGATCGCGGCGCACACCGACGTGATCTCGGTCGACCGGCTCTACGCCCTGTGCCGCACCGCGCGCCAGGAGGTCTGCGTGGGAGCCCACGGCGTCGGGCGGGTCATCGCCCGGCCGTTCGTCGGCACGCCGGGCGCGTTCACGCGCCTCTCCGAGAAGCGCCGCGACTTCGCGCTCCCGCCGCCGACGCCTCCGCTTCAGTCACGGCTGCAGGACACGGGCGTGCGCACGGTCGCCGTCGGCAAGATTGGCGATTTGTTCGCGCACGTCGGCTTCGACACGGTCACGAAGACGCGGGACAACGCCGAGGGCGTCGCAGCCACGCTCGCCGCCATGGCGGACGCCTGTGCAGGGACCACGCCGACGTTCATCTGGACCAACCTCGTCGACTTCGACCAGGACTACGGGCACCGCAACGACCCGGACGGCTTCGCGCGCGCCCTTGAAGCGTTCGACGCGGCGCTCCCCGCCCTCGAGGCCGCGCTACCCGGCGACGCCCGGCTCGTCCTCACCGCCGACCACGGCAACGACCCGACGACGCCGGGCACCGACCACACCCGCGAGCGGGTCCCGCTGCTCGTCCTCGGCGGCCCGGCGCGGCACCTTGGCACCCGCGCGACCTTCGCCGACCACGCCGCGACCGTGGCGGCCTATTTCGGCGTGGAGTGGGCCGGGCCTGGCCAGTCTTGGAACCCCTAGCAAGCGTCCTAGAGCGGCGAAGCGCAGGCGCAAATTGGCACAGATCCTGTACGCGACAACGCACATGCGCTGAATCGAGGCGGGTCGGACGGCACGCGGAAAAAATCGGTTCGGAGGTGGAGGAATCCACCAGTGCCTCGCCGTTTTTGTGCCTATCGCTGCCGGTTTATGCCTGTTTCGCTTCGGCGTTTGCCCCTATCCTTTCGGTACGGCGTCGTCGGCTTCATCGTGGGAATGCTGTTCCCCTTGGTTGGGATGCTGCAGGTCTCCCTCATGCTCTGGGGGGAGGTGTCCATGGAGCTCCTGATCGACACGCAGCGGCGGGTACCGCTGCTGTGGATCCTCGACGCGGTCCCGCTTGTGTTCACCACCATGATGTGGAAGACGGGGCGGCAGCGACAGCAGTACGAGGGCGTCGTCGGCGAGCACGAGGCGCGCGACGTGGAGCAGACGGCCGAGCTCCGTGCCCGCATCAAGGAGGTCGAGGAGGCGCTCAAAGCCAAGGACGCGATGCTGTCGGTGGTGAGCCACGAGCTGCGCACGCCGCTGACGGTGATCCTGGGCTATGCCGAAATCATCGAGGAGGAGGCCGACGGCATGGCGCACGAGTCGGCCGTGGCGATCCGCGACGAGGGGCGCCGCCTGCTCGAGACGGTCAACGCCCTGCTGGACCTGGCGCGCCTGGAGGTAGGCGAGGTCTCGCTCACGCTGCGCCCGCTGCCCGTCGCAGAGACGGTCTTCGACGTGGCCAACTCGCTGCGGTCGCTCGTGGAGCGCAAGGGCCTCCGCCTGGTGCTCGCCAACCGCGCGCCCATGATGATGGCGCGCCTCGACGTGACCGCGCTGCGGCGCGTGCTCACCAATCTCATCGGCAACGCAGTCAAGTTCACCGACCAGGGCCTCATCACCGTTGCCATCGAGCACGACCTGCGGCAGGTCATCGTGCGCGTCGCCGACACGGGGCGCGGCATCTCGCCGGAGTTTCTCCCGCGCCTCTTCGAGGCGTTCACGCAGGAGGACGACTACCTCGACCGCGACCAGGAAGGGACCGGCCTCGGCCTCGCCATCGTCAAGCGGCTCGTCCGCCTCATGCACGGCGCGATCCGGGTCGAGTCGGAAGTGGGGTCCGGGACGACGTTCATCCTGCACTTCCCGATCTACTACGACGACACCACGCTCGGCGTCCCTGAACAGCCCGTAGGAGCCGCGCGGGGCTACGGCCTCACCGAGGCCGTCGAGCACTAGAGACGGTGACCCGGTCGTACAGCACGCCGCTGCTTCAGAGGGGGCCCTCTCCGAGGCGTGTCCTGGTACGAGCGCACCAAGGCGCGTAGCACACCGCTCCAGGTCCATCGTTTGGAGGCGGAGGCTCACACAGCCGTGCGGCGGCTCCCGAGCCAGCTAAGTGCCGTCACGAAGGCGAAGCCCGCGAGGCCGAGCCCCAGCGCGAGGGGCCATTCGGGGCCGGGGGCGAGGAGCACGCTCGGGTCGGGGACGAACTCCACCGCGCCGTCGCTGCCGACGTGCTCGATGCGCGGCACCCACGGCCAGAGCGCCCGCAGCGACCCGGCGAGGAGACCGACGAGGAGCGTCATCGTGAGGTCGTGCACATGGCTCAGGAGCCACGCCAGCACCTTCGCCGCCGCGCCCAGCCCGAGGCCCGCCCCGAGCGCAAACACAGCGATATAGACGAGGTCGAGGCTGCGCAGCGCCTCCAGCGTGGGCGTGTAGAGCCCGAAGACTTCGAGGAGGAACGCGCCGCTGACGCCCGGCAGGATCATGGCGTTGATGGCGATGGCCGCCGTGAACGCCACGCGCACGAGCGACGGGTCGGCCGCCTCGGCCCCGCGCGGGAGCCCAACGAGCACGAACGCCAGCACCGCCGCCGCCGCCGCCGCCGCGAAATGCCACGACTTCGACGTGCGCCGCTCGCGCCACGGGATCGCCAGCGACCCGGCGACGAGCCCGAAGAAGAGCGCCCGGCACTGCACGGGGTAGGTCTGCAGCAACTCGGGAATGAAGAGCGAGCCGATCGCGATGGCCGTGCCGATGCCGAGCGCGAGCGGGAGCAGCAGCCGCCAGTCGAGCGCACGGAACGCAGCGACGGCCTCGCCGAAGCGGCCACGCGCGGCGAGGAGCAGCATCGAGACGCCGTCGCTGATGGCGCGGATGAGGCGCTCGTAGATGCCGACGATGAGCGCCATCGTGCCGCCGCTCACGCCGGGGATGATGTCGGCCCCGCCCATGAGCAGGCCCTGGAGGACGTGGTGCCAAAGCGGCGAACGTGGTGGCTCCGGCGGCGAGGCAGCAGAAGGGGGCGTCTCAGTGAGCACAGGCGACGAAGCCATCGGGGTGGGAGGCAGGTCAGAGGGACGAGCGGCGGCGGGCAAACTACGCGCCCGATTCGCGTCCCCTCGCCGGTTCGCGGTCTCTTCGTCTCGCCGCCTCCCTGCGACTACCCCTCGCGCACGAGCGGGACGAAGCGGAACTCGTCGAACGCTTCGCGGCGGAACGACGCCTCGCCTGTGCCCGCGTCGAGGCGGGTGAAGCGCAGCATCGTCTGGCTCTCGGTGTCGCCGACGGGGATCACGAGGCGCCCGCCGCGCCGCACCTTGCTGCCATCGCTCCCGTCGGACGGCACGCGGAGCTGGTCGAGGAGCGCCTGCGGGACGGCGCGTCCGCCTGCGGTGACGAGGATCGCGTCGAACGGGGCGAGCGAGGGCCAGCCCGCCGTGCCGTCGCCTGCGCGCGTCATCAGGCGGTAGCCGAGCCGCTGGAGCACGTCGTTGGTGCGTGCCAGGAGCGGCGCGTGGCGCTCGATGGAGAAGACCTGCGCACCCATCTCGCAGAGCACGGCCGCCTGGTAGCCGCTGCCGGTGCCGATCTCCAACACGCGGTCGTGCGGACCGAGGTCGAGCAGGTGCGTCTGCGTGGCGACCGTGAACGGCTGCGAGATCGTCTGGTTGAGGCCGATGGGGAGCGCCGCGTCGTCGTAGGCGCGGAAGCGCAGGCCGTCCTCCACGAACTCGTGGCGCGGGACCCGCCCGAGCGCCGCCAGCACCCGCTCGTCGGTCAGGCCCTTCGCGCGGAGCAGGTCGAGCAGGCGGGCAAGGCGACGGGCGTAGCGCATGGGGGAGTGAGGCGGTGCGGCGGTGAGAGGGTGCGGCGGTGGAGAAGGTGGAGACTACCGAACGAGCCGGGGCAGAGCAAGGCGTGGTGTGTGCATGGAGACCTCCGCCTCACTGCGACACCGCGACACCGCCTCACCGCGACACCGCCTCACTGCGACACCGCCTCACCGCGACACCGCACAACCGCTACACTCGTCTAGGCCGCTTCCGTGGGCGTGGCGGCGGCAAAGGCCTCGGTGAGGCGGCGGCGGAGCTCGCCCACCGTGAGCGGCGGGGAGAGCACGCCGTTCTCGGCCACGGAGATACGGCCCGTCTCCTCGCTCGTCACGATCACGAAGGCGTCGGAGCGCTCCGAGACGCCCACGCCCGCGCGGTGGCGCAGGCCGAGGTGCGGGTCGAGCCGCTGCGCCTCCGAGACAGGCAGGATGCAGCGCGCCGCCGCCACCTTCGACCCCTGGATGATGACGGCCCCGTCGTGCAGGGGCGAGTTCTTGAAAAAGATCGAGGTCAGCAGGTCGCGCTCCACGTCGGCGTTGAGCCGCGTGCCCGTCTCGATGAAGTTGCGCAGGCCCGTCGCGCGGGCGATCACGATGAGCGCGCCGGTCCGGTCGCGGCTCATCAACTCGACGGCGGACACGATCTCGTCGGTCACCTGCTCGCGCGCCGTCGTCCGCACAAACTGCCGCACGAGGGGGTTGCGGCCCAGCATGAAGAGCAGCCGCCGGATCTCGGGCGCGAAGAGGATGATGACCGCCAGCACGAACACGTCGCTGATCGTGCTGAAGAGGGCCTGGAGCGTGCGCAGCCCGGCGAACTGCACGAGCGCGTTGAGTGCGAAGATGAACAGGATGACGCCCGCGATCTGGACGGCGATGGTGCCCCGGATGGCCCGGTAGGTGAGGTAGACCAGCCCCGCCACGATGGCGATGTCCAGCGCGTCCCAGAAGCCGAAAGGGAGGAAGTCGGGGAACAGGTTCACGCGGCCACCTCGTCGCTGGAGCGGCCGGCGGTGGCCTCGGCAGCGGCTTCGATGGCGGCGATCACGCGCAGCAGCTCAACGGTGGCGCGGACGTCGTGGGTGCGCACGAGCGCGGCCCCGCGCAGCACCGCCACCGCCGTCGCGCCGAGCGAGCCGAAGAGGCGCGCCTCGATGGGAGCCGGGGCATCTACCGTGCCGAGCGCCGCGCCGATGCTGCTCTTGCGCGACACGCCGACGAGCACCGGCCGCCCGAGCGCCACGAACGCCTCCGTGTGGCCGATGAGCGCGAGGTTGGCCGCCATCGTCTTGCCGAAGCCAAAGCCGGGATCCACGACGATGTCGCGTACGCCAGCCGCCTCGGCCTGCGCCACCGAGTTCGCCAGTGACGCCTTCACCGATGCGACGGGGTCGTCGAGATCGTATTCGTGCGGCATCGCGCCGGGCGTGCCGAGCGAGTGCATCACGATGTACGGCGCGCCGAAGCGAGCCGCGACGTGGGGCATCTCGCTCGAAAAGCGCCCGCCCGTGATGTCGTTGACGAGGTGCGCGCCCGCGTCGAGCGCGGCGGCGGCGACCTCGGGCTTGTAGGTATCGATCGAGAGCAGCGTCCCGGGAAACCGCGCGGCGAGCGCCTCGATGACGGGCAACACACGGCGGCGCTCCTCGTCGGCGTCCACAGGCGTCGCGCCCGCGCCGTAGGTCTTGCCCTTCGGCCGGCTCGATTCCCCGCCGATGTCGATCAGCCGCGCGCCCTCCTCGATCATCTGCTCGGCATGGCGCAGCGCGGCGTCGAGGCCGAGGAAGCGTCCGCCGTCCGAGAACGAGTCCGGCGTGACGTTGAGGACGCCCATCACGTGCGCGCCGGACGCGTGCAAGGCAGCCGAGCGGCAGTCGAGGACGTGGCCTCGGGCGTCGAGGACCAGGGGGGGGGCGGTGTCTGGAGAAGAGGCAGGCATGGGCGGCGAACAGGGAGCAGTGCAAGCTACGGACGGGCGCGTGCTGCCGCGAAAACCCACCCCGCGCGGAACACGTATGTTCATCCGCACCTCAGACCGTTCCGCGCCGCCGTAGCGCCGTTTGGCCCGGCCCAGCGCACCTCGAAACGCTGCCGCACGGTGTGCGCGGTTTTTTCTGTGCGGGCGTCGGCATCCGTGGTATACTCCCGCCCAATCGTTTCCGTCGCCTCCAGCACGCCTCGGCATGTACGTCCCTCGCCAGCAACGAATGCTGGACCAGTACCTCCAGGAGATCGGGCAGATCGCCCTGCTCAAGCCCGAGGAGGAGGTCGAACTCGCCCAGCGCATCAAGCAGGGTGACGAGGCGGCGCTGCACAAGATGGTGCGCGCCAACCTGCGCTTCGTGGTGTCGGTGGCGAAGAAGTACCAGGGCCAGGGCCTCACGCTCTCCGACCTCATCAACGAGGGCAACTACGGCCTCATCAAGGCGGCCCAGCGCTTCGACGAGACGCGCGGCTTCAAGTTCATCTCCTACGCCGTGTGGTGGATCCGGCAGGCGATCCTGCAGGCGCTCGCCGAGCAGAGTCGCGTGGTGCGTCTCCCGCTCAACCGCATCGGCACGATCTCGAAGATCCGCAAGTCGACCGCGCGCCTCCAGCAGCAGCACGAGCGCCAGCCCAACATCGACGAGCTGGCGGCGGAGCTCGACCTCTCGCCGGAGAAGATCCGCG
>JBCDFF010000015.1:0-24949 GCA_039178415.1 Bacteroidota bacterium
GAGCCGGTCCGCGCCGAGATCCTCGACCGGCTGCGCGCCGTCGAGGCCGAGGAGGGCGTGCGTCTCGTCTACGCGTGCGAGTCGGGGAGCCGCGCGTGGGGCTTCCCGTCGGCCGACAGCGACTTCGACATCCGCTTCCTCTACGTGCGCCCGCCCGACTGGTACCTCAGCATCAACGTCGAGCGCCGCCCCGATGTGCTGCGGCGGCCGATCGCCGAGGCGGAGAGCGGGGCCGTGCTCGACCCGGCAGGGTGGGACCTCCGCAAGACGCTCCGCCTGCTGCACAGGTCGAACGCCTCGCCGCAGGAGTGGCTGCGCTCGCCCATCGTCTACCGCGAAGACGACGCCATCGTGCCGGACCTCCGGGCCCTCGCTGCGGCGGCCTTCCGGCCGCTCGCGGCCTACCACCACTACCGCAGTATGGCGAAGGGGACCTACCTCGACCACCTCTCGGGCGCGACGGTCAACACAAAGAAGTACTTCTACGCGCTCCGCCCGCTGCTCAACGTCCGCTGGATCGAGGCCGGCCTCGGCCCCGTCCCCACGGCGTTCAGCGCGGTCCTCGACGCGGTCTCGCCGCCGGGCCCGTTCCGCGCCACCGTAGATGCGCTCATCGATGCCAAGCGTTTGGGCAGTGAGGACGATGCCGCCGCGTGCATTCCCGTGTTGCAGTCCTTCATCGAGAGCGAGTTGGCACGGCTGGAGCACGCCACGCCGCCGCCCGCTACGGACCCCGTTTCGATGGACCGGCTCGACGCGTTTTTCCGAGCGACCGTTCGGGCCGTCTGGGGCTGACGAGACCGGTGCTCCGCGCAGATTCGAGGATCCGCTGAAGCCCTTGCGCGGATGCAACAGGACTGAGTTTGCTCCGTAGGGAACGCGCATCATGGATGGCCCCGCCTCGTCCTCCGTGCTTCACCTAGGTGATCCTGCACGCCGACCGGTGGCCCCGCTCTTGCCCCGCCTCCCTCCTGCGGGCACTCCTCGAGTCCCCCTCGACCTTCCTCCTCCTGTTCTATGAAGCTCTCTTTCTCGTTCTGTATGGCGATGCTGCTCGGTGCCCTGCTCGCGGTCCCGCAGACCGCCACGGCGCAAGACGACGTGATGGCCGCCGAGGCCGTAGACGCCACCGCCCCAGCACTCCAGGGCGCGGACCTCCCGCCGCTCCTCGACCGCGACCTCTTCTTTGGTGACCCGGAGATTGCTGGCGGCACGCTCTCCCCGGACGGCTCGATGTTCGCCTTCAGCAAGCCCTACGACGACGTGATGAACGTCTGGGTCAAGGACCGCGACGCCGACTTCGACAGCGCCCGACCGCTCACGGCCGATGACCGTCCCGTCGGCGGCTACTTCTTCAGCCAGGACAACCGCTACCTCCTCTACGTCCAGGACAAGGGCGGCAACGAAGACTTCCACGTCTGGGCCGTCGACCTCAACGCGGACGCTGAGTCTGAAACGGGCGTCCCGCCCGCGCGCAACCTCACCGACATGGAGGGCGTCCGCGCGCTCATCTACGACGTGCCCGAGAGCGACCCGGCGAACATCCTCGTCGGCCTCAACGACCGCGACCCGGCCTGGCACGACGTCTACCGCCTCAACCTGGAGACGGGCGAGCGCACGCTGCTCATCGAGAACACCGAGCAGATCGCGGGCTGGATGACCGACCTCGACGGCGACGTACGCCTCGCGCTGCGCACCGACCCGGGCACCGGCGAGACGCAGGTCCGCCCCATCGGCGAAGACGGCTCCATCGGTGAGACGATCTACGCCTGCTCGGTCATCGAATCGTGCAGCCCGGTCCGCTTCCACCCGGACGGCGACAAGGTCTACATGATCACCAACACCGGCGACCGCGACCTCATCGAGTTTGTCCTCTTCGACCTCAACACGCAGGAGGAGACGCTCATCGAGCGCGACCCGGAAGGCCAGGCCGACTTTGCTGGCGCGCGCTTCTCGGACCAGACCAACGAGCTCCAGCTCACCTACTACAACGGCGACCGCGTCCGTCTCTACCCGAAGACCGCAGCCGTCGAGGCCGACCTCGCCTTCCTGCAGGAGAACCTGCCCGACGGTGAGATCTACCCCGGCTCGACCGACCGGAGCGAGCGCTACGTCGTCGTCCGCGTCACCCGCGCCGTCGACCCCGGCTCGCGCTACCTCTTCGACCGTGAGGCGCGCACGGTGACGAAGCTCTACACGTCGCGCCCGGAACTGCCGGTGGAGCACATGGCTCCGATGCAGGTCGTCCGCTACGGGGCGCGCGACGGCATGGAGATCCCAGCCTACCTGACGCTCCCGCAGGGCGTCGAGGCGACGAACCTCCCCGTCGTCATGCTCATCCACGGCGGCCCGTGGGCGCGTGACTCCTACGGCTACGACAGCTTCGCGCAGTTCATGGCCAACCGCGGCTACGCCGTCATGCAGCCCAACTTCCGCGGCTCGACCGGCTACGGCAAGGCGTTCCTCAACGCGGGCAACAAGGAGTGGGGCACCGGCGCGATGCAGCACGACATCACCGACGGCGTGCAGTACCTCATCGACCAGGGCATCGCCGACGCCGAGCGCGTGGCGATCATGGGCGGCTCCTACGGCGGCTATGCCACGCTCGCGGGCGTTGCGTTCACGCCCGACCTCTACGCCGCGGGTGTCTCCATCGTCGGCCCGAGCAACATCATCACGCTGCTGGAGTCGATCCCGCCCTACTGGGAGGCGGCCCGCACGATGTTCGCCACCCGCGTCGGCGATATGGACGACCCCGAGGAGCGCGCGATGCTCGAAGCGCAGTCGCCGCTCAACAGCGCCGATGAGATCACCTCGCCGCTGCTCGTCATCCAGGGCGCCAACGACCCGCGCGTGAAACAGCGCGAGAGCGACCAGATCGTCGTCGCGCTCCGTGACCGTGGCTTCCCGGTCGAGTACATGGTCGCGATGGACGAGGGCCACGGCTTCCGCGGCCGCGAGAACCGCACCGCGATGTTCGCCAAAGTCGAGGCGTTCCTCGCCGACCACGTTGGCGGGCGCTACCAGGCCGACATGCCGGAGGACATCAGCACCAAGCTCGCCGAGATCATGGTCGACCCCGCCACGGTGACGGTCACCGACCCGAACGCCAACGCCGGGACGCCTGACGTCTCGTTCGAGGACGCCACCCTCACGCCGCGCTCGATGACCTACAACGTCGTCATGAACATCCGCGGCCAGGACATGGCCCTCGACGGGGCCCGGCGCATCATCACCGAGATCGAGCACGACGGCCAGCCCGCCTACGCCATCGTGGACCACGCGACGCTGCCCGCTGCGATGGGCGGCTTGGCCATCCGCGACTCGTTTGTGGTGGCGCGGGGCAACCTCAAGCCCCTCGCCCGCACGATGAACCAGGGCCCGATGTCCATCGAGATGGGCTACAGCGATGCCGCCATTGAGGGCACGATGTCGGCCCCGCAGGGCTCCATGCCGATGACCAAGGCGCTCGACGCGCCCGTGGTGGCTGATGGCCTCGCGATGGAAGCGGCGCTCGGCACGCTCCCGCTGGAGGTAGGCTACACGGCGCAGTACAGCGCCTTTGCGCCCGCCACCCAGCAGGTGCAGGACCACATCATCACCGTGACCGGCATGGAGACCGTCGAGGTGCCTGCGGGCACGTTCGAGACCTTCGTCGTTGAGATCGACAAGGTCGATGCGACGGACGACATGACGCTCTACATCGACGCTGAGACGCGCGTGGGGGTCAAGAGCACTTCCGTGCTGCCCGCCATGATGGGCGGCGGCACCGTCGTCTCCGAACTCACGAGCATGGCCGGCGCCATGACGAGCGAGCCGTCCGACGACGCTGCGGGCGAATAGCCGCGGTGCTCCGACTGACGAGTCCCACAGGGGCGGTGCCACACGGTGCCGCCCCTGCTTGGTTTGAGACACCCCGGCAGGTCTTGACCTACGTCCTGTCCTGCAGGTTGTGCTGACAGTGCGCCCTCCACACGGAGCGACCGACGTCGGGGGGCACCTAAACCCGGACGCGTTCTGGCCGATGCTCTTCGTGCCTCTGCCCATTCAGACACACGCACCTGTGCCCGAGATTATCGACACGATCCGGCGGCGCTCCGCGTCCTCCGAGCCGCTTCTCCTCAATGCAGGCGCACAGGTACGGCTGCAGCGCTTCGTGCTGTTCGGGTCGGCGCTTGTCTTTGTCTATCTCGTGGCCGCGATCTATGCCATTCCGCCGGACGAGCCTCGTGCCTTCCACTTCGTAGACGAGCGCGGGGCGGTCACGGCGCTCTCCGCCGTCTTTCTCGCGGTCGCCTGTGGCTTCTCCTTCCTGACCGTACTCTTTTCTGAGGGGGAGACGAGGAAGGTGCGAGGATTCTGGTGGCTGACCACGCTCGCGCTCGGCTTTCTCGTGCTCGATGAACTGCTCCAGTTTCACGAGCGCTTGGGCGTTCTCCTCGACGAGGCAGACGTGTTAGGGCTTTCGGACAGCCCTGTGCGGGGGTGGAACGACGTCGTCGTGGCCGCCTACGGCGTTGTCGCGATCGCTGTGGGGGCGTACTTCCTGCCTGTGCTGCTCCGGTACCCGGAGTTCACGAAGCTCGTCGGCGCTGCCTTCTTCTTTTACGTGCTCCATACGGTCATCGACTCCGTCACAGAGCCGCCGACGACGCAGTCTGTGATCCTAGAGGAGTCAGCGAAGCTGTTCTGCGGCCAGTTCCTTGCGCTCGCGTTCCTCTCGACCGTACTCGTGCACGCTATCCCGGTCCGGCGCAGCCAGGAGGCTGTCGAAGCGAACGGGGCACCTCTGCCTCTTGAGATTGGTCTTCCTCTGACTCAGAACCCGCTAGCTCAGAACCCGCTGGCTCAACAGCGCACACGCCCTCCGTGTCTAGGTCGGACCCTCTTTGCGCCTGCAGGTGTCGAATCTCCAACAACGCTGGTCGCTGCCGAGCAATAGTGGGCCGTGCGGGATTTGAACCCGCAACCTGCCGATTATGAGTCGGATGCTCTAACCGTTGAGCTAACGGCCCTATTTGACCTGAAGATATCGACAACGCCGACGTGCGTGACATCCGGGCCTCTGAGAAGACTCCGTGTCTCCGGCGTGAAGCCTCGGCGATAGCGCGTCGCGGCGTGACTGTTCCATGAAGCCGACGCCACTGCGCGGAACCCGCGAACCTACGCCGGGTGAGAGGCCCGCTTTCGCCCCTGCGTCCCCTTCGCGTAGGCTCAGCGGAATCAAACGATTGTCCCACTATTGCGGAGGACGCAGTCCCACCACTACGCTGCGAACCCCGCCCTCGCATGGGTCTTCCCACCCCAACTCCGATCGTTGCTGCGGCTTCCAGCCTACGCTCCGCTCCCACCCACGCGGACTCCACGCAGCGCCTGCAAACGCTGGCCGACGATGCCCGCGACCACGGCTCACCCTCGGCCTTCCAGGCTGTGCTGGCTGCGAGCCGCTGTGCCCTCCGCGACGTGCGCCAGCGCACCGCGTTGGCCAAGGCCGCTGCGCTCTCGCTCGCGCAGCACGAGCGCCTCGACGCGATGGCTGGCGAGCTGCGGGTGCTGGACGACGCACTTGAGGGGGTCCTCGAAGCCTCCGGGCGTTGCCTCGTCGACGCCGACACCGCGCCCGCGCGCGCTCGGCGCCCCCGCCTTCGGCTCTGGCAGCGTTCCGCCTCGCCCACGACGGCAGCGGCCTCCGCGCCGCGCTCATGGGGCGACACCGCCGAGGACCTGCTCGTCGCACTCGATGCCCAGATCGACCGCTTGGACACGCTGGCGAGCGGGCAGCCCCACGGCGCCCCGTCGCAACTCCTGGCCACGGATGTGACGCGGGTGTTGGCACGCCACCGTGACGCACTGCGGACCGAAACGCAGCGCTGCGCCGCCTGAGACACGGTCGGCAGCGCAGGTGCATGCGCGGCCAGCCCACCCCGTATTTTCTGGGGCCACGCTGTCCGACACACCGCCACCTCTGTCGATGCTCTCTCGTCTCCCCCGCCTCGTCGTGCTCATCGTGCTCCCGCTCGCGGTTGGCAGTCTCCTCCTGGGCTGCGGAGGCGGCAGCCGCGTCGCCGAACCCGACCCCTCGGCGACGCAGGACCCAAACCTGCCACGCACCAACTTCTACGAGATCCGCACGGAGTATGGCCGCATGGTCATCCGGCTCTTCGACGAGACGCCCGGCCACCGCGACAACTTCAAGCGCCTCGTCACGCAGCGCTTCTACGACGGCACCACCTTCCACCGCGTCGTGGACGGCTTCCTCATCCAAGGGGGCGACCCGAACTCGAAGGACCAGGACCTCACCAACGACGGCCAGGGCGGCCCCGGCTACACCATCGCCTCGGAGATCCGGGACGGCCTGACGCACCGCCGTGGCATCATCGCCGCCGCGCGCCCGGGTGACGGCCAGGACCCGCGCCGCCGCTCCTCGGGCAGCCAGTTCTACATCGTCCAGGGCGACGCCTCCTCCCTCGACGGGCTCCACACCGTCTTCGGAGAGTTGATGGAAGGCTTCTCGGTCCTCGACCGCATCGCGAGCCTGCCCACGCGGCGCAACGAGCGACGCCCGGCCCCCGTGTGGCTCGCCGACCAGCCGCCGACGCCCGTCCTGATGCAAGTCCGCCCCATCGAGAACTACCGCGGCGCGGGCTCCCGCTGACCCGTGCCGCCGCCGCTTCACGCGCCCTCGGTTCACCACGATCGAGGGCGCTGCTATTTTCTAGCCTCCTGTCTCCGCTCGCTGCTCTATCCTCATGTCCGACCAGACCCTCACCGAACAAGAACAGGTACGCCGCGAGCACCTCGCCGCGCTCCGCGAGGCCGGCATCGAGCCCTATCCCGCCGACGCGTGGGCCGTCACGCACCGCGCTGCCGAGATCCTCGCCACCTACGACGACGCCCAGCACAATCCTGAAGCGGACGGCACCGAGCCGATCCGCGTGCGCATCGCCGGGCGCATGATGACGAAGCGCGTCATGGGCCGGGCGTCGTTTTTCCACCTGCAGGACGCCACCGGCCAGATCCAGGTCTACGTCAAGCGCGACGACCTGCCCGAGGGCTTCTACAACCGCGTCTTCAAGAAGCTCTTGGACACCGGCGACTTCGTGGGCGTGGAGGGCACCGTCTTCCGCACGCGCATGGGCGAGGTCACCATCGAGGCGGACGCGTTTGTGCTGCTTGCCAAGAGCCTGCGCCCGCTGCCCGTCGTAAAGGAGCAGGTCGACGAGGAGGGCAACGTCCGCACCTACAACGAGGTCACGGACAAGGAATTCCGCTACCGCCAGCGCTACGTCGACTTGGCGGTGAACCCGGACGTGCGGACGGTCTTCCGGCAGCGCGCCACGCTCCTGCGCACGCTCCGCGACGAGCTCGACGGTCGCGGCTACGTGGAGGTTGAGACGCCCGTGCTGCAACCGCTTTACGGCGGCGCGGCGGCGCGGCCCTTCACAACGCACCACAACACGCTCGACATGCCGCTCTTCCTGCGCATCGCGGACGAGCTGTATCTGAAGCGCCTCATCGTCGGCGGCTTCGAGGGCGTCTACGAGATCGCCAAGAACTTCCGCAACGAGGGGCTCTCCCGCTTCCACAACCCGGAGTTCACGATGCTCGAACTCTACGTCGCCTACCGCGACTACGCGTGGATGATGGACCTCGCCGAGCAGCTCTTCGAAGCCATCGCCGTCGCGCTCCACGGCTCGACGGACGTGCCCGTCACGAATCCCGACGGCACGACGACGACGCTCTCGTTTGCCCGCCCGTGGCCACGCCGCCCCATCTTCGACCTCATCGAGGAGCACACGGGTAAGCCGCTGCGTGGACTAGATCGCGATGCGCTCGCCGCCGCCGCCAAGGAGCTTGGGCTGGACGTGGACGCCTCGATGGGCGCGGGCAAGCTCATCGACGAGGTCTTCGGCGCATTCGTCGAGCCCAAGCTCATCCAGCCGACGTTCGTGACCGACTACCCCGTCGAGCTCAGCCCGCTCGCCAAGCGGCACCGGACGGAGGCGGGCCTCGTGGAGCGCTTCGAGGGCATCGTCAACGGCAAGGAGATCTGCAACGCCTTCTCCGAGCTCAACGACCCCCTCGACCAGCGCGCCCGCTTCGAGGACCAGGTGCGCCTCGCCACCGCCGGCGACGACGAGGCCGTCAACACCATCGACGAGGACTACCTCCGCGCGCTCGAATACGGCATGCCGCCCACCGCGGGCATTGGCATCGGCATCGACCGCCTGACGATGCTCATGACCGACCAAAGCTCGATCCGCGACGTGCTGCTCTTCCCGCTCCTGCGCCCGGAGGAGTGACTTCTTTCGGCCCTGCCTCGCTTCGGTACCACGTTGTCAGCATGGCCTATTGCGGTGCCCAGAGGCGTTGATCGTAGCTCCCCTCCTGGACAGGAGGGGCTGGGGGTGGTCGATCGTCGTGCTCTGATGAACCTTCACGCCAGCGTGGGTCTACCCCCTCTAACTCCCCCTGTCCAGGGGGAGAACTGCCCGTGCTTTTACCAAACAACCTCATTGGACACCGCTATAGCTACAGAATCAAGAACTCCAGCAGGAGCGGTAGCGCGTAGAAGAGGCCAATGATGTAGGCGATAGCATAGAGGCGATTCTTGTAGGCCAACTCACCCACAAACTCGGCCATGCGGATCGGCACCTCGCGGACGAACGCGAACGGATAGATCATCACAATGCCGAAGATGTTGAACAGCAGGTGCGCGATGGCAATCGTGAGGCCCGCCGCCGCCGCTGGTTCGCCGCTCGACACGGCCACGAGGGCGGCCAGCATCGCCGTGCCCGTCGTGCCGATGTTGGCCCCGAGCGTGTAGGGGAAGATCTGCCGGACGGTGAGGATGCCCGCCCCCACGAGCGGGATTACGATGGAGGTCGACACCGACGAGCTCTGCACCATGAACGTGATGATCACACCGCAGAGCATCGCCACGATGGGCGCGCCGAAGATGTACTTGTGCAGCAGGCCCTCCGAGCGGCCCAGCACGAGCGCCTTGAGGATCTTGACGAGGAACCGCAGCGAGAGGAACAGGCCCGCCAACCCGACGACGGCCATCAGCCACGGGATCTCGCCCAGCCCCGACGCGATGAGCTCCGCGACGAGTTCGAATGGGGTGTCGCCGGGCTCGCCGGAGTCGACGCCCGGGAGCGCATCGGCGAGGGCTTTGGCGGGCGTCGAGATAACATCGAAGAGGACTTCCAGCGGGAGCAGGATCAGCACCGCCATCCAGTTAAAGAAGTCGTGGACGGTCGCGCCCGCCATCGCCCGCTTGAACTCGTCGGGCCGCGTGATGTGGCCCATCGAGACGATCGTGTTGGTGACGGTCGTGCCGATGTTCGCGCCCATGATGACGGGCACCGCGTTCTCGATGGAGAGCGTCCCTGCGGCGACGAGCGTGACCACGAGCGAGGTCGTCGTGGACGAGCTCTGGACGAGCGACGTGACCAGGATGCCCGTGATGAGCGCCAGGATCGGCGTGTTGGTCGCCTTCTCCAGCATGCCACGTAGGTCGAAGGTGCCGCCGAGCGACTTGATGCCGTCGCCCATCACTTCCAGGCTGACGACGAACAGAAACAGCACCCCGGCGAGGGCGAGCAGGTTGAGCCACGTCGAGGCACCGCCTCCGTTGCTGGAGGCCGGCGGTGGCGAGACCGGCGGGGTCGTGGATTCCATCAGTTGGTTCTTGGTCCTTTGTGGTTGGTCCTTGGCTAGCTCAGGCTGGCGATGATGTGCCGTAGGAGAGAGCCCGTGGCTGTTCGCAGTGTAGGTCCAGATTCACGAGTGTCGAGGTCCGGCCAGCGTCCCCACCAATGACCAGGGACGAGTGACCAGGGACCTATCCTACTCGTCGTCGCCGTCGGGGCCTTCGCGTAGGCGGTCGAAGGGGCGCACCACCGAGGACGCGATGCCGGCCAGGTGCGCGGCGATGCGGAAGTGCAAGCGGGCCGCGATGCCGAGCGCCAGCGCCTCGGCCACCTGCACATCGTCGGCGGTGGCAAGCGTGGCCACGAACGCCTCGACGCGCTGGCGGATGTCGGCGGCAGTCTGCATGGCCGCCTCAGCGGTGGCCTCGTCGCTCTCGGCGAAGGCCGTGCGGACGGGCCCGAAGAGGGCGCGCACGTCGGCGCTGATGCCGCGGAGCGTCTCGGTGTGCGACCCGCTGGGTGCCGCGGCGAGGTCGGTCACCTTTGCCAGCGACTTCGCGAGGTCGCCGATGCGCTCGGCGTCTTGCACGACGGACGCGATGGTGAGGCTCAACGGCACCTCGGCCTCGCCACTCAGCGCGAGGTGGCTCAGCACGGCCCGGCGCACCTGCCGCTCGCGCTCGTTGACGGCGTGGTCGGCTGCTTCAAGGTCGTCGGTGAGCGGGGCCCCGTCGAGGACGTGGGCGGCGGCGGCCTCGAACATCTGAGCCGTGGCCACCAGCATGGCGTCCATGTGGCGGAGGCTCTCGGTGACGAGCGCGGGCTGCCGCTGGGTGAAGAGGTCGAAGAAGCCCATCGAAGCGGGGGTGGGGGAGCGGAAGGGAGCCGTGTAAGTAAACGGCTGCGAGCGAACGATCGCGTTACGCGAGTGTTACCGCCCTGCCCACGCGCGCCGAATTATCGCACGATTTACACCGGGCTGCTGGTGTCCACCGTCTGCGATGCGCGCTCTCCTTCGCCTTGTCCCGTTTTTCTGTGCATCCGTTCCGACGCGCCACGACCGCCGACTTGCCCGCGTTGGCCGCGCTCTACCGCGACGCGGTGCACACCCTCGGCCCGCTCGCCTACACCCCCGCACAAGTCGCCGCCTGGGCGGCTACGGCCGACGAACCTCGCTTTGAGGCGTTCGTCCTCGGACCAGAGACGCTCATCGTCGAGGACGAGACGGGACCCATTGGCTTCGCCGGGTGGCGGCCCGACGGGCATGTCGCCTCGCTCTACGTGCGGCCCGACCGCACACGCCAGGGCCTCGGACTGCGCCTGCTCACCGCCGTGATCGAGAGTGCCCAAGCCGCAGGCGTAACGCGGCTCCACTCCGAGGCGAGTGTCTTCAGCCGTCCGGTGTTCGAACGTGCGGGCTTTCTCGTGACCGGTACCGAGGACATCGAGCGACGCGGCGCGACCTTCACGCGCTACCTTGTCGCGCTCGACCTCAACCCGTCTCCTGCGATCCCACCGCGGCCGTCGTGACCACCCAAGTCGTTTTCACGTGCATCGTGCTCGCCATTGCGGTGCAGCGGATCGCGGAGGTGCGCCTGAGCAAGCGCCACGAGGCGAAGCTGCGCGCCGAGGGCGGCCGCGAGGTCGGCCACGCGCACTTTCGGTGGATGCAGGTGCTCCACACGTCCTGGTTCTTCGCGATGCTCGCCGAGGTGTGGCTCCTCGACCGCCCGTTCATCCCGTGGCTGTTCGCAGCCGCGCTCGCGGTGACGCTCGTCGGGCAGACGCTCCGCTACGCCGCGATCCGCACGCTCGGCGACCGCTGGACGGTGACGATCTGGGTCCTCCCCGACGCGCCGCCCGTCACAGGCGGCATCTACCGCTACGTCCGCCACCCCAACTACCTCGGCGTGATCCTCGAACTCGTCGCCGTGCCGCTCCTGCACACGGCCTGGACGACGGCGCTCGTGTGGTCGCTGCTCAACGCCTGGATGCTGCGCGTCCGCATCCGCGCCGAGGAGGCCGCCCTGGAGGAGGCCAACCGCTACACGGAGTCGTTCGGCGAGACGAGCCGGTTTCTGCCCGGTTGAGTGCGGCGATAGCCCCTCTTGTTGTACGCGTTGCTTCACAGTCTGGCCGCTTCACTCAGACATGCTGCATTCCAACCTCAAATTGACACGCAACACGCGATACGCAACACGTGCTGTGACACCCAGCCCGCCAGCCTAGCACTGCAACAGCGCTGTGCGAGTGTGGCGAGCGCATGAAATGCCCGACGCGCATGGAACGAACCGAGGCAACGCGGTATACTTGTGCTCCTTCGCCGCGTTCGTCTAGGGGTCTAGGACGCCGGCCTCTCACGCCGGTAACACGGGTTCAAATCCCGTACGCGGTACCCCGAAGCGCCGTCGCACCTCCGTGCGGCGGCGTTTTTTTGTGTCGTTGAAGGCGCTCGGGGTATGTTTGCCCCCGCGAACGCGCCCGCTCGGCTCAGCCCCCCTCATGCCCGATTCCCGCTGGCAGCTTCTGGAGCAACTCCTCGACGAGGCGGCCGCATTCCCCTCGGCGGAACGGGCCGCCTACCTCGACGCAGCCTGTCCCGACGACGAGATACGGGCCGAGGTCGAGTCGCTGCTCGCCGCCGAGGAGGAAGCCGATGGCTATTTCGCCGACCTCGGCGGGGCTCTCCACGGCGATGCCCTTGCCGAAGGCGGTGCGATGCAGGCCGCGCTCACGGAAACGCTCGTGGGCACGCAGATCGGGCGCTGGCACATCGACGCGCCGCTCGGGCAGGGCGGCATGGGCACCGTCTACCGCGTCACGCGCGCCGACGGCGTCGTGGAGCAAACGGCGGCGCTGAAGCTGCTCGACTCGGTGCGCCCGGACGTGGTGGCGCGCTTCGCGCAGGAGCGGCAGATCCTCGCGCGCCTGGACCACCCCGGCCTCGCCCGGCTCCTCGACGGCGGCGCGACGCCCGAGGGGCGGCCCTACCTCGTGATGGAGTACGTGGACGGCGTGCCGATCACCGCCTATGCGACGGCGCAGCGGCTGAGCGTCGAGGCACGCGTGGCGCTCGTCGCCGAGGTCTGCGAGGCGGTACAGGCCGCGCACCAGCGGCTCGTCGTCCACCGCGACCTCAAGCCGTCCAACATCTTCGTCCAGACCACCGGCCCCCGCGCCGAGCCGTCCGACGAGCAGACGCAAACGCGCTCGTCCGTGTCGCGCGTGAAGCTGCTCGACTTCGGCATCGCCAAGCTTCTCGCCGACGACGACGCGGCGCTGCGTACGCAGACCGAGCAGCGCCTCCTCACGCCTGCCTACGCCGCGCCGGAGCAACTCGACGGCGGCGCAATCTCGACGGCCACCGACGTCTATGCGCTCGGCGTGGTGCTCTACGAACTGCTCACCGGCCAGCGCCCCTTCGAGGCCGCGACGCCGAGCGCCCTCGCCGCCGCGCAGCTTCAAGGCGACGCCCGCCGCCCCAGCACCGTCACCGCGACGGGCTCCGACGCGCGCCTCGCCGAGGTCGGGCTTCCTGGCGTGCAGCCGCTGCGCCGCGCGCTCCGGGGCGACCTTGACGCGATCTGCCTCAAGGCGCTGCGCCGCGACCCCAATGCCCGCTACTCGTCCGTGGAGGCCCTCCACGACGACCTGCTGCGCACGCTTGACGGTCGCCCAGTGGCGGCGCGGGAGGGCGCGACGGCCTACCGCGTCGGGCGCTTCGTGCGGCGGCACGCGCTGGCGGTGTCGCTCGCTGTCGTGGCCGTGCTGGCGCTCGTGGGCGGGCTGGGCGTCGCGCTGTGGCAGGCCCGCGTGGCAGCCTCGGAGGCGGAGATTGCCCGGGAGCAGGCACGGCGTGCCGAGGCGACGGTGGCGTTTATGACGGGGCTGTTCGAGAGCGTCGGCCCTGAGGAGGCCCGCGGACGGGCGCTGGCTCCGGCTGACCTCGTCGCGCGCGGCCGGGCGCAGATCGACGCGCTCGACACGCAGCCGGGCGTCCAGGGCGAACTCCTCGCCGTGATGGGGCGCCTCTATCAGAGCCTCGGCCTCTACGCCGCCGCCGACTCGCTCCACACCGAGGCACTTACGCTCCGCCAGCGGCTCCTCGGCCCCGAGCACCCCGATGTGGCGGAGAGCCTCTTCGACCGGGGAGCCGCGCTGTTCATCCTCCGCGACTTCAGCGCCGCCGACTCGCTCCACCGCCGCGCGTATTCCCTTCGTGCTGCCACGTTGCCCCCCGACGACCCGCGCCTGCTGGAGAGCATCGTCGCCCTCGCGGCGAGTGCCTCGAACTTCTACGACCACGTCCGCGCCGACTCGCTGTTTTCTGTCGCGCTGGAGCGATGGGACGGGCCGACGTGGGAGCGGCATCCGGCACGCCTGAGCGCCCTCGTTGGCCGCGCGACGTTGCTGCTCGACGAGCAGCGCCCCGCCGATGCTGAGCAGCTCTTCCGCACGGCGCTCCCGCTGCTCACGGAGACGCGCGGCACGGACCACCCCGACGTGGCCGACGTGCACTACAACCTCGGCGAAGCGCTCGCCGCGCAGAACCGCGACGCCGAGGCGCTAGACGCGCACCGCCGCGCGCTTGACCTCTACCGCCACCTTCACGGCGACGCCCACGATCTCGTGGCGACGAGTCTCTACCGCCTCGCCCGCATCGAGGAGCGAACCGGGAGCTTGGCGCAGGCAGAGGCGCACTACCGCGAGGCGGCCGTGGTGTATGCCGAGACGCTCGGGCGCGACCACGTTTGGTCGGCCTACCCGCTCATCGCTCTCGCCCGGCTGCTTCAAGGCGCAGGCCGCCCCAGCGATGCCCTCGCTGCGCTGGACGACGCGCGCACCATCTACCTCGCCGCCGACCTCGACCACCCTGACGGTCGGATGGCGACACTCGACCTCCAAGCCGGGCGCGTGCTCCATGAACTCGGACGACACCGCGAGGCCCACGACCGGCTCACCGCGAGCCAGCGTAGCTACCAAGCTCAGCTCACCGACGCCCTGACCGACGCCGATACTGCTGCCGTCGCTCAAGCCCAAGACCGCCTCGCCGCCATCGAAACGACGCTCGCCGCGCTCCCGGAGTAGGAACGCGGCGAGCGCCGTGCAGACCACCGTGTAGGTCGGAGCGCTGCTCCTTCAGCCGTTGTCCCGGGGCGGCTCGCACTTGCAGCCCCTGCGCGGGCACTTGGGCCGTTCGAGCGCTTCGAACGCGCGCGCCGTGTAGTCGACGCGCGAGCCGGAGCCGCCGCAATCGACGCAGGCCGCAAACTGGAGAGCGAGCACGTTCTGGCGACGGTCTAGCATCGAGGCCTCGACTGCGAAGTAGGCGTTGGGATAGTAGGTGGGAATGGCTACCTGCGTGGCGCCGGGCTCTGGCGGCGGCGGGCAGCGGCGGGCAAAGTCGAAGCCTTCGGACACCCGGGCATAGCGATCGGCTGCCACGGGGGCCACGCCAAGCGCGACGAGGTCGAGTTCGTGCTTGCGGGCGAGCTCGTCGGCCTGCTCGGAGAGGCGAAGGCAGGCCTCGGCCCCGTCGCCGAGATCGGCGCAGAACACCGCGCGGGCCTCCGCCACGTTGCTCTCCTTTGCGGAGGCCGCTGGCAAGAAATGCGCGAGGAGCACGGGGCCGTACACCCCAGCGGCGGCATACTGGAGGTCGTAGTAGAACGCTTCGGCCTGAGCGCTCCCGTTGAGTTCCTCGGCGAGGGCCGCCAGCGGGTCGTCGCTGACGCGCGCGGGGGCCGCGACCGAATCGGACCCGACAAGCACAGCGTCTGACGTGCCCTGAGCAAGCTCGCAGCCGAGCAGACCCACGGCCAGCAGTGCAACGGCGGTGGCGCGCGAGAGGAAGGAGAGACGGAGCGACAGCATGGCCTTCAGCGGAAGAAGCGGCAGGGACGACGAGAGAACAGACCCGGAGCGCACGGGCTCGCCTGGCCTCCCCCTCATCTACGCAACGCGTCCTGGCAACGGATCACCGCCCCGCAACTTTATCCGGGCGGCGCGCCTCACGCCGCGTCCTCGTCTTTGCGACGCGGCCCCGAGTTTGGACGCGGGCCGCCCCAGGTGCGGCCGCTCATCAGATCGTAGCGCTTGAGCATGCGATACACGGACGAGCGCGACACGTCGAGCGCCTCCGCGATGTCTTCGACGACGCCCTGGCACACATCGTGGGCGTGGAGAAAGGCCGCGCGCTGCACGTCCTCCAGCGTTGGCAGGTCGTCCTTGGTGGCCCCGTCGCGCAGCAGCGTGCTTGCTGACGGGCGTGGCTCGGTGGGCACCGTAGCCGTGGCACGCTGCACGGCATGCTCGGCGTCCAGGGTGGGCGCGGGCGCGGCTACGGCCATCTGCACCGGCTCTTCCTGAAGCATCAGGTCAGGCGGCTCAATGACGGGGTGGTCGGTCAGGAGCGCCGCGCGCTCGACGGTGCTCTTGAGCTCGCGCACGTTGCCGGGCCAGCGGTAGGTGAGCAGCGTCCGGCGCGTGGCCGGCGAGAAGGTGCGGCCCGTGACCTCCGGATGCTGCTCGGCGAAGGCCCGCAGGAAGTGCTCGGCGAGCAGCAGGATGTCGGCCTCGCGGTCGCGCAGCGGCGGCAGCAGCACCGGGAACTGGCACAGCCGGTAGAAAAGGTCCTCGCGGAACGCGCCGTCCTTGACCATCTGCTCGAGGTCGCGGTGGGTGGCCGCGATCACGCGGACGTCGACGCGGAGCGTCTGGTAGCCGCCCACGCGCCGCAGCGTGCCGTCCTGGAGCACGCGAAGCAGCTTCGCCTGGAGGCCCGGCGCGAGGTCGCCGATCTCGTCGAGGAAGAGCGTGCCGCCGTCGGCCAGCTCGAAGACGCCGCGCCGCCGGGTGAGCGCGCCCGTGAAGGCGCCCTTCTCGTGGCCGAAGAACTCCGACTCCATGAGCTCACGCGGGATCGCGGCGCTGTTGACCACCACGAACGGGGCCGAGGCCCGCCCCGAGCTGTGGTGGATGGCCTCGGCGACGAGCTCTTTGCCGGTGCCGCTCTCGCCGAGGATCGTCACGGCGAGGTCGCCGCGCGTGGCCTTCTCGATGGTACGGTAGACCTCCACCATCGCCTCGCTTGCGCCGATGAGCTGCGGGCCGTCGGGCGGCAACGTGACGCGACGCCGGAGGGCTTCCATGCGGGCTGCCGTGCGCCGGCGGTCGGCGACCTGCCGCACCAGCACGGGCGCTTTGACGAGGTCGTCCTGCGCCTTGGTGAGGTAGTCGTGCGCGCCCAGTTCGATGGCGTCGAGGGCCACGCGGATCGTGGTCTGCGCCGACACCATCACCACCGGCAGCGCGGGCCGAGCCAGCTTGAGCCGCCGCAGCACCTCCAGTCCGTCCAGGCCCGGCATCGACACGTCGAGGAAGACGAGCGCTGGGTCGACGCCGGTGTCGACGGCCGCGAGCAGCGCCTCGCCCGACGGGTAGGTCTCGACCTGGGCGTCCTCGCCCCCGACCGCCTCGACGGCGCGGCGGATTTTTCGGGCGAAGAGGGTGGCGTAGTCTGGGTCGTCGTCGGCGAGGAGAACGCGAAACAGCATGGGTGGGCGTGGCTGGGGACACCACCTGGGGAACGGCGATGCAGGGGTGATACTCCGCGACACGGCGACGGTGGGGGAAACCGCCCCGGCGTGCCTAGACACCGTAGGTGCGCAGATCTAACCCTGCGCGCGCCATTGCGCCTCAGGGGCAATGCCCTCGAGGCCAGACGCCGTTGTGTGCGAAGTAGACGTCGAACACGGTCAGCCCTCGTCGGACCAGCGCGCACCACGTCTCGGGTGGGGAACGCAAGCTACGACGCGCTCCTCAGTTTTTTAACCACTGGTCGAAAATGCAACTCGCCCACCCCTCGTTCTTGAACAGAATCCCCATCAGCCAGGGACGTGTTCGAATTTCAACCTGACACTATTGCAGATTGACTTAACAAATTTAGACAGTCGGCCGATCTCCGGGCCGATCTAGCCGTACCTGGAACCGTGCGCCGCCGCCGGGTGCATCGAGGACAGCCACCTCGCCGCCCCAGGCCTGCACGGCAATGCGGCAGAAGTAGAGCCCAAGCCCGGCCTTCCCGGGCCGGCCGCCAACCTGACTGAACGCCTGGAACAGGAACGGGCGGACGCTCTCCGGCACGCCCGGCCCCGCATCATCCACTGTGAGCACCACAGAGTCGGCGTCGGGGCGAAGTGTCACGGTCACGGTCTCCTCGGCGGGGGTGTAGCGCAGCGCGTTGTCGAGCAGGTTGAAGACGACGCGCTCGAGCCGGTTCTCCTCCGCCACGGCCGGGCAAGCATCGTCAGCGCCGACCAGCGTGAGCGCCTGCTGCTGCGTACGCACGCGCGGCCCGAGCGCTTCGACGACCCGGCGCACGACGGCGGCGGCATCGCACACGAGGCCGCTGCGGTCGGCAGCGGGGCTAAAAGCGTCCACCTCCGCACGGAACACGTCGAGGATCGAGCGGATCATCTCGCGCATCCGGTCGGCCTGCCGCAGCGCGATGGTGAGCAACTGCTGCGTCTCGTCGCGCTCGGCGATGCCTGCCTTGAGGTCATCGTCGAGGAGTTGCAGCGCACCGCGCACGCTGCCGAGCGGGTTGCCGAGGTCGTGCACGATGCAGTGCAGGAGCACCTCGCGGCGCTCGATCTCGCGCTGGATCCGCTGGCGGTCCAGGGCCTCCTGGCGCGCCGACTGGAAGACCTGCTGCATCCCGTCGAAGTCGAGCGCGGGCGGGCCGACCAGAAGCAGCGCGCGCTCGTCGAGGGTGAGCGAGATCGCTTCGAGAGGGCGCTCGCGGCCGTCGGGAGCCGTCTCCGTCCAAGGCCCGGAGCGCAGGAGCTCCGCCGTACCCGTGGCCCAGTGCGCCTCGGCGTCCAGCAGAAAGTTCTCCAGGAAAAACGAGCGCGCGGCGAGATCCACGCCTGCGTAGGGGTGCCCGGGGTCGCCAAAGAAGGCGTCGAACCAGGCCGGCGGCGTGCCGAGGCGCACGAACTGGCCGCCCAGCCGCTCCAGGAGCGCCAGGTCGAGGCTCGCGGGGAGCGCGCGGGGGAGCGGACGAGGCGGCAGCGATTCCTGACGCATGGACGGGGCGAGCTTAGATAGGGCGAGCTTGGATGCCACTGGGGCAGCGTCGTGTCGGCGAAGCAGCGCCACGCGCGGGAGTCGAGACACGACGGGGACGGAGGACGGGACCAGACGACGAGGCCGGGGAACGGGGCCGGAGAACGATCTACCCGAGCATGCGCGCTGCTAGATCGTGAAAGGCTCCCTCAACCCCATCGTCGCTCTTCGCGCTGGTGCGGCGAACATCATGCCCGGCCGACGCGAGCGCCTCGACGCGGGCGTCGTCGAGCGCCTACTCGGTGACGAGGTCGGCCTTGTTGAGCAGCAGCAGGTAGGGCACCGGTCCTGTGACGGCCTGCGCGCGCTCGTGCAGGTCGAGGGCGTGGTCGAGCGTGGTCGGGCGGGTCCCGTCGACCACCAGGAAGTAGCCCCCGGCCCCGCGCAGGTAGGACATCTGGAGCTTCTGGAAGGCGTCCTCGCCGTTGAGGTCCCACACCAGCAGCTCGACCCGCGCGTCGCCGATCATCACGGCCTTCTTGTCGATCTTGACGCCCAGCGTGGTGAGGTACTCGTCTGAGAAGAGGCCCCGGACGAACCGGCGCACGAGGCTGGTTTTGCCAACCGCCGAAGTCCCGAGCAGGCAGAGTTTTTTGCGGATCATGCGGCAAGCTACGGCGCGCCTGCGGCGATCCCGTTGCTCTGCAAGCGATTCACACGCGTCGCTGCCGCGTCCTAGCGTCCGGTCGGGGGCGCGGCGTTGAACGGCACCGGCCAGACGTAGAGCACCTCCACCGTGTCGTTGGCCACCATGCCTGGCTCGAAGCGCAACGAGGCGATCGCTGCCAGCACGTTGTCGTTGAGGCCGCCCGGCAGCCCGATCAGGATCTCGCCACACGTGGGGACGCCCTCCTCGCTGAGGATGAAGCGCGAGAAGACGGTACCCTGCACCTTCGCGCCCCGTAACGCAGGCGGGTAGACGAGGAGTTCGCTGTAGAACTGCTGGAGCGCCATCTCGCGCGTGGGCAGCAGCGAGGGCGACGTCTCGGGCACGGCGATGACGCTGTTGCCGTTGTCGGCCAGGCTGCCCGCTTCGTTGCGGACGCCCTCGGGGCACGCGAGCCCCGTCGCCTGCGGCACGAGGCGCGCAGGGCCAGACGCTGTGAAGGGCGTGTCTTCGCGGTACTCGCCGCCGAGCTCGACGAGCACGTCCCCATAGGCTTTCCCGAGCCGCGCCGCGATGCCAGCCGCGTCAAAATAGGAAGGGCGGTCCACGTACTCGCCGAAGCGCACCAGCGCGCCGTCGTCGTGCGGGGCGATCTGGACGAGCAGGCGGTCACTCGGCGTCTCCGTGGCGAGCGTGTCGGTCTGCACGATGGCCTTGTTGAAGAGCGCGGCCTCCGCTGCGGCCGCGACCTCGTCCGGTGCGACTTCGTAGACCGCTTCAAGGTAGACCGGATAGCCCTGGAAGCGTCCGCCGGTATCTTCGCCGCCGGAGCCGCCGCCTGTGGAGGCGCAGCCCACCACGGTGAGCGTCAGGACGAAGGCACAGGCAAGACGAACCAGGGACAGAGGAGACGTGGCCACGAGACAAATGGGCTGAACGGCGGAGGAGACGGGACATGGCAGGTGCCGCCGAGAGAACGAGCGAAGGCACAGCAGCCGTGGGGTAAAAAGGTAGCACCCTCCGTGTTCGTGAGAGGTTCGCGAACCGACGCTCACTTAACAGTGTTATTCTCATCACTCAGCCTCCCGTTCCGTCTCCATGCTCCCGAAGCTTCCCGCCGTGCTGCGCCACTTTCGCCCCCTCCAGGCGCTGCGTTGTGTCGCGGCCTGGCCCGGCCGCCGCCTCGTCGCGCTCCTGGCCGTGTCGCTGCCGCCGCTCGACCTCAGCGCCGGGGACGTCGACCGCGAGCTACGCCGCCGCAACGTCCGCTGCCGCATCGCCCCGGAGGTGCACGCGCTCACGCAGTCGCTCTGGCTGAACTGAAACGCGGGCGCGCTGATGACAGGCCTACGGATGCCGGCGCGCTGATGCCGGCACACACCCGCGGCCTCACAGGAACAGCACGGAGGCGATGGCGAAGTAGACGGCGAGCCCGAGGATGTCGTTCGAGACGGTGATGAACGGCCCCATCGCCAGCGCGGGGTCGATGCCGGCTTTCGCGAGCAGCAGCGGCACCGTCGCGCCGATGCCTGTGGCGATGATCACGACGAGCAGCAGCGAGAGCGCCACCGTAGCGGCGAGCGCCGTGCCTGCTCCCTCGACGAAGCCCGGCAGCACCAGCACCGTCACCCCGAGCACCGCGGCCAGCACGACGCCGTTGAGCGTCGCCACGACGAGCTCCTTGCCGAGACGGCGCAGCAGGTCGGACCCCCACAGGTCGCCCGAGGCGAGGCCTTGCACGGCGATGGCCGCCGACTGGATGCCGGCGTTGCCTGCCATCGCCATCACGACGGGGATGAACACCGCGAGGACCGTCGCGCGCTCCAGGCTGCCCTCGAAGCCCTTGATGACGAGCCCGGAGAGGAACGCCCCCACGAGGCCGAGCAGCAGCCAGCCGAGGCGGCCACGCGTGATCTGGAGCACCGACGCCGAGAGTTCCTCGTCGCCCGCGATGCCGCTGGCGCGCTGGAGGTCCTCCTCGGCCTCGTCGCGGATCACGTCCACGATGTCGTCGATGGTGATGCGTCCGAGCAGGACGCCCTCGGACGAGACGACGGGGAGCGCGATCAGGTCGTAGCGCTCCATGAGGCGCGCCACCTCCTCCTGGTCTTCGTCTGGCTCCGTGGTGACGATGTCGGTGAGCATGAGATCGCGCACGGGCCGAGACGCGCGGGCGAGCAGCAGCCGCTTGAGCGGGACGATGCCCTGGAGCCGCTGCTGCGCATCGACGACGTAGACGACGTAGACCTGATCGACTTCCTCGGCGCAGGCACGCACCGCCTCCGTGGCCTCGTCGACGGTAGCACTTTCGTCGACGACCACGTAGTCGACCTCCATAAGGCCGCCTGCCGTCTCCTCGCCGTAGCCGAGGAGGTGCTCTACCTCGGCGCGGTCTTCGAGCTGCGGCAGGACCCGCGCGAACACGTCGTCCGGCAGGTCTGCGATCACGTCTGCCGCGTCGTCGGTGTCGATCTCGTCGATGAGCGCGACGAGGTCGGCCGTTGGCACCTCGTCCAGGAGGTCGGAGCGGTAGGCGGACTCCAGTTCGGGCAGGACGAGCCCGCCCCGCTCGGTGGGGAGCCAGCCGAGGAGGGTCTGACTCTGCTCCGCCGGCAGGTGGCTCATCAGCTGGGCGAGGTCCGCCGGGTGCAGGTCTACGGCCAGCGTCCGCACCATCGCCTCCTGCCGGGCCTCGATGAGCGCGCGGACGTTCTCGACGAGTTCCTCGTTGACGTCGAGCGGCGCGTAGGTGAGATCGGCAGTATCGGGCATGGGCAGCGGTGCGACGGGAGGGAGAGACGAG
Organism: Bacteroidota bacterium; assembly: GCA_039178415.1. Lineage (GTDB taxonomy): Bacteria > Bacteroidota > Rhodothermia > Rhodothermales > Rubricoccaceae > JBCBEX01. The sequence goes on from JBCDFF010000015.1 coordinate 22,196, forward strand.
GCGGCACGCACGGCGGTTGGGGTGCCGCGCCCTGGAAGGTAGACCCGTCCTCTCCTTGCTGTTTTGGGCCTGCCCCGTTTTGCGCCTGCCCCGCTTCGGGGCAACCGGACCCGGCTGCCCACGATCGCACCGACGGGCTCCCGTTCCTCGCCTCGGCAGGGGCCTGGTATTTTCTCCGCTCTTGCTCCCCTCGCCTTCCCTTCGTCCCATGGAATCCCCCCAGCCTACCCCGTTCCGCGCTGAGCGCCCGATGACCCCCCGCGACCAGGAAAACTGGGTCCGCTCGCGGGACCGCGACTCGTGGCTCGTGTTCCGCATCATGAGCGAGTTTGTGGAGGGCTTCTCGACGCTCTCCGAGACCGGACCAAGCGTGACCGTCTTCGGCTCGGCACGCACGAAGGAGGGGACGCCCTACTACGAAATGGCGCGGGCGCTCGGCCGCGAGCTCGCCAAGGAAGGCTATGCCACCGTCACCGGCGGCGGGCCCGGCATCATGGAAGCCGCCAACCGTGGCGCACACGAGGCCGGTGGGGTGTCCGTCGGCCTCAACATCCTCCTCCCGTTTGAGCAAGGCTCGAATCCGTACGTCGACTACGACAAGACGCTCACGTTCGACTTCTTCTTTGTCCGCAAGACGCTCCTCGTGAAATACGCCCAGGGGATCGTGGTGATGCCCGGCGGCTTCGGCACGATGGACGAGTTGTTCGAGGCCCTCACGCTCATACAGACGCACAAGGAGGCGCGCTTCCCCGTGATCCTCATGGGCACCGACTACTGGTCGGGCCTCGTCGACTGGCTGCGCACCCATATGCTCGGCGCGGGCAACATCTCGCCGAAGGACCTCGACCTGTTCACGGTGACGGACGATCCCGTGGAGGCTGTCGCACAGATCGTGCACTGCTGCCAGGCAGATGGCGTCGCGCCCAATTTTTAAGCCCCACATCGGTTCTTTCCGCAACCTTCACTCGGCTCGCGTGTCTAGTTGGTTGGTTGCACGAATACGCTCCGTTGGCCCGTTGTGGTGCGGCGTGCGTGTTACCTCGCTCGTCCGCTCCGCGCCTTCTCTCGCCGGGGTATCTGCTTTTCCCCGCACGTGGCACATCGTTGGCCGGATCACGGTCTCGGTGTTTCCCGTTTGACCACCACCCAGCGCCCCATCCCACTAGCAAACAGCCCCTTAGTATGTCCCGACTTGCTCTCCTGCTCCTGTTCGCCCTCGTCGCTGCGCCCGTGATGGCGCAGTCCACGGACGAGGAACCGATGGCCGACGCGGCCGAGATGACGGAGTCCACCGAGATGGCCGACGAGGCCGCCTCGGGCGACGAAGCCATGGACCCCCGCACGGCCTACACCGCGAAGCTCGAAGAGGCCCAAGCCGCTGCCGAAGCCGATACTCCCGAAGCCCACCTTGAGGCCGTGCGCCTCTACCTTGAGGCCCGCGACATCGCCGCCAACTCCGAGGACGAAGAGCTCATCCCCTTCGCCTCCTCTGCTACGGAGCGGGCCGTCGCCTCCTACAAGAGCGCGGGCGACGCCCACAAGGCGCAGGCCGAGGCCGCCGGCGACGACGAGGCCGCAGCCGCCACGGCCTTCATGGTCGCCGCCGAGCAGTACGCCGCCGGGGCCGATCTGGCAGCCACGCTGGAGAACGCAGGCAACGAAGCCGGCCTCCGCTCTCTGGCAGGTGATGCCTACTCCAAGGCCGAGGATTTCGAGAACGGCCTCGCCCAGCTCGGGCAGGCCATTGAGCTGAGCCCCGAGGAGTACCAGTTCCAGCTCATTCGCGCCAACGTTTTGATCAAGGCAGGCGACGCCGCAGGTGCGCGGGATGCGCTGGTGGACCTCGTGGCCGCCACCGAGGCCGCTGGTGAGACCGCCGTCAACGACCGGGCTAGCTTCATGCTCGGCCGCATCTACCTCGTGACCGCGCAGTCGCAGATCCGCGACAAGGACTACACGACGGGCATCGCCACGCTCGACGAGGCCTCGGCGCTGCTTGGGGAAGACAACGAGTCCCTCAACAAGCTGTATGGCCGGGCCTACTACCGCATCGGTGCCGCGCAGGTCCAAAGCGAAAGCTTCAGCTCGGCGCAGACCAACCTGGAGCAGGCGCTCACCTATGCCCGCCGTGCGGGGGACGAGACCATCGTCGGTGCCGCCCAGCAGCAGCTCGACTACATCGTGCAGGTGCAGGGCAACTAGGCTTCGGAGGATCTCGTCGGGCAACATCCGTCCGCCCGTGTTCAAGAGCCTGACCTCCTCAACCGCAAACCGCCGCTTCGGAGTGCTCCGAAGCGGCGGTTTTTTTCGTGCGTCGACGGGTGCAGCGCCTCGACGGCCGCCCACTGAGCAGGGCCTAAACCGTGTGTCGGCTGCCCATCCAGATCACAACGACGAGAAAGAGCACCGCGAGCACCACGCTCGCGATGGGCAAGAATTCGAGACCGGTGCCCGTCGGGTAGGGCGGGTCTTTGAGCAGGAGGAGCGCGGGGAGCAACGTCATAGCACCATCGGGCTGAGAGGAGACGAATGGATGTGCTGCAAGGTAGGGTGACCCGGCGCTTCTGTTTCAGCTGCGCGCACGCTTTCTCCTATTTGCCATCAACCGCCCCACGTCCCCCTGTGCCTTGGACGCTTTGGTGTGCAACCGGGCGTGGCCCCGCCAGGAGTACGTGGCTATTCGCTGACGCGGTCTTCTTTGATCTTCTTCAGAGCGAGAACGTCCATGACGAGAAACCCGAGAAGGCAAAGAAC
>JBCDFF010000016.1:0-24940 GCA_039178415.1 Bacteroidota bacterium
ACATCACGCTTGCCAGCCCGCGCGACCAGGGTAAGGGCTACATCGTCTCCACCGACGTGGCAGGCAACGAAGCCGAGCTGTGGGTCTGCTCCGACGGCGGCGTGGTGTCATCGCCGCCACCGCCCATGCCCGGCGGGTCGCAGCCGTCGGAGCAGACCCACAGCTCGGCTTCGTTGCCTGCCACGTCGGTGGAGACGATGTAGCCCTTACCCTGGTCGCGCGGGCTGGCAAGCGTGATGTCGAAGTCGACGCTGCTCGCGCCTGCTGCGAAGCCCTCCACGTCGAGGTTGAGGTTGGTCGCCTCGCGCAGCGAGACCGTGGCGATGCCGGAGCCCGCGTCGGAGGCGGTGCCCTCGTACTTGCTGCCTCGGATCGAGCCGGAGATCGCGGGCGGGGTCGTGTCCTCCACGCCGCCGCCGTCGGAGACGCTCACGCCCTGCGCAGCGTTATCGCTCGCGCCGCCGTTGTCGGTGACGGTAAGCGTGACGGTGTAGGTGCCGTTCGCCGCGTAGGTGTGGGTCGGGTTGGTCGCCGACGAGGTCGCGCCGTCGCCAAAGTCCCACGAGCGGCCGGTGATGCTGCCGTCGGCGTCGGAACTCGCGTCGGTGAAGTCGCACGTCAGGCCGTCGCAGTCGGCCGTGAAGCCCGCCACCGGGTCGACGTTGCCACCGCCCGGCGGGAGGTCGAACGCTTCACGGTTGTCCGTCACACTCGACGACGTACCCTGAATGGCCGAGAAGCCGAGGCCGCGCCGCGCGAAGGCGGCCCAGATGAGGTCCTTGTGCACGCCGCCGTAGAGCGCGTCGTCCGCCGCGAGGATGGCGTCGCGCCCATCGACGAAGCCGGGGTTGCAGCGCTGGAGCTTCATGCCTTCGGTGACAAGGTTGATCGCAATCTGATTGCCCGCCGTGCCGTCGGCGTCGTAGACGTCCTCGCTGAAGCCGAACTGGTCGATGAGGTCCCAGGTCAGGTCCCAGAGCATCGTCCCCCAGACGAAGCCGACGCCGTGCGGGACGGAGAGCGAGCAGAAGAGAAAGCACGCGTCGCGCGTGTCGCCGTAGGTGAAGTCGTTGACGGCGAAGATCGTGTTGTAGGGTGCGGGGCGGATGCCGTCGCCTGTGATCGGCTCACCGATGGAGTAGGTGCCGATGCCGCGGTTGGTCGTGCGCGTGTCGCCGGGGCGGATGGTGAACACGGCGGCGTAGTAGTCGCTCCAGCCCTCGCCCATGCGCTCGTTGCCGGAGAGGCAGCCGACGTTGTTCGGGCCGCCGGTGAGCCGGTTGGAGAGGCCGTGGACGTACTCGTGGATGACGATGCCCGCGTCGAGGTCGCCGTCGCGGCGGGGGTTGGTGTCCTGCCACAGGTACATCTGCATGCGCGGCTCGCTGCCGTCGGACGGTGTGAACATGTTGGCGTTGTTGACGCCGCCACCGTCCTGCGCCTCGGCGTCGACGGCATCGCCGCCCTGGCCGCCGTTGCCGTAGTTGTTGACCTGGAAGTTGCCCGCCACCTCGTCGAAACCGTAGCGGTAGAGGAGGTCGTGGGTGACGTTGTTCCAGTAGAAGAGGTTGGTGACCGCCGCGTCCTGGTAGTTGACCGGGTCCTGGCTGAGGTTGATCGGGTAGTTGAAGTCGAGGCCCGCGCCGCCGTTGGGCTCGCTGCCTGGGTCGGGGCTGTTGCTGTTGTTGCGGTCGAGGTAGGCGTGGACGTTGTTGCCGCGCGTGATCGTGAACTCCGCACCGGCCGCGCCATTGGTGTCGTGCCATCCGAAGGGCGAGGCGATGGCGTCGGCGGGGTTGGTGGCGATGGACCGAGGGCCGTGGTTGGGGCTTTCGAGCGGCAGCGCGTAGACGTTGTAGCTGCTCCCGTCGTTGACGCCCATCGGCGCCAACGCCCCCGTCGAAGCGGTCGCGCTCAGCAGACTCGGCGCGGCGGCCGCAGCCCGCGGGGCCAGCGACGGCGCGCGGCCCGTCGTGGGGAGGCCGGCGTGCTCGTCCACGGTGAGGTCATCGCGGCGGACCTCCGCGCCGGTCGCGGCGTCGACGTAGAGGTGGTAGAGACGACCCGCCGAGCGCGGGGCGATCTCGACGCGCCAGGCGAGGCGGTACGCGGCATCGTCCCCGGTCCGTGCGAACTCGGGCTGCACGAAGACCAGGCGGCTGAGGATGCGCGTCAGGACGGCGTCGGTCTGGGCAAACGTCGTCGCGCGGCCCGCGCCCATCGCCTGGGCGAGCTTCCGCAGGCGCGGGCTGTCCACGCCGAGGTGGCTTGCGGCGCGTCGTACGGATTCGGGCGCGTCGAGGCGGAGCCGCACCGTGGGCGTCTTTGCGGCGAGGTCGCGGGTGAGTGTCCCGGCACGGTGCACCACGGCTCCGTTGCGATCCACGGCGACCGTCAGCTCAGTACCCAGCACCTCGATCCCGCCGACCGCCTGCCGGACGTAGACGTAGGTGAGGCCACTGCGGCGGCTCGGGACGGCGTCGGTGACCACGAGGTCGGCTACATCGGCGTCAGTGACCCCGAGTGCGTCTGCGTGCTGGGCGACGTGCCGTAGGGCCGCGTCTACAGCGGTATCAACAGCGTCGGCGGTGGTGAGGGATTGGGCCGCTGTGGGAACGGCAAGCGGCAACGCTAGGCATAGCGCTGCCACGCATGCAAAAAGTCGCATCGAGAAAGGGGTCGCGTGAGCCACGGGCGAGCGTGGGAGAGCGACGACACCAAAGACCTCCCGCCCGCACGGTTAGTGGTGAGGAGTCGCCGCTAGGAAAGCGCGTAGAGATACGGGCCAGCAGGGCGTATCGCAAATCGCCCCCCTACTTCTTTTGTTCGACGGCCCTCCCGCTTCATCAAGGCGGGCACAAACGCAGCGCCCCGTCCAGCCGAAGCCAGACGGGGCGCACTGCTTGAGCGAGGAGATGCCGGCTATCGAGCCAGCACCATCCGCTGCGTCTCCGCGCGGCCGTCTGCGCTCAGACGCACTACGTACACCCCGCTCGGAAGACCGCTCGCCTCGAACGTCGCCGTGTGGTAGCCCGCCTCGGTAGGGCCGTCCACGAGGCGCGCCACTTCGCGGCCGGTCACGTCGTAGACGGCCAGGCGCACTGGCATTGCGGCGGGCACGCCGTAGCGCACCGTCGTCGTGCTCGCGAACGGGTTCGGGTAGCTGCCCGTAAGCTCGACAGTCTCAGGGAGCGCGGCGCTGCTCGCGATCGGGACAAACTGCGCGCTGTTCTCGGAGTCGATGAAGAGCGTGCCCTCGTTGCCGTCCACGTCCGTGGCGATGACGGTGCCCGAGCCCGGCTCGCGGCGGTTCGAGAGCCGCACGTCGAAGCCGACGGACGAGGCTCCGGCCGAGAAGTTGTCCACGTCGAGAACGAGGTTCACGGCGTCGCTGCCCAAGACGATGGAGGCGATGCCGGAGCCGCTGTCCGAGGCGGTGCCGTCGAAGCGGTTGCCGCGGATCGAGCCCGTGACGTTGGGCGGCGTGGTGTCATCGCCGCCACCGCCCATGCCCGGCGGGTCGCAGCCGTCGGAGCAGATCCACAGCTCGTCTGTGTTGCCTGCCACGTCCGTCGCGACCACGTAGCCCTTGCCCTGCTGGCCGCGGTTCTGGAGCGTGATCGTGAAGTCCACGCTCCCTGCGCCCGAGGCGAAGCCGTCCACGTCAAGGTCGAGGTTGGTGGCCTCGGTGAGTTCGATGGCCGCGATGCCGGAGTCGGAGTCGGACGCCGTGCCCTCGTACTGCGCGCCGCGGATCGAGCCCGAGAGCGAAGGCGCGGTCGTGTCCTCGCCCCCGCCGCCGCCGGTCCCGGTCAGGCTGATGGCCCGCTCGGAGTCGTTGCCCACCAGGTCAGCCGCGGCCACGGTGCCGTTGCCGTCCTGCGTCGGGTCGATGAGCGCGAGCGCGAAGCCCACGGTGGCATCGCCGGACGAGAACGGATCGACGGTGAGCGCGACGTTGACCGAGCCGGGGTTGAGCGACACCGAGGCCACACCCGTGTCGTTGAGGCCGTTGTCGGCCGCCGTGCCGTTGAAGGTCGTCCCGGTCGTGGAGCCGGTGATGACGGGCCCTACATTGTCGCGCGGCGGCCCGCCGTCGAGGGCGTCGAGGGCAGCATCGACCTGGATGCGCGGCGTGGTGACGCCGTTGCGGCCGTCGCGGATCGAGACGCCCGTGCTGGTGAGTGCGTTGAGCACCTCGTCAACGGTGGCGTCGGGCTTCTTGCCCTTCAGCAGCGCCCAGGCACCGGCTACGTGGGGCGCGGCCATCGACGTGCCTGAGTAGTTCGAGTAGCCGCCGTCCGGAATCGACGACTGGATCCAGCGGCCCGGTGCGAGCAGGTCGAGGAACGTGTCACTGTTGGAGAAACTAGACACGGCGTCCGTCCCGGTGCCCAGCGAGCCGTCGTCGGTCGAGCCGACGCTGATGGCAGTCGAGATGCAGCCCGGCGCGCTGATGCCGTTGCTGTTGCTGCCGTTGCCCGAGGCGATCACCGTGGCGATGCCCGCGCTGCGCAGGTTGTCGATGATCGGCTTGCGCGAGTCGCTGTCACACGGAGTGGTGAAGGATCCGCCGCCCAGGCTCATGTTGGCCGAGGCCACGTTGAGCGTGGTGCGCTGGGCGTAGACGAACTCCAGGCCGCTAATGATGTCCGAGGTGTAGGCCCCCACGCACGGCGAGGGGCCGGGGAAGCACGACGAGAAGCCGGTGAACTGCGTGAAGACCTGCACGGCGATGATGTCCGCGTCTGGCGCGACACCGGAGAAGCTGGAGCCCTTGCCCGCCGCGATGCCGGCGACGTGCGTGCCGTGGTCACACCCGGAGGTGCTGCGGGCGCAGTGGTCGCCCGCGCCCGGGCCCGTCTGCGAGCGCTGCCCGTTGGGGCACACCGAGGTACCGCCGGCGGCGGCCGAGTAGCACGCCTCGGCGACGACCTTGCCCTGGAGGAACGGGTGACTGCCATCGACGCCCGTGTCGAGGACAGCAACCGCTTGGCCTGCGCCGGTATAGCCCGAGGCCCACGCGTCCGTGGCCCCGACGAGTTGGGTGCTCTCCGCGAGGTTGAGGCGGACGACCTCGTCCTCCTCAACAAAGCGGACGAGCGGGCTCGCGGCGAGGAACCGCAGGCCCTCGGCCGTCACGCTCAGCGCGACCACAGGCACGGTCTCGTAGCGCGTCACGCGCTCGACGGTGACGCCGTTGGCCGCGAGGGTGCGGAGCACTTGGTCGCGCCGCTCGGCGAGGCGGGCGCGCTGCTGGCGCACGTCGGCGTCGAGTAGGCGGCCTTCAGGAAGGAACGCGACATCAAGCCGCACGAGGACTGGGACGACACCGCGCTCCAGGGCGATATCGGCAAGGCGATCGTACTCGGGCACGACCTGGTCGAGTTGCGCAGCGCTTACACGCGGAGCTTGCGCATGGAGAGCGGGTGCCAGCGTGCCGAGCAGGAGAGCCAGCACGGCGAGGACACACAGACGATGGGGCATAGGGCTACCTAGATAGAAGGAGGAGGGAGCGCAGCGCGCGTACGCCATGATGGAAAAGTCCCGCAGGGTATGGAGCGGGTGTGCGGAATGCAAGGGTAACAAAATCTGACACCCATATGGGGGCAAACACTATACCGTCTCCAATTCAAGCTCACGCACCCATGCGCGCGGCGAATGCTTCAGGAAGCCGCCAATCGTCCCGCTGGAGCCGGTCCCATGCAAACCCATCCACCAACGCCTCGGGCGTGACGGGCGCGGCTGTCCCCGCCAGCCCGAGCGACTGCGCCAGCACTCCCACGAGGCGCTGGGGATCGACGCCTGCGTCGCGGAGGCTGGCCAGCGTGAGCGCCTCGTCACGCTTCGAGAGTTTCTCCCCGTCCGCGTTCACGACGATGGGCACGTGGGCGTAGGTCGGCAGCGTGCCGCCGAGTGCGCGGGTGAGTTGGATCTGCCGCCCCGTCGAGTCGAGCAGGTCGGCCCCGCGCACGACCTCGGTGACGTCCATCGCGATGTCGTCCACCACCACGGCGAGTTGGTAGGCGTAGACGCCATCGCGGCGCTTGAGCACGAAGTCGCCCGTCTCGGTTGCCACGTCCTGCGTGAGCAGTCCCTGGACACGATCGTGGAACGGGACGGGCGTGTCGTCCACGCGGAAGCGGAGCGCGGAGCCGACGTCGCGCGGGGTTGGCGGGTCGGAGCGGTAGCGGGCGTACCAGTCCGGCGCGAGGTCCGTCGGGCGCAGCGCCTTCGGGTAGGCGGGCAGGCCTTCCCCCGCATGCGGCGCGGAGGCGAGGGCGAGGAGGTCCTTGCGCGAGCGGTCGCAGGGGAAGAGGTAGCCGTCTTTCGCGAGGCGGTCGAGCGCGGCCTCGTAGCGGTCGGAGCGCTCGGACTGCGCATAGGGGCCGACGTGGCCACGTTCGGGGAAGCACACGCCGTCGGTCGTCGTGAGCGCGGGGCCTTCGTCCCAGTCGAGGCCCAGCCAGGCGAGGTCGCGCATCTGTTCAGCGGCCACGCCTGGCACCACGCGTGGCCCGTCGAGGTCTTCGAGCCGCCACACGAACGCGCCGCCCTGGCTCCGCGCCGAGAGCCACGCCACGAGCGCCGTCCGCGCGCTGCCGACGTGCAGCAGGCCGGTCGGCGAGGGGGCGAAGCGGCCGCGGGCTCCACTCATTGCCCCCCTATGCTTCGCGCGGCTCTCCCCGTTTTGGGCGACGGTCGCTGCGCTCTCCACTCACCAAAAACTGTCCCTCTCGAAATCGAGGGGGACAGCTTGTGCGCCGTTGCAGGCGTACAAGCGGGGGGAGCCGAGCCAGCCTCAATCCTCATCGCACCACCGAAAGCCGCCGCGTCGTGCGCTGTCCGTTAACCTCCGCGACGAGCACGTAGACGCCCGCGCTGGCCCGCTCAGGCATCCACGACAACGCATGCATTCCCGCTGCGAGCGTGCCGTCGTGCAACGTAGCCACGCGACGGCCGAGCACGTCATAGATGCTCACCTGTGTCTCAGACGCCGTGGGCAACGTGAGCCGAACCGTGGCGACTTCGGCGACCGGGTTTGGGAACACCTCGACGGCGAGTGCTGCCGTTTCGGGGGCGGCCTCGGTGTTGACCGCGCGGCGGCGATCGTCAAGCTGGGCGAGGTAGAGCGAGCGGGGCTCCAGCGTCCCAGCGCGGTTGGTACCCTCCTCGTAGCAGGCGGCCCCGGCGTAGGGCACCGACGGGCCGTCGTGGATCACAAACGCAGCGTCCGTCCCGATGCTGTAGTTCTGCGCGGTCGGCGGCTGCTGGCAGAGCAGCCAGCCTGCGCCGAGGTCCACGTTCCACGCGACCGAGTGCACCGCCGACCAGCCGTGCGCCTCGCCGAAGTCGCCGCGGTTGCCGATCCAGAGGAGGCGGCTGTCGAGGATCGGCGCGGAGAGTTCGCGGTGGTTGTCGTAGAGGATGCCCATGCTCCAGCGGCGGTGCGGCTCGCTGGCGAAGAGCGCGCCCTCGGAGCGGTTGTCGAGGAAGACGTTGCCCGAGGTGAGCGCGCCGCCGACGGTGGCGTAGTGGTGCCGCCCGTTGCTCGCGTAGCTGTCGCGCACGAGGACGTGCTGCGAGGCCACGTCGAGGTTGAAGCCGTACATCCGCTCGCCTGCGATCTGCGCGAGCGGGTCGAGCGCCTGGCTGTCGGTGATCGTCGCGCGCGTGGTGGTCCGCGTGCGGATCGCCGAGCCGCCGTAGCCCTTCACCGCCACGTCGCGCACCCACGCGTCCTCGACCGTCACGAGGTTGACCCCGATCCACGCGTGGTCCTCAATGGCGTCGCCCGGCTGGATGTCGATGCGCAGGTGCTCGACGCCGACCTGCGTCACGAGGTTGTTGCGGTTGTGGACGTAGACATACGACGCGCTGCGGCGGCGGTCGAGCGTGTAGAACACCGGCACGTCCACCGTCACGCGGTTGCCGTCGAGCGCGGTGATGACGCGGTTGAAGACGATGTCGTCGTCGCCCGGAGCCCATGCTGGGTCGAGGTCCACGCCGCCGCCGTCGATGGCGTCGAGCCAGGTCTGGGTGCTCGGGTGGACGAGGATCAGGTTGGCGCCCACCGACAGCACCGAGGCATCGGCAACGGTGAAGCTGCGCGCACCAACGGGGATACGCTCGGACGTGACAGCGGTGCGGGTCCCGCTCACCTCGCCACCCCAGAGCGTGTTGCGCCGCGCGCCCACACGGAGGAGGATGCGCTGCGCGGGTTCGTTGCCCGTGACGCGCAGGATCGAGGCCGTCGCGGGGTCGTCGCCGCTGCCTGCGCCGCGCAGCACCACGCCGCTGTGCTGGAGCCAGAGTTGCCCCGCGATGTCGTAGGTGCCCGCTGCCAGCTCCACCGCGCCACGGAAGCCGTCGGCGCCAAGCGGCAGCACGCCCGCTTGATCCATCGCCGCCTGGATGCGGTCCGTGTCGTCGCCTGGCCCGGGTGCCACGGTCACGACAGTCGGCACGACGGGCAGTGGGACGAGGCCGCCGCGATAGCCCGCGTGGCTGAAGTCGGGGAGGACGAAGCCGTCGGGGTCGGGCGCGTAGGTCAGGCGACCGTCGGCGTCGGGCGCTGCGAGCGGGGACGACCAGGGTTGCGCCAGCGCAGGCAAGGCGCACGTCACGCTAAGAGAAAGCGCAACGTAGCGGAGCAGACGTCGGAAGAGCATCGGAGAACGCGGGGAAGGAACGCGGGAGGGCGCGACGTGTGCGGCGGGCAACATACGCTCACTCTGTGCTCATCTAGGCCAAAACACAAGCAAAAAGGGCTGAAACGCAGGGGCAACTTCCAGGCTAGGCGTCCCGTAGGGCGGTCCTCGTCCGCCGTTCATCCTCCCGCTGTCGCCGCTCGTCGTTTCGCCACGCTATGCTCCCGCACTACCTCAAGACCAGCCTCCGCGCCTTCCGCCGCACCAAAACGCACACGCTGGTCAACCTGCTCGGCCTCACGCTCGGGCTGCTCTGCGCGACGCTCATCTTCCAGAAGCTCCGCTACGAGGCGAGCTTCGACCAACACCACCCGAACGCCGAGCGGACGTACCGCATCGTCCACGAGAGCACCGAGTTCGGCAACACGAGCCATCAGCGCGGCATCGCCTACCCGTTTGCCGAGACCTTCCGCGAGGAGATCCCCGACGCCGACCTCGTGGTGCTGACCGACCGCAACTTCGGGCGGCCCGTGATTGCTGTGGAGCAAGAGGACGGGGAGGTAGCCCGCTTCCGAGAGCCGGGGACGGTAGCCATCGTAGAGCCGGGCTTCTTCGAGCTGTTCGCCTACGACTGGCTCGCGGGCGACCGGACGACCGCCCTCGACGGGCCGTACACGATCGTGCTCTCGGAGACGCTCACGGCGAAGTACTTCGGCGACGACGCGGTGCTCGCCGATGTGATCGGGCGGATCGTCACCTTCGACAACGCCTTTGACCTGACGGTGACGGGCGTCGTGACCGACCCCATCGAGACCAACTCGCTGCCCATGCACGCGCTCGTCTCGGCCAACCTCGGCGAGGAGCACACGCGCATCAACGACAACTGGGGCAGCGTCTCGTCCGGCGTGCAGACCTACGTGCGGCTCCCTGAAGGCGTCGATCCCGAAACCGTGAACGCCAAGCTCGTCGACTTCGTCGACCGGCACTTCGAGCACGAGGACTCGGCCGAGCTGACCTATTTCCTGCAGCCGCTCACGGCGATGCACTTCGACGACCGCTTCGGCAGTGAGTATGGCGGCATCACCACGCCTGGGGAGATGTACACGCTCGGGCTGATCGGCCTGCTGCTGCTGCTCACGGCGTGCATCAACTTCGTCAACCTCAACACGACGCTCGTCTTCCGGCGAGCGAAGGAAGTGGGCGTCCGCAAGGCGCTCGGCGGCACGCCGCGCGAGATCCGAGGCTACTTCATGACCGAGACGGCGCTCTTGACGGCCATCGCGCTGGTGGTGGCGCTGCTGCTCGCCAACCCCGTGCGCCTGCTGATCACCGACTTCTTCGGCGAGAGCTTCGCAATCAACCCGTTCACCGACCCCCTACTCCTGGCGTTCGTGCTCGGTGCGGGTTTGCTCCTCACGCTCGCTTCGGGCCTGTACCCTGCGTGGATGATGAGTCGCCTGCGTGCGAGCGAGGTCGTCAAGGGGCAGGTCAGCGCGCCGGGCGGCTTCCTCTCGGTGCGGCGCGGCCTCGTGGTGGTGCAGTTTGCCATTTCGCAGGTGCTCATCATCGGCACGCTCGCGGCGGTCTACCAGACGCAGTACCTCCGCTCGGCTCCGCTGGGCTACGACACGAGCGCCGTCGTCGAGTTCGAGGTACCCGATCGGGAGGTAGACCTCGCCACGCTCGCCACGCGCCTCGAAGCGCACAGCGCCATCGACGAGGTCACGTTCTCGAACTCGGGCGCCACGTCGGGCAGCACCTGGGCGGGCAACTTCCACTACGAGAAGGACACCACGCGCATCGAAAACAACGCGCAGATCAAGCTCGTCGAGGAGGACTACCTCCGGACCTACCGCATGCCCCTCGTGGCCGGGCGCGACTTCGTCCGGGGCGACAGCAGCAGCTTCATCATCAACGAGGCCCTCGCCGAGCTGATGGGCTACGAGAACCCCGCCGACGCGCTCGACACGCCGATCGACATGTGGAACTGGGAGGGCGTGGTGACGGGCGTCGTCCGTGACTTCAACACCAACTCGCTCCACCAGGAGATCGACCCGACGGTCCTCGTGGTGGCCCCGGACTACGCCTACGTGGGCGCGGCGCGCATCCAGATGAACCAGCGCACCGAGGCCCTGGAGGTGCTCGAAGCTGCCTGGACCGACACGTTCCCGGCATTCGTCTACGACTACGGGTTCCTCGACGACAATATCGCGGAGTTCTACCAAGGCGAGGAGTCCTTCCAGCGCATCATCAACGCGTTCGCGCTCGTCGCCATCCTGATCGGCTGCATCGGGCTCTTCGGGCTCGTGAGCTACACGACGGCGCGGCGCGCCAAGGAGGTCGGCGTGCGCAAGGTGCTCGGCGCGAGCACGGGGCACATCGTGGTCCGGTTCGCCCGCGAGTTCGTGGTGCTGGTGCTCCTCGGCTTCGCGGTGGCGTCGCCCCTCGCGTTCGTCATGCTGCGCGCCTGGCTCGAAGACTTCGCCTACCGCATCGACCTCGGCCCTGGGCTGTTCGCGCTCGGGCTGGTCGCCTCGCTGACGCTGGCGCTGGTGACGGTGGGCGTGCGGACCTACCGCGCCGCCTCCGCTGACCCGGCGCGCGTGCTCCGCGCGGAGTAGAAGTGTGGACGTGTGCGGGTATGAACGTGTGGACGCAGTCTTGAGGCATTCGAGCAGCTTGGCTCCCCCCGCTTCGACACACCTGGACGGTGGCCGAAGCTGTCCCCCTCGATCCCGAGGGGGACAGTCCGAGGAGCGGAGCGCGATAGCGCGGAGACGACACAGGACGGGGGGAGCAACGACGAGCGAGGAGCCCTGCATTACGCAGAAACACGCGCCAGGCTAGCGTTGCTTACCAGACCGAGACCTGCTTCGTACGTCTAGCTTCTCCTCAGTCTCGCACTTCGCGCCGCCAGCCTTCGGCGAGGTCAAGCAGGGCGCGGCCCTCAGCCACACGCACGCCGACGTGGTTCTGCCGCACGGCCTGGATGAGTGCGGCGGCTACGGTCGCGGCGTGGACGGGCTTGACGCGCGCCGGCAGCAGCCGGCGCACAAGCGTGCCGAGGCCCTGCCCAATCCGCTCGCCGAACCGGAACTCGCTACGGTCCCCGAGCAGCAGCGACGGGCGCAGCAGCGTCACGCTCTCGAAGCCGACGTTGCCCAGGAGCGCCTCCGTCTCGCCCTTCGACCGGAGGTAGAACGTGCGCGCGTCCTTGTCGGCCCCGAGCGAACTCACGTAGGCGAAGCGCGTCGCACCTGCCGCTTTCATCACCCGCGCGAGCGCGGCGGGCATATCGCGGTCGATCTCCAGGAAGCGCGCCTGGGACCCAGCCTGCTTGATCGTCGTGCCGAGAGCGCAGAGCACGTGGTCGGCGCGGAGGTCGTCGGCATGGCCCTCCAGCTTCGCAAAGTCGACAATCACCTGCCGCACGTTGGGGTGCTGGACGAGAAGCCCGAGCCGGTCCGAGCCGGCTAGGTCGCGGCGCGTCGGGATGATCAGGCGAGTATACTCGGGCGTGCCGAGGAGCATGTCGAGCGCGTGCCGCCCGACGAGGCCGGACGCTCCGGCGAGAAGGATCGTCATGGCAGCACGGGAGTCGGAGCGAGCGGGTGCGGCACGTCCGGCATGGCCAGCCCGTCTGTGGCCGCGAGCCAGTCCGCGACCGCACCGGCGGCACGGGGCACATCGTTGTCGGAGACATCGACCTCGAACACAGGCAGCGAGGAGGCCGCGGCCAGCTTTCGCAACACCTCCTGGTCGCGCATGAACGGCGTGAGGTCGTCGTACTGCGCCGGGTTACCGGACACCTTCAGCCGCTCGGCGCGCGCCGCCTCGAACGAGTCGGGGTGCCGCGTGCAGAGGATGATCCGGAAGTTGAGCGGGCGCAGCCGGTCTTCTAGCCAGCCAAAGTCGTAGTGCCGACCGTGGCGTTGGCGCTGGACGAGCTGTGTCGAGAGGTGAAAGCGGTCCACCACCCACGAGTAGAACCGCTGAAGTTCGAAGAGGTGGACCCACGTGCGGTAGGTCTCCATGGCCAGCGCCTCCTCCTCCGGGGCGAAGTTGATGAGTCCGCGTCCCCACGGGTGGTTGGTGAACGCGCACCATTCGCCGGAGACGAGCGGGGAGTGATACTGGTACTTGCGCGGTCCCACGACGCGCGGGTGGCGGTTGAGCGCGAAGGCGAGGTCGGTCTTGTGCGTCAGCCGTGTGCCTTCGAGGATGAGGTGGGGGCAGAGCTTCGGCATCGGCTACGCGTCGTCCAGGTCGCGAGTGAGCAGGCCCTGCTTCTTGAAGTAGATCATCGTCGTGTCGAGCGTGCCGTGCCGCATGCGCTGCTTGACCTCGTGGACGCTCATGCCGTCGTTGAGCCAGATCAGCGCCGCCGTGTGCGTGAGCGAGTGTGGGCTGATGCCGGGCTTCTTGAGGTCCGCGACCTTGAGGTGCTGGTTGATGCGGCTGCGGATGGAGCGCGTGTTGAGCCGCTCGCCGTCGGAGCGGTGGCCGTGGCTGACGAAGAGCGGGTCAGCGGGGCGAATGCGGCCGCGCGCGTCGAGGTAGAGCCGGATGGCGTCCATCACGGGCGGATCGATGGGCACCTCCTGGTCTTTTTCCGAGCGGCCTTTGCCTTGCACGCGGAGCGTCCAGCCCATGAGGGTCTGCTCCAGGTCTTCGAGGTTCGACCGGACGATCTCGATCTCGGCGAGGCCCGCGTAGAGCATCAGCATCATGATCGCGTAGTCGCGCTTGCCGATGGCGGTGTCCGTCTCGACGTGATCGAGAAGGTGGCGTACCTGCTCCACGGTGAGCACCTTGCGCGAATGATCGGTGGGGCGGCGGTTGCCCTTGACCGCCTTGGCCGGGTTCTCGCTCAGCTCGCCGCGCTCGACGAGGTACTGGCAGAGCCGCCGCAGCGCCGTCAGGTAGGTCGAGACGCTGACCTGGCTCAGGCCACGCTCCTTCATGAGGTAGGTCTTGTAGCCCTCTACGTCGGCCGTGCGGAAGCGGAAGCGCTCCATGACGGGGCGCTGCTGGAGGACGGCGACGTAGCGCTCGAACTCGTTGAGCGAGCGGCGGTAGGTGCCGATGGTCTCCTTGCTCTTGCCCGCGAGGTATTCCGTCACGAAGCCGTCGAGGCGCGCTTCGAGGTCGCCGAGGGACAGCGCAAGGCCGGGGAGCGCAGGGCCGCCGCCGATGGGCGCAGCGGTGCCTGCAGAGTCAGCGTCAGGCATGGCAGGGTGGCAAGGTGGTACCGGATAACGGTCATCGGACGCCGGTGCAGGCGGCACCGTTCCCTGGGTGCAACGTCGAGCGCGACGGTGCCACCTGTGCTGTCACCCCCCGATCACCTCACGCCGACGCGTACGTTCTTGCCGGCCTTCTGCCGCAGCAGCCCCTCCTGCGCCACCGACGCCACGAGCCGTCCGTCTTGCGCGAAGACCTGCCCGAGCGCGAGGCCGCGCGCGCCCGCCGCCGACGGGCTCTCGACGTGATACAAGAGCCACTCGTCGGCGCGGAAGGGGCGGTGGAACCAGAGCGCGTGGTCGAGGCTGGCTGCCTGCAGGTTGGGGTCGAAGAACGTCAGCGCGTGCGGGCGGATGGCGGCCCCGAGGAGGTTGTGGTCAGAGACGTAGGCAAGGACGGCCTGCTGCGCGAGCAAGCCCTCGGGGCCCTCGTCCTCGGTGACCGTGCCCGTTGTGCGAAACCAGATGTCGTGGATGGGCGGGCTCGCCTCGGGCGCGAACGGCTCGTGGTAGTTCACCGGGCGGAACTCGAACGGCCGCGGCTGGAGGTACACGTCGCGCACGGAGGTCGGGAGGCGGTCAGCCCGCTCGGTGAGCAACTCCAACTCGGTCGGCAGGCCCTCGGGGCCTGGCACGTCCGGCATCGTGTCCTGGTGGTCGATGCCGTCCTCAACGCGCTGGAACGACGCCGACATGTTGAAGATGGGCCGCCCGTGCTGGATGGCCACCACGCGCCGCGTCGTGAAGGAGCCGCCGTCGCGGATGCGGTCCACCTCGTAGACGATGGGCGCTTTCACGTCGCCCGGGAGGATGAAGTAGGCGTGCATCGAGTGGCACGGCCGGTCCTCGGGCACGGTGCGGCTGGCGGCCACGAGCGCCTGCGCGAGCACCTGCCCGCCAAAGACGCGGTTCCACCCGAGGAAGCGGTTCTGGCCTCGGAAGATGTTCACCTCGATGGGTTCGAGGTCGAGGAGTTCGAGGAAGTCGTCGAGCGCAGCAGACATGGCGAGGGGTTCGAGGGTCGAGTGTAGAGGGTCGAGGGTCGAGAAGGTGCGGGGCGATCCGGACGGCGTCAACCGTCTCGCTCACAATGCCTCCATTCTTCCGATCCGCCCCGTCGGGACGACCCGCGCCCGCTCTTCACGCTTTACCCTTCCCTCTTGGGTCCTGGCACCCCCAACTTCCTCCTTCGAACTTTGACCCTCTCACTTCCGATCCTCATGCTCGAACTCTCTCGCGATGTCGCGGTCGCGGCGGCTCTCCGCGCCGGGGCCTTCATCCGGCAGCACGCGGGCACGGTCACGGCCGACCAGATCCGCGCCAAGGACACCCACGACTTCGTGACCGTCGTGGACGAGGGGGCCGAGCAGCGCATCCTCGACACGCTCGGCCGGGCCTTTCCCGGCGACGCCTTCCTCGCCGAGGAGAGCGCAAGCCTCGACGAAGCCGCCGCGTTCGACGGGCGGCGCTGGATCATCGACCCGCTCGACGGGACGACCAACTTCACGCACGGCGTCCCGCCCTACGCCGTATCGATCGCCCTGCAGGAGGGCGACCAGGTCACCGTGGCCGTCGTCTACGAGGTCACGACGGGCGACCTCTTCACGGCGGTGCGCGGCGGCGGGGCCGAGTTGAACGGCGTGCCGATCCGCGTCTCCGAGGCCGCTACGCTCGACGACAGCCTCATCGGCACCGGCTTCCCCTTTCGCGACTTCCGCTACGTGGACGGCTACCTCGCCACCATGCGGCAGTTCATGCAGGCCACGCGCGGACTGCGCCGCCCTGGCGCCGCCGCCATCGACCTCGCGTGGGTGGCGTGCGGGCGCTACGACGGCTTCTTCGAGAGCGGCCTCAAGCCGTGGGACATCGCCGCCGGGCTGCTACTCGTAGAGGAGGCGGGTGGCCGGATCTCCGCGCTGCCCGGCCTCGACGCGCCACTTGTGAGCGGCAGCGTGATCGCGAGCAACAGCCTCGTCCACGACGCGATGGCGGCCCTGTGTCACCCGCTCGCCGCCGCCTACGGCCGCCGCGACCACGCCTCCTGAGGCGGCTACATTGGCGGCCCGTTGCGCCACGCCTGGGTTACAGAATCTCCGACCGCTGCCACGATTCGCGCCCCGTAGGCGTGCGTGGCCCCAACCTGCGTGCCGCTGCGGGTTTGGACCGAGAATTGAGTGCGTAAGTTCTCCGTCCTACTCCCACCGTCATTCCCGACTGGCCCTCCGTCCCATGACCTCCGAGACTCCTTCGCCCTCGGCGGCCCCCGCTCCCACCACCGACGCGCGTCCGACGATCCTCGTGGCGGACGACTACCCGGAGAACCGCCGCCTCCTCTACTTCTACCTCCGCGACGCCTACCGCATCCTCGAAGCCGAGAGCGCCGAGGAAGCCATCGAGACGCTCCGCAGCGAGCACGTCGACTTGGCGATCATGGACCTCAACTTCCGCGACGGCATGAACGGCATGGAGGCCGCCCAGGCCATCCGCGCCGACGAGACGCTCTCGCACCTGCCGCTCTTGGCGCTCACGGCCTACGCCTACCCCGACGACCGCCGCCGCTGCCTCGAAGCAGGCTTCACCGACTACCTCTCGAAGCCGGTCTTCAAGCAGGCGATGCGCGACAAGGTCGCCGACCTCCTGAGTGACAGCGGCGACGGCACCGCATCGGGCGACCCGACGCTCTGGATCAGCAAGAAGTAGCGCGACCCGTCGAGCTACACCGTCCTCTTTGCGGGCATCTCGTCACACGGCGAGGTGCCCGTTTTTTGTGGTCCGTCCGTGGTCCTTGGAAGATGCAAACCGACTTCGACGGCGGGGGCAAACGAATTCGGTGAATGTCACCTCCCTGCTGTTCGCTAGTTGCTCTTCACTCTTTACTCCTCACTCTTCACCAGGGACCGCCCCCCGTGCACGACCGGCGACCGCGTGCCTACTTTCACACGTTCACACCGTACTTATGTCCACACTTCCCCGACCCATGGCTGACACCCCCGCCCACGGCCTCCTGACCGACAAAGTCGGCCTCGTCTTCGGCGCGCTCGACGAGAACTCCATCGCGTGGCACATCGCCGAGGCGATCCACCGCGAGGGCGGGCGCTTCGTGCTCTCCAACGCGCCCGTCACCAAGCGCTTCGGCTCCCTCGAAGGCCTCGCGGAGAAGACGGGCAGCCCCATCGTCTACGCCGACGCGACGAGCATGGACGACATCACCGCCGTCTACGCGAAAGCCCAGGAGGACTTCGGCCGGCCCTGCGACTTCGTCGTGCACTCGATCGGCATGGGCCTCAACGTGCGCAAGAACCGCGCGTACACGGACCTGCACTACGACTGGTACCACAAGACGCTCGACATCTCGGCGATGTCGCTCCACCGCATCATCAAAGCCGGCATCGACGCCGAGGCGATTGCCAACGGCGCGTCGATCCTCTCCTTGAGCTACATCGCCGCGCAGCGCGTCTTCTCGAAGTACAGCGAGATGGCCGACGCGAAGGCGCTCCTGGAGAGCATCACGCGCAACTTCGGCTACTGGCTCGGCGAGCGGCGCGTGCGCATCAACACGGTCAGCCAGAGTCCGACCCGCACGACCGCCGGGCAGGGCATCAAGGGCTTCGACGCGATGTTCGAGTTCGCCGACCGCATCGCGCCGCTGGGCAACGCCGACGCGGCCTCCTGCGCCGACTACTGCGTGACGCTCCTCTCCGACCTCACGCGCATGTTGACGATGCAGACGCTCTACCACGACGGCGGCTTTTCGTCGATGGGCATCTCGGACGCGTTCGTCGAGGTCTTCGCGCAGGCCCTCGACGGCGAATCCATGGACGAGGGAGCGTGACGGCACCCCCTGCTTCTCTCCCCCTGAAGGGTCGAGAAGCTGTCCCCCTCGCTTGCGAGGGGGACAGTTCTGAGGAGCGGAGCGTTCGTCTTCGACAGAAGCGAGCGCGGAGACGACGCAAGAACGGGGGGTGGACGGCAGCCCTCTCCCTGACACTCGCCCTCCTGCTCGCCGCGTGCGACCGCGACCCGCAGGCGGTGCGCCCGCAGGACGGCGTGGACGTGCTCGCCTACGAAGTCAGCCTCACCGTGGCGCCGGATGCTGCGGCACGCGGCGGATCGGGGCGCATGGCGCTTGCGGGGACGGCCCGGCTGCGCGTCCGGCACGCGCCCGACACCGGCACGCTCGTGCTGCGCTTCGAAGAGCCGGAGCAGCTCAAGGCGCTGCGCGTCGACGACGTGCCCGTGGAGGTGGTGCGCGAGGGCGACCTGCTCCGGGTCCCACTGCCAGCCGACACCCTCTCGACGGTCGAGGTGGGCTACGTGGTGCTCGACCGGCGCAACGACGGGCTCTACGTCGAGGAGGCGCTCGAGCAGACCGTCACGCTCACCGACTCGCAGTTCCTGCGCGGGGCGTCGTGGCTGCCCGCCGTCCACCACCCCGCCGACCCGGCGACGCTCCGGCTCACCGTGACCGCGCCCGACTCGCTGGAGGTCGTTGCCTCCGGCACGCTCGTCGCCGACACGCTCGTCGCCGATGCGAGCGGGGACGTGCCACGCGGGTGGCGGCGCTGGACCTACGCCGTCGACGCCGCCGTCCCCGTCTACACGTTCGCCTTCGCCGTGGGCGACTTCGCCACGACCGAGCAGTCGGTCACGCTCTCCTCGGGTGCGGCCGTGCCGATCCAGCACCACCTGCTCGCCGCCGACTCGGCCGCCGCGCGCTGGCTCGTCCGCACGCCGGAGACGCTCGCGTATTTCGACTCGACCCTCGGGCCCTACGCCTTCGACACGTATGCGACCGCGCAGGTGCCGATTCCGTTCGCGGGTATGGAGAACGCCGCCACCTCATTCCTGCGGCATGACCTCTACGGCGAGACCTACCGCGGCCACAACATCGTCGAGGAGGTCAACGTCCACGAAATCGCGCACATGTGGTTCGGCAACCGCGTCACCATCCGTGACTACGCCGACCTGTGGCTCTCCGAGGGCATCGTGAGCTACCTCACGACGATGTACTACGAGGCCGCCGATGGCCCCGCGATGGCCCGGGAGCTCCGCGTCCGCATGGCCGAGTTCAACACTTCCAACGACCTCTATGACGCGCGCCAGCCGCTCGTGCCTGACACGGTGGTGGATCCGATGGACCTCGTCGGTCTGACCGTCTACCTCAAGGGCGCCTGCGTGACGCACCTGCTGCGCCTCACCCTCGGCGACGACGTGTTCGCCCGTGCGCTCCGCCGCACCTACGTCGAGTACGGCCTCGACCAGCGCCCGCTCTCGACCGTCGCTTTCCAGACGCTGCTCGAAGACAAATCCGGCCAGGACCTCGACGCCTTCTTCGACTATTGGGTCTACGGCACGCAGATCCCGACGCTGCGCACCGGCTGGGACAACACGACGGGCCTGCTCACCTGGACCGTCGAGGACGATGCGGGCTTGCTCGACGGCCTCGCCGTGGAACTGCAGATCCTGCAAGAGGGCGCCACCCAAGCCGTCGCGCTCGCCGACGGCCAGGTGACGCTCACCGGCGAGCGACCGCCCAACATTCGCCCCGTTGGTGTCCCGATGCGCCTACGATGAGCCGAGCGCTCTCCGTGCGTTGAGGGCGGATAGCCGAGGGGATATTGCGTGTTCACCTCGACTCGATACTCGGGCATCCGCTACGTGAACACAGAGGTGCACGGACATCTTGATGCCGAGGCCGCGCAGCGAGGAGCCGGGGAGACGAAGAGCCGAGGAGGAATGCGGCAGGGCTTGACCCATGCTCGAAGTGCCCCCACCTTTTCGACCTTCGACCTTCGACCTTCGACCTTCGACCTTCGACCTTCGACCTTCGACCCCGCTCGCCTGTGCGCCTGACCGCCCCGCTGCTCGTTCTCGCCTTCCTCGCCGCGCTCACGGTGGGGTGCCGCAACGAGGTCCCGCCCCCGCCGCCGGACGACCGCGCCGCCGCGCTGCCGCTGCTCGAACGCCTCGACCGCGCCGCGCTCGACAGCACGTTCGCCGACCTAGGCCGCCGTCCCTATCGTCTCACGACCAAGACGGCGCAGCTCGACAGCGCGGGCTCGGTGATCGGGCAGCGTACGGAGGTGGTCCGCATCGCGCCGGGTGCCGCGCCGGAGATCGTCCGCGTGGACTCGTCGGGTGCGTTCGACTTCGGCGGCTTCGCGCGTTTTGCCGAGGCGGACACACTCGTGGCGCGCCTCGCCAGCCCGCTCGGGCGCATCCTCCCCGACGAGCCGTCTTACCTCACCCCGCGCGGCCAGGAGTCGTACGCCTACGCCCTCCGCGACACGACCGTCGCCGGGCAGCGCCTCACGCTCGTAGACGTGGCCGTCCGCCCCGGCTTCGACGACCGCCGCCTCCGTAGCGTGCGCTTCGCTGTGGACGACGAGGAGGGCCGCGCGCGGATCCGCGCCGCGCACCTCGTGCGCTTCGACCGCTCCGTCCTGTTCGATGCCGACCTCGACCTCGACCTCACGCTCGCCTCAGACAGCACCGGAACGTGGCTGCCGAGCAGCGTCACCTTCACCAACCGTATCGACGCGCCGGGCACCGAAGCGCGCTGGTTCCGCGTGACGCGCACCTACAAGCCGCTCAGCGACGAAGGCGGGTGAGAGTGAAGCGAGCGGGACTGGGCGTTAATCGCGCGCCTGTGCGGTAGCATCGCGCAGGGCCTTGAACTCGCTGCCCTCGCCCCAGTTGGGCCACGCCGCGCTGTTGCCGAGCCGCTCGGCGACCGCGTAGATCAGTTGGGCGTCGCGAATGATGCCGCGCAGGTCCCAGTCCGGCGACCACTCGTCGCTCTGCTGGTGGTAATAATTCGCCGCCCAGTCTGCTGCGATCTCCGCGGCTCGCTCGGTACCGCCGTCGACAAGGTCGCGGCCGGAGCGGAAGCTGACGGCCGGGACACCGGCTTGCGCGAAGGCGAAGTGGTCGGAGCGAAAGAAGCTGCCCGCCGCCGGGTTGGGATCGGGCGAGTAGCTCCGGTCCATTTTCGCTGCTTCCTCGGTCATGATGTCGAGCAGGCCGAGCTGGGCGCTGCCCGAGATCGAGAAGTCGCGCGTCGGGCCGTGCACGCCGGGGGCGTCGACGTTGAGCACGCCGACGGTCGTTGCCAGCGGATAGAGCGGGTTGGCGGCATAGTACTTCGCGCCGAGCAGCCCGCTCTCCTCGGCCCCGACGGCCAGGAAGACGAGGCTGCGCTCGGTCCCGCCGGTCTCCGCGAACGCGCGGCCCATCTCGATCATGAACGCCAGTCCGGTCGCGTTGTCGATCGCGCCGTTGTAGATCGTGTCGCCCGTCTCGTCGGGCTGGCCGACACCGAGGTGGTCGTGGTGGCCGGTGAAGAGGATGTGCTCGTCGGGGCGCTCGGTCCCGGGCAGGATGCCGACGACGTTCTTCGCGGCGATCTGCTCGCTGCGGGCGATCAGGGTCGCGTCGATGGTCGCGCCGAGCTCCATCGGCTGGAAGTCGGAACGCTGCGCCATGGCCTTGGCGTCGGCGTAGGTCGTGCCCGCAGCCTCGAAGAGCCGACTGGCGATATCGACGTGCATCCAGCCCTGCAGCGCCGAGTGCGCCGCAGCGGGGTCCTCGCGGACGATGTCCAGCGTCACGTCGTTGCCATTCGAGATGACGCCCCAGGGATAGCTGGCCGGTTCGGTCTCGTGGATGACCAGGATGCCCGCCGCGCCGCGTCGGGCGGCCTCCTCATACTTGTAGGTCCACCGGCCGTAGTAGGTCATCGCCTCGCCGCCGAACACGCCCTCCCCGACTTCGAAATCGGGGTCGTTGACGAGCGCTACGATCACCTTGCCCGTCACGTCCACGTCCTTGAAGTCGGACCAGTCGCGCTCGGGGGCGTGGGTTCCGTAGCCGACGAAGAGCAGCGGCACGTCGTCGAGCCGCACCTCGGCCATGCCGTTGACCGGCGCACGCACGGCGAGGTCCTGGTCCTGCACCATCGCGACACGCTCGCCGCCGATGGTGAGGAACAGCTCCGGCAGGTCGTCCATGATCGAGCGGGTAAGGATCACGTCCTGCGTCCAGGTACGCGAGCCGTCAGGGCGCAGGTCGCCGCCCGGCTGGAGCCCGACGCTGGCGAAGGCGCCCGCCAGGTAGGCAACGGTCTTGTCCTCGCCCGGCGTGCCCGGTGCGCGGCCCTCGAACCAGTCGTCCGACAGCGTGCGGATGTGCTGGTCGAGGCGCTCGATGGAGAAGTCCTGCGCAGCGGCGGGAACGGCAGCGAACAGCGCGAGGGCACAGACGGCAGCAAGAAGGCGGGTCATAGCGAGGAGATCGTCTGGAAATAGGTAGCTCCGTCCCTGCGCGTTGGGGACGTAGACGAGGAGTGTCAGGTGTTCTAGGTAGTGAGGCGGCAGAGGCTGCGTAAGGCGGTCCTCAGCAGAGCGGTCGCTAGACTTGAACCCACGGAATCTACCGGCGCGAAGATAGGAAGTCGTTTCGGGGCGGATAGACGGATCAAAACAAAGCGGCCTGTGCGCATTGAATACCAGGAGAGTGGGTTCGGTTGAAGGGTAAACGCTAGCTGGTGACTCTCGGGGCGTACCAAGTGCTGCGGCCGAGTCCCACCTCGACACCTCGAAGCCGCTGCGGCTCATCGACTGCTCACGCGGTTCAGCGATTGGCGTGCATCTATTGGGGAGCAGCGCCCCTACGTTGAGGCCCAGTCCACTCAGACCTGGCCTCTCATGCGTGCTTTACTTCTCCTCCTCGTTGCCCTCCTCGTCACGCCGTTGTCGTTGGCGCAAACCGATCCAACGGTCGTGACCGGTCGCGTCATTGACGGCGCGGGGATGCCGCTGCCCCTCGTGAACGTGGCGCTCGTCGGGACGATCGACGGGACGGCGACGGACGACGCGGGGCGCTTCGACTTCGGGACGCGCCAGCAGGGCGACGCGACGCTGGGCGAGTCCCTCATCGGCTTCGAGCCCGTCGAGGTGCCGGTCACGCTCGTGCCGGGCGACACGGTGCGCGTTGATCTCCGCCTGCGCGCGACGCTCGTGACCCTCGGCGAGGTGTCCATCGAGGGCAGCGCGTTCCGGGCGGGCGATGCGCCCACGGCGACGCTCTCGGCGCTCGAAGTCGTGACCACGCCCGGCGCGGCGGCAGACGTCTACCGCGCGCTCCAGGCGTTCCCTGGCGTGACGATGGTGGACGAGGGCTCCGGCCTCTTCGTACGTGGCGGCGACGTCGGCGAAACGGCCATCCTCCTCGACGGGGCCGTCCTCCAGCACCCCTACCGCTACGAGTCGGCCACAGGCGGCATCTTCGGGACCATCCCGCCGTTCTTCCTCAAGGACACCTACTTCTCCGCGGGCGGCTTCTCGGCACGCCACGGCGATGCGCTCTCGGGCGTCGTCGCGCTCGAAACGCTCGACGAGCCGCAGCAGTCGTCGGCCACGATCAACGCGGGGCTGGCGGGCGCGGCGCTCGGCGTCAACGCGCGGCTCCTGGACGGCAAGCTCGGCGTGCGCTTCTCCGGCAACCGCTCCGCGACGGGCCTGCTCATGGCCGTCAACCGCCTCGACACTGACTTCGAGGAGACGCCGGGGGCCTACGACACCAACCTCAGCGTGGCCTACCGCTACCGTCCGAGCGGCGTCGTCAAGTTCTTCAGCTACCGCACCGAGAACCGGGTCGGCGCGCGCACGCCGCAGCCGTCGTTCGACGGCGTCTACCGCGCCACCGAGGAAAACCTCCTCAACGTGCTCCGCTGGCAGGACGTCTTCGGCGACTGGTTCCTCCAGGGCAGCCTCTCGGCCACGACCTTCACGAGCGCGAGCTCGCTCGGTAACCTCGACCTCGCCACCGACGACACCGTCCTCGGCGGCCGCTTTGACGCCGAGCGCAGTGTCGCCGTCAATGGCAGGGCAAAGCTGCGCGTGGCGACGGGCGCGGAGGTGCGCCGCTTCGCTGGACGCTTCCGCGGCGCGATCCCGACCGAGAGCGATGTCCTCGACCCGGACGCCGCCACGACCTCCATCGACGAGCGCGCGAACGCCGTACGCACCGGCGGCTACGCCCTCGCCGAGGCGCAGCTAAGCCGCCGCCTCTTCGCGAACGTCGGGCTCCGCACGGACTACCACACCGAGGCCCACCAGGCCGTCCTCGACCCGCGTGCGGCGCTACGGCTCCAACTCACCGAGGATGCGCACCTCCACGTCGCCGGGGGACGCTACAGCCAGTTCCCGTCGCCCGAGCAGTTCGACAGCAACTCGGGCGGCAGCGCCGACCTCGGCGCGCAGCAAGCCGTCCACCTCATCGCCGGGGGCGAATACGAGCGCAAGCACCTGCGCCTCCGCGTCGAGGGCTACTGGAAGCAATACGACGACCTCCTCGTCCGCGTCCCCGACGCCGCCAGCGAGTTCGGCACGCGCTGGGCGAACGACGGCACCGGCCTCGCGCGCGGCGTGGACGTGTTCGCGCAGTACGGGGCCTTCCTCCGGACGCGCTTCAACGGCTGGCTCTCGTACAGCCTCCTCCGCTCCGAGCGCACGCAGACACGCTGGCAGGGCGACACCGCCACGCTCGACGACGGCCCCGCGCCGTTCGACGTGACGCACCACCTCACGGCCGTCGGCAAGGTGCGCATGTGGCGCTTCCTCACCGTCGGCACCACGCTGCGGCTCGCCACCGGCCGCCCGCACACGCCGATCCTCGACGCCCAGCAAGCAGACGCGGGCTATTTCCTGCCCATCGAAGGCTCCGTCGGGAGCGAGCGCCTGCCGACGTTCTCGCGCGTGGACTTCAGCGCGTCGTGGTACCAGCCCTTCGGCAGCGGGCACGGGGCGACGTTCTACGTCTCGCTCGCCAACGCCTTCGGCCAGCGCAACGTGCTCGGCTACGACTACAGCGCCGACTACGCCACGCGCACCGCGCGCCGCTCCGACTACGACCGCTTCGTCTACGCGGGCGTCACCCTCGAACTCGTCCGCCGATGATCGACCGCGCAAGCCGGACGAGTCCGACGTCACAGCACCTGTTGCGTGTCGCGTGCTTCGTGTTCAGAGGTGCCCGATACGCAACACG
>JBCDFF010000017.1:0-24400 GCA_039178415.1 Bacteroidota bacterium
CCACGTACGTCCTTCGGTCGAGACGCTCCGCGCGCTGTACAACGGTGCGGCGGTGCTGCTTCATCCAAGCCGGAGCGAGGGCTGGGGCCTCGTGCCGATGGAGGCAGCGGCGTGCGGCGCGGCCGTCGTCTCGTCGGCGAATCCGGGCATCTTAGAGTTCCTCGACGAAGACGACTCCGTGTCGTGCGCTCCGGTCGGCGATGGCGAGGCGCTTGGAGCACGTGCGGTGCAACTGCTGAGCGACCCAGCACGACGCAGACGGCAGGCCGAAGCAGCCAGGGCAGCCGTCGCGCGGTTCGATCTCGCGCAGACCAGTGCGCTATTTCTGGACCTCCTCCAGACGTACGCATAACTTCGGTGCCTACTCCGTTCTGACGCACGATGCCCATGTCCCAGACTGTCTACAGACGCCGCTCGCGACGGTTTGCGATGAGCATCGTCGTCCCCTTTCTCAATGCGGGACCTTGGCTCGAGGTGACCGTTCCGTCGCTGCTGGGTCAGTCGGTGCCAGTCGAGCTGGTGTTTGTGAACGATGGGTCTACCGACGACTCGGGAGCGCGGCTTGCCGTGGTGCTGGCGGCCCACCAGGCACGCATCACCGAGCGGCGGCACCAGGTCCGCGTGGTACGCCTTTTGTCGAATCAGGGGCGCTCGGCGGCCCGGAACGCTGGCGTCGACGCCGCCTCGGCGTCCCTGCTCGGCTTCGTCGACGCCGACGTGGCGCTGCCGTCCGGCTGGGCCGCTCGCCACATCGAGGCCCACACCGATGAAAGCGCCGTGGCGATCATCCCGCGACGCATCCCTGTCGGCATCGATGCGCGCGAGGCGTTCCATCGGTACTTGTTCGCCAAAGAAGAACGACTGGCAACGCACGATGGCGGCTATGTCCTTCCCTGGAAACAGTTCGTGACGGCGGCCGTCACGATGCGCCGAGATGCGTTCGAGGCCGTGGGCGGGTTCGACCCGGCGATACGCTACGGCGAGGACACCGACCTCGGGCTCCGCCTCGGCCGGGCACATCCCCGTGGGCTACGCTACAGCCCGGAGAGCTTCGCGTATCATCACGACCCGGACACGCTCGTGCGGGCCCTGTCGAACTTCGCGCGCTTTGGCCAACGCGATCTCCCAACCTTGCAGCAGCGGCATCCAACCCTGCGTCGGGACACCGCCTCGACCGGGCTCCGGGGTACGATCGCACGGTCGCTGGCGAAGCACGTCCCGTCGCGGCTCGTTCGGGGCATGCTGCCCGTCCTTCCGTCGTCCCTCCACACGCTCGGCGTGCGTGGTCTCTGTCTTCGTGCGCTTCATTCCTCGGCCTGACATGCGAAGCGCACGGATCTGGACGATGCTGTGGTTGCTCGCGGGGCTCTGGGCCAGCGAGGTGCACGGACAAGCGGAGCTGATCGTCCGCGTTGCCGACGAGGGGGGGGAAGCCCTCACGGCCATCCTGGAAGGCGGGGACCTGACGCGGAGCGCGCTCCTCGAAGAGGCAAGCCGCGTTCGTCCCGCTCTCCGGACAAGTCCGTCGCAGGCGCGCCGCGGCGAGCGAGACTGGCGAGACCGGGTCTACGTCGTCACGTACGCAGATTCGGCGTCCTGGCGGGCAGCCCGCGCCCGCTTCGCGCAGACCGATGGGGTGCTCTACACGCAAGCCAACGGCCTCTACACGCTCGATCGCGTCACGAACACGCCCGTCCTGGATGACACGCTGGACGATGAACCCTTCGCAGACAGCCTCGACGTCCTCCGCGTAACGCGCACGGTCGAAGCCTGGAGCGTCACCACCGGGGATGCCTCCGTCCGAATCGGACTGCTCGACACAGGCCTCATGCTCGACCACCCCGACTTGGCGGCCCAGGTCTGGCGCAATCCCGGCGAGATCCCGGACAATGGGGTGGACGACGACGGGAACGGCTACGTCGATGACGTCCACGGGTACGACTTCGTCGACCGTGCCGTGGTGCTGGGACCAGGCGACTATCGTGAGTGGGACGCGGATGTGTACGAGGACGGCACCCAAGACCACGGTACGCTGACGGCCGGGGTGATGTCGGCGGCCCTCGACGGCGTGGGCATGGCGGGGACGGCCCCCGGATGCCCCGTGGTGGTGCTGCGGGCCTTCGGCCGGGACGGGACAGCGGAAGACGACGACCTGGCTGCGGCGCTCGTCTACGCGGCGGACCTGGGCGTCGAGGTCATCAACCTCTCGTTTGGCCGTTCTCGATCGTCTCCGTTATTGCAAGAATCATTGCGCTATGCCTATGAGCGCGGCACCGTTCTCGTGGCATCCGGCGGCAACGTCGGGGGAGACGCGCCCCACTACCCGTCCGACTACCCGGAGGTAATCGGCGTCGTTTGGCTCGCGAACGACGGTCTGAGCCGAGCCAGCATCGCACAACACGGCCCAGGGATTGCTCTGGGCGCGCCCGCCTCGTCGGTTCTCACCACGCGTCTGCCCAACCCCGAACGTCCGCAGTCTTTCGAGGAGCAACTCTACAGCCGGGTTGGGGGCTCGTCGCTGGCTGCACCGCAAGTTGCGGGGGCGGCCGCCTTGCTCCGCTCGCTCGATCCCTCGCTGTCTCCTGAGTCTGTTCGATCGATCCTTACGGCTACGGCACTCGACGTTGGCGAGGCGGGGTGGGACCATGAAACCGGAGCTGGCTTGCTCGACGTAGCCGCGGCGCTGGGGCGGCCCTTCCCAGGCCGCGTTAAAATCACGTCGCCCCGGATGGATGGCGGCGTGTCGAGCAACACGGCGGCGATCACCGGGTCTGCGCTCGCCCCGGACTTCGACGCCTACGCGCTCGACGTTGCCCCGAGCCATGACGACCCGGATGGGCAGTGGGTACGCATTGCGGGCCCCGTTTCGTCGCAGATCCGGGACGCAACCCTCGGAGCGTGGAACACCGAGGGCTTCGCCGAAGGCCCGTACACGCTCCGGCTCGTCGTCACAAGACGCGACGGCTCCACGCAGGAAGTCCGGCACCGAATCACGCTCGACCGCAGCCCGCCTGTGGTCGATCTACGGTACGTCGGGGTGGGCTATGACGCAGGCGTAGCAGGCCTGTTCGTGGACGCAGTCGCGGACGAACCCGTACGAGCCGCGCTACGCGTGGCAGGCATCGGCGCGTCGGAAGGGGACGAGATCAAGCGCGAGCACGGTCTCTTTATTCCTGACGCGCGTCTTCAGGCAGGCCCGCTCACCGGCGTGTTGGAAGTCACCAATGCCGCGGGGTTGACGACGACGGTGGCCGTCGAGGCAGTCCTGCCCCAGGACCGACGGCAACCCGGGCTCTTTGAGGTCGATCGCCTCGCCATTCCGAGCGGGTATCTGTTGCCCCGCATCGTCGATTTCGACGAGGACGGGCTTGGAGAGGTCGTCCTCAACCAGGCTGGTGCGCCGGGAGCGCTCGGCGACACCGTTGCGGTGTACGAGAGCGGCGCGCGCGCAGACGCAGCGCTCCGGCGGGTCGTCACCTACGCCGTTCCCGCCATCCCGCGCGATGTCGGTGACACCGACGGCGACGGGCGCGCCGAGTTGCTCTTCCAGGTCGACCCGATCACGCTGCTCGTGGAAGCCAGCCAGCGTCGCGGCTATCCCGACACGGAGCTGTTCCGTGACGAAGAGGGCACTACGCCTACCGGAACGCCCCTGTGGGGTGCACGGCTGACCGACCTCGACGGTGACGGCCGCGGTGAGATCCTTGGCCTCGATCTCCGCTCGCCCCGCTTCCAGCCCGACGCAGACACGGCGGCCTCGACACGCTGGCGCGTCCTGGAACGCGTCGGGGACACCTTCCCAGAAGTCGCCGTGCTTGACAACACAACCTCGGTGTCGGCTCCGCTCGACCGAAACCTGTATCAACGCCCGTATGGTCTAGCCGCGGACTTCGACGGAGACGGGAATGCGGAGTGGCTCACGGGCGACGCCGATGGCGACCTGCTGCTGTTCGAATCGCGCGGCGACAACGCGTTCGACCTCGTGTGGACCGATGAAACGGACCGCTTCAGCGCCGGGCAGCGTATGGCCGTGGGAGACTTCAACGCCGACGGCGTGGCTGATTTCGCGACGTTCACGACGGAGTTCACGGCGTCGGACATCGGCAGCCCCGCCTACGGCTTGCTCTCGATCTGGTCGCGCGGGACGGGCGGTGCTCCCAAGCTCCTCGCGCGCACCGCGCTTCCAGGGAGTAGCAGAACCGACGGCGCTCTGGCCGCAGCTGATTTCGACGGCGACGGACGCGACGAGGTCGTTGTCCAGCATGCGCTTCAACTCGCCGTCTTTTCGGTCAACGTGCAAGGGCTCAGCCTGCTCTATCACAGCGGGCCGGATGCTCGGGCAATGGAGCCGACTGGGTTCTCGAGCCCCCAGATGGCGGTCGGAACCATGCAGCCCGCGTCGCTGCCTACGCTGTTCGTGTCCGGCCTCGACGGTGCGCTGTATCGCTTTCGGCCTCGCACGGGACGCACGGATGCGCCGCGCTGGGTGGACGGCTTCGCCCTCGACGACGCCCGCGTTCAGCTCGCATGGGCTGCCGAGACTGACAGCGTTGCAGTCTTCGCTTCGGTGGGCGCGGATCCGTTCGATGAAGTTGCGCGCGTGCAAGGAGGCCGTCTCGTTCTTCCTGCCACAGTCCGCACGACCTACGCCCTCGCCGGCATTCGAGACGGCGAGCGAGGACCGCTCTCCGCACTCCAGACCGTTCGGCCGCATCCACCCGCCCGCCTGAGTGAGGCGGCTGTGCTCGACGGCAACCAGATTCGGCTCGCCTTTACCGAGCGGATGCCGACGGCGTTGGATGCGGGTCAATTTCACCTGGACGAGGGCGACGTCGCAGCCGTGTTTACCGAGGGCACTCGGGTAATCGTGCGCGTCGACGACGTACCGCCCGGAACCAGGGTACTTCGTTGGTCCGGCCTCCGTGACGCCGAGGGCACCCCCGTGGCAGATACGACGGCGGTGCTGAGCATCGAAGCCAATTCGCCGTTATTGTATATAGTTGACAGTTTTGTCAACAGCAACACGGAGGTGTCCTTGAGCTTCTCCGACGAGCTCGACCCTGTTCTCGCCAACGATGATAGCCGCTACGTCCTGTCGCCGCAGGGCCGTGTCGAATCCGTTGCCCTGGATAGGGACGATCCCCGCACCGTCCTCCTGACGATATCGGGACAAGCGCTTGGGGCTGTCGGTGAGGCCATCACGCTGCGTGCAACCGGGCTCCGAAGTATCCGTGGGGCGGACTTGGCACCCGACGGCGCTGTGGTGACGCTCAGCGAGCCTGCCGGCAATCTCGACGGCGTCTTTGTCTACCCCAATCCCGTTCGGATCGTGCAACACGGCGAGGAAGTCAAGGTCGCTGGTCTACCAGCCGACGCCGACGTCACCATCTTCTCTGCAACGGGCGCGGTCTTGCGGTCGATAACCGAATCAAGCGGGTTTGGAGGCGTTACCTGGGACTTGCGGGACGAACAATGACGCGTCGTAACCTCGGGTGTCTACCTCATCCGCGTAGAGTCCGAGGGGCGCGACGCGGTCCTCGTGAAACTTGCTGTGCAGCGATGAGCGGCCATGCGCCAGTGGGACAGACGCACCGTCCACCGTGTCCATCTCACGTGTTCTACCTGTCAACGCTGTTGGGATGGTAGTCGCCACCGTAGATTGAACCGGTCCTCAGTCCCACGCTATGCCTTCCGTGCACCTCGACACCGTTTATCCTAGTGATCTCGCGGTCATACCCACGGCAGTGGAGGATGTCGAGGCGTTCGGTGCGGTGCATGGTCTCGTAGGAGACGTGCAGGATCGGGTCTTGCTCTCCGTGGCGGAGGTCGTTGCGAACGCTATCGAGCATGGCAATGCCGCCACATCGGGCGATTCGGTCCGACTGCAGCTGGAGAAGACGGACGCGTCCTGGACGCTCCGGGTCACCGACGAGGGAACGGGCCTCTCGGCAACCACGCTCGACGGCGCGTCGCTCCCCACAGACATCCTGGATACGGGCGGCCGCGGCCTGTTCATTATCCAGCAACTTGCTGACGCGGTGTGGCTGGAGGAGATGGGGCGCTGCGTCTGCATGCGCTTCGACGTGCCGCCCACGCCCTAACTGGGATGCCTAGACCGGAGCGAAGCGGTTCGACTCCCTCGTGGCTACGTCCGTGGATGTGGGCGCTCCTGGGCCTCCTCTGTTGCCAGATCGGGGCGTTTTCCGCAGCCGCCTGGTTCGGTGACCCTACAGTGCAGGGGCGTGCTGCTTGGCTGCTTACTGGCTGTGTGGTGGGCGGCGGTCTCGTGTTAGCCGCGGGCCATCAGCGTGGGTGGTGGACTTCGCTGTCGGTACCGGGCCTCCTCGTCGGGTCGCTCGCGCTTCGGCTTGTGATGCTGCCCCTCGGGCCCACGCTTTCCGATGACGCATACCGGTACGTCTGGGACGGACGCGTTGCCGTCGCAGGCGAGAGCCCGTATGCGTACACCCCCGAATCTCTTCCCGAAACGGATCGGGTCCGGGTAGATCAAGACGGACACTTATTTGATAAGCTAAACTCTCCTTCATATTTCTCGGTGTATCCGCCTCCGTCGCAATACGCCTTTTCGCTTAGTGCAAGACTCAGTCAATGCCTCGGTCTGTCTACGTTCGTACTGTACAAAGCTCTGCTTATTGGTGTTGAACTATTCCTATTTTTGTGGCTCGCATCCGTGCTTTCAACGGGAGTCGTGGTGCTGCTGGCGTGGCATCCGCTCCTGATCCTTGAGGTGGCTGGGCAGGGCCACACCGAGGGACTTTGGTTGCTGGGCGCCATGGCGGGGTTTGCTGCGCTTCGTCGGGGGCATGTGCTGTCCGGCAGCGCGTTCCTCACGGTTGGAGCGTGGGCGAAGCTCGTCCCCCTTCTCCTTCTGCCCTACCTCCTCTGGCGAAAGGGGGGGCGCTCCCTGCTCGTATGCCTAGCCACGTCGGTGCTGCTGTGGCTCCCATTTTTGGACCCCGCACCGTTCTCCAACATAGCGACGTCGCTGCGGCTGTATGTCCAACTGTTCGAGTTCAACGCTGGGCCCTACTTGCTGCTCAAGCAGGCATGGCTGGCCGTTGCTGGGACGGATATCAGCAAGACGCTGGGTCCCGCGCTCTCGGTGGCGTTCCTGCTTGGCGTAGCCCTTTCGTGTGTGCGTGACCTCCGTCTTCCCGTCGAGCGTCGTCCTCCGTTGGCATCGGTTGGTCTGGTGTTGCTCGGAGGGTATCTACTGTGCACGACGACGGTGCACCCCTGGTATGTGTTGATGCCGCTCGTGCTGTGCCCCTTCGTCTGGGCATCCGGTTCGCGGGCAATGCGACGGTGGGCATGGGGCTGGTGGTGGTTCGGCCTGATTGCCGTGGGGACGTACGGGTTTTACGTCGAGCAACAGGCGCTCGCGGTGGTAGCTGGCATCGCAGGATGGCTGGTCGTGCTGGCGACGAGCCTGGCTGCGGTCGCGGTGTCAACGCCAGCGCAGCGTCTGTTGACAACGATCCTCCAGCGTCGTGGCCGCACAAAGTGGGCCTGGATTCGCTCCGTCCTTCCGACGATGCACGCGCCTCGATCCCTGCTCGACTTAGGCGCTGGAGAAGGCTGGGTGGGCTGGGCGGCCGCCAGCCACTCGGCGGCGGAAGATGTGCACTTGGCCGATGTGGTCGACCTCAACCAGACACCACTGCCTCACGTGCGCTACGATGGTGAGCAGCTGCCGTTCGACCCGGCCCGGTTCGATACGGTGCTGCTCGTCTTTGTGCTGCATCATGCCCACGATCCCGAAGCGGTCCTGCGCGAAGCTCGGCGCGTCGTCGATGGCAACGGGTATGTCGTGGTCATTGAGTCCGTGTACAGCAATCGATTCAATCACGCGCTGCTGCGGTTTCTTGACATCCAGGCCAACCGGTTGCGGGGCGGCGGTGAGATGATGGAGCAGGAGGAGCACCTCGCGTTCGATACCGTCGAGGGCTGGCGCGAGCGGTTCGCGTGCGAGGGCCTGCACGTTGTCGCGGAGTCCGCCCGGGGACGTTGGATACACCGACAACACCTGTTCGTGCTACAGCCTTGATGTGTCTGAGGTCTCGGCCAGGGTACGGGCGAGTTGATCCATCTCCGTGGCATCGAGCTCCGCGGCATGGAGGTCGTGCCACGTATACGCATCGCGTCGGCGAAACCAAGTGAGTTGGCGCTTCGCGTAGCGGCGCGTGTTGCGTTTGAGGAGCCGTACCAGTTCGGCGTAGTCGATCTCGCCGTTGAAAAACGCGATCGGTTCTCGATAGCCTATGGTGGCAAGGAGCGCGGAAGATGTCGCATCGCCCTCTGCGATGTGATTGCCCTCCGCGATGTGATTGCCCTCTGCGAGGAGGCCGCGCACCTCATCGAGCAGCCCCTGGTCGAGCATCATGTCTACGCGGGCCTCGATGCGTTCGTAGAGCCGAGCGCGGGGCCTCGTGAGCACGTGAATGGCATACACGTACTGCGGCGGAACGACACGCCGTTGCCATTCGGACAGGGGCGTCCCCGTGTCTGTCAGCACTTCGAGGGCACGCACGAGCCGCTGGGTCTTACTAGCATCCATGGACGCGGCAGCGACAGGGTCGAGTCGTTCCAATTCGGCGAAGAGCGCGTCGGCGCCATCGCGCTGCAAACGCGCAGTCAGCCGCTCGCGCGTGACCGGTGAGGTAGGCGGCACAGCTGCAATGCCGTGGACGAGGGCCTCAAGGTAGAGCGTAGAGCCCCCGACAAGCACGGGCACAGCACCACGCCCAAGGATGCCACGAATGCGGTCCTCGGCCTCCGAGGCAAAGCGACCCGCCGAGAATGGCTTCCACGGCTCCAACTCGTCGACAAAATGGTGAGGGATGCGCCGGCGCTCCTCGTGGCTGGGTTTTGCCGTTCCGATATCGAGGCGTTTGTACACCTGTCGGCTATCGACCGAGACCACCTCCACGGGACGGCCGGAGTATGCTGTTATTGCATTTGCAACGCGAAAGCTAAGCCCTGTCTTGCCAACAGCAGTCGGTCCAACCAAGCCCAGAATGCGAGCTCGGTCGTCCTGATGTGGTGGTCTCGTCTCACCCACCGCCTAGTATTTTTGGACACTCGGGTCGATGCGATCGCTCCAGGCGAGGATCCCGCCAGCGAGGTTGACCGCGTTGGTATAGCCGTGCTGATGGAGAAAGGCGGTAGCCTGGGCAGAGCGGCCTCCCGAGCGGCAGTGCACGACAATCACGGGGTCATCCCGGTGGTCTTCCAACTCGTCAAGGCGTGAGGGAAGCTGATCGAGGGGAATGAGTGTCCCGCCGATCTCGGCAATGTCTACTTCGTCTAGACGTCGTACGTCGAGCAGGAAGGGCGGCGAGTCGCCCTCGCGCATGGCGTTGTATTCCTCGACGGTGATTTCTGGGACCTGTGACATAGGAGCTGAGGGAGATGAGATGGAAAGGGCGCAGCCTTGAGCCTGCGTAAAAGCTACACTGTCTCCAACGGTTCGGATCAGAGGCGACCGCCCAGACACCGGATTGTCTGGGTCGGGATCGAGTGTGAAGGATCGAAACTGCATCGTGAGAGCATCGACAAGCAAGACGCGGCCCGCTAGAAGGTCGCCGATGCCCAGTATCCACTTGAGCACTTCGGTGGCTTGCAGCGAGCCAATTAGACCGGGTAGCACGCCCAACACGCCCGCTTCGCCGCACGTGAGGGCATCGACGGGCGGCTCCGGGTAGAGGTCACGGACGTTCGGACCGCCAGGCACGGCGAAGACCGACACCTGGCCTTCAAAGCGGAGTACCGAGCCATAGACGTAGGGTATCCCAGCGAGCACACACGCGTCGTTGAGGAGGTAGCGCGTAGCAAAGTTGTCGCTTCCGTCCGCGACGATGTCGTAGGCGCGCACGAGGTCGATCGCGTTCGCCGGCGAAAAAGCGACGGCGTGTTCGACGACCTCCACATGCGGGTTGAGCGCACGTAGCCGGGCCGCCGCCGCCTCGCTCTTAGGGCGGCCGATATCGGCGGTGTCGTAGAGCACTTGCCGCTGGAGATTGCTCGCGTCGACCCGGTCGAAGTCAACTAGGCCGATCCGGCCGATGCCCGCCGCGGCCAGGTAGAGCGCCAAAGGGGAACCTAGGCCGCCCGCGCCCACGATCAGGACCCGGGCACGTTTGAGGTGCCGCTGGCCTTCAACGCCGACAAGGGGCAGCGAGTGATGCCGTGCGTAGCGCACGTGCTCGTCCTCTCTGAGCGGCTTTGTAGGGAGCACAGCAATCAACACGTCAGAGACGGCAGTTAGTCCTTCTGAGACATTTGGTAGAGTCGGACGGCCGCAAACACCGCGATGGCGAGCGAAAACAGCGCGCCGGAGGTATAGCCAGATTGGAGACGCACCACGGCCAAGCCTAGCGCGAGGACACCAACCACGGCGTAAACGATGCGGGCGATCTCGGGGGTGAGTCCCATGTCGCAGAGATGAATCGGTGGGTGAGGATGATAGCGGCTCGCGAACTCAGGAGCGTACTTCACAGTTTCGATCTTGGGAGCGGTCGCGCCTCCAAGCGCGAAGCGAACACGGCGCAGAGGCAGGTCAGCTCTCAGCGGGCGCGGATGGGGCTGGAAGGAACAGCATCATACCCTGAACGACCAGCAGATTGGTGACGAGAAAGAACACCGCTTCTTCGATGGGCAGCCCCAGCGGGTCAATGTCAAAGCTGGTCTCGTTCGAGATGTCCCAGATGCCTAGAGCGATA
The DNA here is from genome assembly GCA_039178415.1 of Bacteroidota bacterium. Classification (GTDB taxonomy): domain Bacteria; phylum Bacteroidota; class Rhodothermia; order Rhodothermales; family Rubricoccaceae; genus JBCBEX01. The sequence continues at coordinate 10,743 of JBCDFF010000017.1, forward strand.
GCTGTCCGGTCGGCCCACCACAGATAGAGGGTCGGAATGGCCACGGAGATCGCCCATGCCCATCGCTGCTGCCAAAACCAGTGACCGCCGAGGCCCCACATGCCGGCGAGCACGGGGCCAGCCCACGCCAGGATTAGGCCCATGTAGAGGGCCTGGTCAGGTGAGGCAAAAACAAAGACAAAACCTACTACTGATATGACAAGAAAAATCCCAGTCCCAATCCATCGAGGAAGCATGCTGGGAGTGTCGTCCGGAGCTAGCGTTTGACGGCGCGAGGTCCATCGGAGAACGCGAAGCGTGAAGAGTCCTGTGATCAAGCTCTGGAGCACAAAAAACATGTACTCTTCGATGGGAACGTACCCGATGCGAGCCACGACCCGCTCGGGTGGGTAGCCCCACACTTCGCGGTAGACGAGATAATTGTCCCACGGCGTCGTATAGACAAACGCGATCACGACGATGAGCCCCAAGGCTCGTTGGGCCTCTCGGTTTGCTGACAGCGGACGGGGCGGCCAGAGCCACAGGGCTGCGAGCAGGGGCAGCGTGAATACGGCATGGAAGCCTAGATAGGTCATGGTCGGAGCAGTGGGAGAGGTCGTTAACGTGCACGTGCGACGATGTGATGGCGGATGTCCGCGACGCAAGAGGGCCTCGGTGTTGGGCGCGGCTCCAGGCCGCTAGGCATGTTGGCCGTCACGTACGAGGGGCATCATGCCAAATGTCGGAGCACGACGCGGGCGGCGTTGCGCCCCGAGGCACCCATGATGCCGCCGCCTGGATGGGTGCTGGCACCGGTCAGGAACAGCCCGTCGATCGGTGTGGCATACCCGGATAGATCTAGCGCAGGTCGGAACATGAACATCTGATCGAGGCTCATCTCCAGATGCATCACATTGCCTCTAAAAAGCCCGAGTTCACGCTCTAGCCACAGCGGATGTTGGAACAGCTGCCCAACAATCTTGTCCCGCGTGCCCGGGGCGTAGGCCTCAAAGGCGTCGAGAATGCTGTCAGCAACTTGGTCTTCGATCTCATCCCACGATGCCCCGTTCGTCATTTCGTAGGGGTAATACTGTGCCCAGAGCCACAAGACTTCCCCGCCGGGTGGTGCGAGCGTGTCGTCGACTGCAGAGAAACTCATGGCCACAATTGGCGGGTCGGACGCAGGCTTTCCTTGCACATAGTCGGCGTAGGCGTCCATGAGTTGCTGCCGGTCACGGCAGAGTAGCTGTAGGCCGACCCTGGCATCGTCACCTGGGAACGCCTTGTACTCGATCGGCTCGGACAGCGCCAGCCGGAGAATCGCCCCGAATCCGTTGCCGACCCGCATCCGTGACAGCGACGCCGGTCGGAGCTCAGGAGCGAGGAGTCGGCCTAGCGATTCGAAAACGTGGGTGCCAGCGACCACGCATCGGGACGTGTAGGCGTCCCCACCAACGCGTACGCCAACGGTTTGCTGTCCAACGGTCAGTATCTCATCAACGGCTGCATTGGTAAAGACTTGTCCTCCATGTGCTTCAATGTGTCGTCTCAGTGCTTGCGTCAGCATGCCAGAGCCGCCGCGAGGGCGCGCGATCCCCCCGTCGTGATAGAGCGGATGCCACAGGAGAAAAGGGGCGGACAGCGGCTCGGTAGGAGGGGGGCCAGACTGGGCAGCCATCCACACAAGAGCTGCTTTCAGCTTCTCGTTCGAAAAGTAGCTGTCTACCACATCGCCATAGGGGCGAAGAATGTGGCGGAGCGCCTCCTGCCAGTCAACCTCCGTCGAGGGCCCCATCGCCATACTCTTACCGAGTGCGAATGGGTGTGGGCTGCTCAGAAACATGTCACGCACCGACTGCGAGAACGGCATCCAGTCCTGCATCATCTGTGCGTAGGCTACGCCCTCGCCTGGAAACTGCTGGTCGAGGTGTGCGACCGTCTTCTCGATGTCACGGTACAAGAAGAAGTGGTCGCCGTCTGGGAAGGGGGCAAAAAACAGCGGGTCAAGTTCGAGATACGTGAGGCCGTACTCTTCGAGCTTCAACTCGTCAAGGATGGGCGTAAGTCGAATCAGGATGTGAGCAGACCCTCCGAGGTCGAACTGATAGCCTGGAACGATCTCCTGGGTAGAAACGGCTCCACCTACGATGGAGCGCCGCTCGAACACCGCTACGCTATAGCCAGCCTGAGCGAGATACGCCGCTGAGACCAGAGCATTGTGACCTGCCCCGATCACCACCACATCGAAGTCGTGATGACGCGGCTTGGTCCGACGTGCGAGGAGTGAACCGAAAGGCATAAGAAAGACTTGAGACGTGCGAGAGCAGACGAGCGGCGTGTAAACTACGTGGGCGCTCGCACTCTGCCACGAACAAGTAAATATATGATTGATATATCAAATTATTTAGATGTAAACACTACTCCTTGGCCCGGTGACATGCCATTCGGTATTGGTAGTACGCTCAGGATTAGAGACGGGCATAGTGTTAACCTTAGTGCTATAACTACGAGCGTGCACAATGGAACGCACGCTGACGCCCCGTGGCACTTCGACGACCAGGGCTCGAAAATTGATGAGGTGAACCTAGGTGCGTTTATCGGTCCATGTATCGTCGTAGATGCAAGGGGCGAGCGGGTCGTTACGCCATCCATGCTCAATGGGGTCGACATTCGCAGCGGCGACCGCGTGCTGTTCCAGACCAGAGAGCCCGAGGTGTCGGGAGAGCTGGACGCTTGGAACGAGGACAATGCCCATCTTGATGTAAATACTGTTATTGCATTATCCAATTTTGATTGTCCACTAGTTGGCATAGATACACCCAGTGTCGATCCTTCGGCCAGCCCCGTGCTAACTGCACACCATGCCTTAGAAAAGCACAATATTAGAATATTAGAAAACCTGAATTTATCTATGGTTAAACCAGGCCGATATCTCCTAGTTGCGCTGCCGCTCAAACTGCGTGGCCTTGACGCGTCACCGGTGCGAGCGGTTCTACTCACGAGGGAAGAGGCGAAGCTGATGGCAGAGCTCTAGCCATCAAGCCGGATACGGTCTGCTGCGCTGTCCCTGAGCCGGTCGCGCTGGTGTATGTACACCATCGTGGTTTCGATACGCATATGCCGAGCATGCGCCTGAACCTGCTGCAGGCTCGCGCCATTCTCAATCGCGAGCGTGCAGCCGGTGTGCCGGAGCGTATGCGCACCGATTGTTGAGGTTAGTCCTGACTTAACTGCATATTTATTGACGATGGTGTATATCGAACGATCTGAGAGTGGCCGGCCATAGCTGTTATTGCTGAATGATTTCCAAATATACCCAGTTGGTATCTGGTACTCAGCAAGATGAGCGTTCATCTCTTCCTTTATAAAATCGGGGACCTTGACATACTGATCGCTACCGCCTTTGGCCTGGGGAAGATTCAGCACCCAGTACGCACCTACCTGTCGTAGGTGCTCTACCTGCATGGCTGCCGCCTCAGAGCGCCGTAGGACGCAATGGAGGAGCATGAGCAAGAGCGTGCGGTCGCGGCGCCCCGAGGGCTGTGTCAGATCCACGCATTCAATCAGAGCTCGGGCTTGGGTACGAGTAAGCACGGATAGCGCATTGTCGGCGTAGTGCCCACTGCGAATTTTTCGGACCACATGCCGATCTGCTGGATTCCTCTCAAGAGCCCCCAAGGCCACGAGCCAAGAGAAAAAGCCACGCAGCGCGGCAATGCGCCTCCGCAACGTCGAGGGCTTTAGACCGGATAATTCACTCCGGCGCACGTGCTCGTTCACGTCTACAAAAGAAACGGTGCGTGCGAGTTCTATCGAGATCGATTCGGTGCCGAAGAACGCAACGAGGTCGTTTCGATAGGCACGGCGCGTGTGGGCGCGGTCGAAGCGAAGTAAGTACAGGTTCAACAGGTCGTCGCTTAGGCCTGTGCTACCGGCGCTGATTGACGACGAGTCTTGTCGGGCAGGATGATGAGACATGAATTGGCGGCGCAGAATTAGTGGAGTTGTTTACTTCTGATAATAATACTTATCGGAAGTAGAGAGTAGAAAAGAAGAGCGCCGGGAGAATTTGCTCCCGACGCTCTATCAATGGTGGTTCAGCCACCAACGGCGTCCGAGACTGCACCGGCGGCATCTTCCATAGCGCCTTCGGCCGCATCGGCCGCGTCGTCCATGGCACCCTCGGCGGCGTCCGCGGCATCTTCCATGGCACCTTCGACCGCGTCCGTCGCGTCGTTCATCGCGCCCTCGGCGGCGTCAGCAGCGTCATCCATGGCGCCTTCGGCCGCATCAGCAGCGTCATCCATGGCACCTTCGGCGTCGTCCATGGCGTCCTCTGTCGCTTCGGTGGCGTCATCCATGGCTTCCTCCATCGCTGCGTCAGCGTCGGTAGCCGCGTCTGTGGCCGTCTCGCTGCCGCAGCCAACGAAGAGCGCAAAGGCAAATAGAAAAGTGAGCGAGCGTATGAGCATCGTCATGATAGTTGGGGTGTGGTGTTGCGTTGGTGGTTGGGGGGCTCAGTGGCCTCAGCAAGCAGAGTAATACGCCGCCGGCCTGACTTCTCCAACCCTCCTGCCAAAAATCCACGCTGTAACTGTGTGGCGAACAGGCTCAGAAAACGCCTCCGTATCCCTTCGAAATGGTGCTGGGCACCGCATGACACGTCAATGCTATGATGGACGTCTACGCTACAGAGAGCGTTTTCTCGGTCTCCGCGTCGAACAAGTGCACCTTGTCCTGATGAACACGAAAGGTGACTGCCTCGCCACGTGTAGGCAAAGGCGCGGGTTCAATGCGCGCCACAACGGTAGCGCCGTCAACCGTCGCGTACGTGAAAATCTCATTGCCCATAGGCTCGACTACGTCAAGGCGGCCCACCATCGGCGACGTGGCTCTCCCCTCAGGGACAAACCCGTCCAAATAGATGTCTTCAGGACGAACGCCCAGCGTCAATGCTTTCCCGACTGCGGCGCGCGCAACGCTGAGGTGTCGGTCGGCAAGCGGAATCGAGACGCTTCCGCTACGGAAGACGGCTCCGGACCCGCCGGCCTCCAAATGGCCCTTGAAGAAGTTCATCGACGGTGAGCCGATAAAACCAGCGACAAACTGGTTGGCTGGACGATCGTACAGTTCGAGCGGCGGCGCAATCTGCTGGACGTATCCATCCTTAAGCACGACGATGCGGTCGCCCATGGTCATGGCCTCGACCTGGTCGTGTGTGACGTAGAGCATCGTTGCCTTCAACTGGCTGTGGAGCTTTGAGATTTCTGTCCGTGTCTGGACGCGCAGCTTGGCATCGAGGTTGGACAGGGGCTCGTCGAAGAGGAAGACCTGCGGCTTCCGGACGATGGAGCGTCCCAGCGCAACGCGTTGGCGCTGCCCGCCTGAGAGCGCCTTGGGTTTGCGGTCTAGCGTGGCCTCGAGGCCGAGAATCTGAGCAGCGTTGCGCACGCGCTGGTCAATTTCATTCTTCGGAAACTTCCGCAGCTTCAAACCAAACGCCATGTTGTCGTAGATCGACATGTGCGGATAGAGTGCGTAGTTCTGAAACACCATCGCGATGTCACGATCCTTCGGCGAGACGTCGTTGACGACCCGGTCACCGATCTTGAGGGTGCCCGAGGAGATGTCTTCGAGCCCCGCGATCATGCGCAGCATCGTGCTTTTCCCACATCCCGACGGACCGACAAGCACGACGAACTCGCCGTCGTTCACCGTGTACGTGGCATCGTGTACGGCAACATAGCCGTTGTCATAGACTTTACGAATGGAATCGAGGGAGACGCTGGCCATACAACGGCGCGGTGTAACGATGGTGGAGGCGAAGGCTTGGTGAAGACGGCGAAAGGTACCAACCAAGCGCCCCGTCGTGGTTCAAGAGACGTGGTTTCTCAGCAGACTAGTCTTCACTCGCAGCATGCCCTCTCCTCCCCATGTCATCGCCATCAACGCGCTCTATACCGGCAGTGACCGAGGGCTGGCCGCTGATCTTCAGGCGGGTCGCCGTCTAGGTTTGCACGTCCACACGGTGTGCAGTGCGATCGTGGTTGCGTCACACGGCACCGTTACAGATGTGACGGATGTACCAGCTGATACCGTCTCTGCCCAACTAGAGCACCTCACCGCTGCGATTCCTTGGGCTGGGGTGCGCGTAGGTATCCTCGGCGACCGGCGCACGGTGGAGACCGTATTCAATCACCTTGATGCGTATGATGGCCCGGTGGTCCTCGACTTCACCGCGAGTGGCCCCTACGGTGAAACGGTGTTGACCCAACGAGGCATCGACGCGCTTTCTGAGCGGATGAAGCGAGCCGACCTCGTCCTGATCCGGCGCGCCGACGCCGAGTTGGTCACTGGGGGTGAAATCCGCTCGCTCGACGATGCTCAAGTTGCTGCGCAGCGCGCGTTTCACCGCGGTGCCCGACGCGTTGTCATCAAATGCGGAGATCTCCCAGCGAGGTTCTACGATGCCGCGGACGATCCTGAAGCTCGCAGTACAGGCTTTACGAGCGACCTGTACTATGACGGTGAGGACTTTGCCCTCTATGAGGCTCCCACGATCGAACATCAAGCCGACGGAGCGTCGAGCGTACATAGTATGGCGGTACTGGCCGCCGTGATCGGGGGGCATACGCTGGAAGAAGCCTTGCAGCAAGCGAAGCGCTCGGCTACGGACGCCCTGCGCTACAGCGCTGACTCAGGCTTTGAACAGGTGCTTAGCTACGCACAAGCGTTGCGTCATAGCTAATTGGAATCACGATATCTAGCTGGTTGTTCGCGCAATCTCCGTTTGTCCAGTGGAAACATAGCGACCTTTCTTCCGGAAGAAGAGTGCACAACGTGCAGCCGCACAATCGAGAGCGCTTGCTTTCACCTCTACTTCCAGCCGCCCGGCTAGGGCACTACGCATGGCTAAGGCATCCCTCACCTCCGACCGGCCCAAGGTCACGATCTATGATGTCGCAGACGAGGCCGGTGTCGCGATCTCTACGGTGTCCCGCGTCCTGAATGACTCCAAAGAGGTCTCGGACAAAACCCGCGCAAAGGTTGAGGCCGCGATCGAAAAGCTGCGGTTCAAGCCGCAGCGGACGGCGAAGACCCTTGCTCAGCAGCAGACTCACTCGCTGGCGGTCGCGATGCCGTCGACCACGTCGCTCTTTTATGTGGAGATCCTGAAAGGCGTCAAGGACACGCTGCGCGAGCACGATATCGACCTCTTGCTCTGCAATCTCGGGTCGACGTCGCCCTACCAGACGCTCCAGCGTTTTCTCGCCCGTGGTGCCGTCGACGCACTCCTGCTCGCGTCGCTCCCGATCGACGACAACCTGGAAAAAGAGCTGATGAAGCTCCATGCCCCAGTCGTAATCGTTGGTGTGAACCACCCCAAATTCGACTGCATCTTTCTGAATGACCGAATCGGCGCAGGGAAGGCGGTGGAACACCTCATCAGCATCGGTCACCGGCGAATCGGGATGATCTCGCCCCACCCGTGGAGCTACGTCACCGACGAGCGCATCCAAGGGTATCGACATGCACTGGAGGACGCAGGCATTCCGTTTGACCCGTCGCTCATCGCTTCGGGCGACACGCTGAAGCACGCCGGGTTCTCAGAAGAATCGGGGGCCGAGGCCATGAAGAAGCTGCTCGCACTGCCCAACCCACCCACCGCCGTCTTCGTCGCATCGGACGTCCAGGCGTTTGGGGCGTGGAGTGAGATGCGCTCGCGTGACCAGCAGGTCCCCGATCACATGTCGCTCGTTGCCTACGACAACCTCAAACTTAGCCGCTACCTCCGACTCACCACGGTCGATCAGAAGATGTACGAGGTAGGCAAGCTCGCCACGGAACGGCTCTTGCAACGCATAAAGAACGATACTGATGAGCGGATCAACCGCTATGTCGAGCCCGAGCTAGTAGTCCGCAACTCGACGGCTCCCCAAAGCTAACGAAAGGTCATCGCAGCTAGGACACGCACTGGTGGCGAATGCCGATACTTGGGCATCGCCTCCTGCTCTGCATTCCTCGCTACCATGACCCCTACACGGCGTTCAGACCTTCGTGCTGCGATCGAGCAGCAGCTACCGCACGCCCTTCGAGCCACCGACTTCAAGGGACTTGGACAGCGGTATCAAGGAAAGGTGCGTGACACCTACGCGCAGGATGACCAGCTCGTCCTCATCACCACCGATCGGATCTCGGCCTTTGATCACGTTCTCCGGCAGACGATTCCGTTCAAGGGTCAGGTTCTAAATCAAACGGCCGCGTACTTCCTTGAGCACACAAAAGACGTTGCGCCCAACCATGTGATCGACGTCCCAGATCCGAACGTCACGATTGCAAAGCGATGCAAGGCCCTGCCGATTGAATTCGTGGTGCGTGGGTACTTAGCTGGACACGCATGGCGAACATACAATAACGGTGTTCGCTACTTATGTGGGGAGGTGCTCGCAGACGGGTTGCGCCAAGGAGATGCGCTGCCTGCACCGATCCTAACCCCCGCGACGAAGGCTGTTGAGGGCCACGACGAGAACATCTCCAAAGCAGAAATTGTCGCGCGTGGGTTACTCGATGGAGACACTGTCGATCAATGCGCAGCAGTAGCCCTTGCGCTGTTCGAGCGGGGCACGGTCATGGCTGCTGAGCGTGGGCTCTTGCTGGTTGACACCAAGTATGAGTTCGGCAAAACCGAGGATGGTACCCTACTAGTAATCGATGAGATACATACGCCCGACTCGTCGCGGTATTACTACGCGGACGGATACGAGGAACGGCAAGCGCTGGGACAACCGCAGCAGCAGCTTTCGAAAGAGTTCGTGCGGGAGTGGCTGATGGCCCACGGCTTTCAAGGCAAGGAGGGTCAAACGCTCCCCGACCTGACGGATGCGTTCCGCGTGGAGATCGCGCTCCGTTACATCGAATTGTATGAGACGGTCACCGGGCGCATGTTCGATGCGACGATTGCTACCGATCTCACACAACGCATCAAGTCAAACTTGCAATAACAGCATTATTGGCACTGGAGTCTATCGATATCCAGTGTGCAAGCTCTGGAAGAGCCCGAACAGGCGAATAATCTCAGGCTCAGCGTCATCCATGAACCCGTGCCGGCCGCCAGTCAGCGTCAAAGGGTGCTGACACCTGATTCACGAAGCACTCACCCCATGTCCGTTGCAATCGCACACGGCTGTGTCGTCCTTGTTCTGGAGCGCAGCGGAAGCGCTCCCAGCGGCCTCCTCTCCCCTTCCCTATGGTGATGCAGCAGCACCTCGTACGCGTCTATCCTTCCAAAGAACCTCTCATCCGCGAGGATCAACTCGCCCACAAGATCGCACGGGTTGCGACAGACCCCGTCGCCGTCGACGCGGATGTGACTGACATGATCATCAACCGCATCATCGACAACGCGTCGGTTGCGATTGCTTCTGTGAACCGTGGACCCGTGAAGACGGCGCGAGCTATGGCGCTCGCACACGCGCGAGTTGGAGGCGCAACCGTCTTTGGGGTAAAGGACGCGCGGGTCTCCCCAGAATGGGCCGCGTGGGCCAATGGCACGGCCGTGCGCGAACTCGACTTCCACGACACCTTTCTCGCTGCGGACTACTCCCACCCCGCAGACAACATTCCCCCCATCTTAGCTGTTGCCCAAACGGTGGGGGCCGACGGACGGGCGCTTGTTCGAGGCCTCGCCACAGGCTACGAAATCCAAATCGATCTCGTAAAGGCGATCTGCCTGCACAAACACAAGATTGACCACATTGCGCACCTAGGACCGTCTGCGGCAGCTGGCATCGGTACGCTCCTCGAACTCGATACCGACACGGTCTATCAGGCGGTGCAGCAAGCCACGCACGTCACCTTCACCACACGTCAGAGCCGGAAGGGAGAAATCTCGACGTGGAAGGCCTATGCGCCGGCCCACGCTGGTAAGCTCGCCATTGAAGCCGTGGACCGCACGATGCGCGGGGAGGGTGCGCCGTCGCCGATCTACGAAGGAGAGGACAGTGTGATCGCGTGGATGCTCGACGGTCCAGACGCGCGCTACACCGTGCCCCTCCCAGGCCCAGGCGAGCCCAAACGCGCTATCCTAGAGTCTTACACAAAGGAGCACTCGGCAGAATACCAGAGCCAGGCGCTCATTGACCTTGCGTTTCGCATGGGCACAGCCGTGAGAGACGCGCGCCGGACTTGGGACGAGGTCGAGCAGATCACCATCCACACGAGTCATCACACGCACTACGTGATCGGCACCGGAGCGGGCGACCCGCAGAAGATGGATCCAACGGCGAGCCGTGAGACGCTCGACCACTCGATCATGTACATCTTCACCGTTGCGCTCCAGGACGGGGCGTGGCACCACGTGGACAGCTATGCGCCGGACCGCGCCCAGCGCCGCGACACGGTGGCACTCTGGCACAGGCTCGTCACCACCGAAGACCCCGCGTGGACCGAGCGCTATCACCACCCTGATCCGCAACAGCGCACCTTTGGCGGTCGGGTCGTAATCCGCTTCAGCGACGGGTCGACGCTGGAGGACGAACTGGGTGTAGCCAACGCACACCCGGCCGGCGCCCGACCCTTCGAGCGGCCTGACTACATCCGCAAGTTCGACACATTGACCGATGGGCTGATTTCGCGGGGCGAACGGGACCGCTTCATCGACCTGGTGCAGCAGCTCCCAGACCTATCGGCGACGCAGGTTACCGATCTCAACGTGGTGCTCGATGCCGCCACGCTGGAGCGCAACGACGCTGCTGGCATCTTCTAGCCCACCAGCAACACAACACCGACCGTGCTCAACGTAGACACCGTGCCCTCGCAGAAGCGAGCCAGCCTGAAATCCCGCATGGATGCCGGCGACCTCGTACGCTTTCCGGGAGCGTTTTCGCCCATCGTCGCGCAAGTCATCGAGCGCATTGGGTACGACGGCGTCTATATCTCGGGCGGCGCGCTCGCCAACGACCTAGGGTTGCCTGACATCGGCCTAACGACCCTCACAGAAGTCGCGATGCGCGGTCGGCAGATCAGCCGCGTCACGAACCTCCCCACGATCATTGACGCCGACACCGGCTTTGGCGAGGCGACCAATGCTGGCCGGACCGTCGTCGAGTTCGAGGCCGCGGGACTATCGGGCTGCCACTTCGAGGACCAGGTCAATCCCAAACGGTGCGGTCACCTCGGCGGCAAGCAGCTCGTGGAGCCGGACGTGATGATCCAGAAGCTTCGCGCGGCCGTCCGGATGCGTACAGACCCCAACTTTCTGCTGATCGCTCGGACCGACGCGCGGGGTGTCCTCGGCTTCGACGCGGCCGTCGAACGCGCCAGGGCCTACGTGGACGCAGGCGCAGACATGATCTTTCCCGAAGCGCTTAAGGACGAAAACGAGTTCCGCGCCTTCCGCGCGGCCGTCGATGCACCGCTGCTTGCCAACATGACCGAGTTTGGCAAGTCGCCCATCTTCACGCTCGATGAGCTTCGCGATCTCGGTTACAACCTCGTCATCTACCCGGTGACAAGCCTCCGCTTCGCTCTCAAGGCCATCGAAGACGGCTTGACGCGCATCTACGAGGACGGCACCCAGCGCCATCTTCTCGACGACATGCTCACGCGTAAGCGCCTCTACGACATCGTCGACTACGAAGCCTACAACGCGTTCGACCAGTCCATTTTCGACTTCCGCTTGTAGCACCCCTACGATCAGATCCCCCCTCATTTTTTCCGATCTCGACCATGGAAGCTCCGACCATCCATAAAGGCCTCTTTGGCGTCACCGTAGACCAGACGGCCGTCTCGAAGGTGATGCCCGAGACCAACTCGCTCACCTACCGGGGCTACCCCGTCGAGGAGCTCTGCGAGCATGCCTCCTTCGAGGAGGTCGCGTACCTGATGTGGCACGGCGAACTGCCCAACACCGAGCAGTTGGCACGCTTCACCGACATCGAACGAGGTCGTCGCGGGCTGTCGGCCGACCACCTGGCGCTGCTCAGCACCTTCGCCGACGACGCGCACCCGATGGACGTACTGCGCGCTGGCCTTGCCGCACTGGGCGCGCAGAAAAACCGCGGCTTCGCCGACGCCGTCGAGGCGCAGCGTGAGCATGCGATGAGCCTGCTTGCCAAGATTCCCACCTTCGTCGCGGCGGACCACCGACGGCGCAAAGGCCTCAGCGCCGTTTCTCCCCGCGCCGATCTCGGCTTCTCGGAGAACTTTCTCTACATGATGACGGGCGAGGTACCCGCTCCCGAGGTCGTCAAGGCGTTCGATGTTTCGATGATCCTCTACGCCGAACACGGCTTCAACGCGAGCACGTTCGCCTGCCGAGTTATCGCCTCGACCCTTTCGGACCTCAACAGCGCCATCACAGGCGGGATCGGCGCGCTCAAGGGCCCGCTCCACGGCGGGGCGAACGAGGCCGTGATGTACATGCTGCTAGAGATCGACGGTCCCGACGAAGGGCGCGCCTGGGTCACTGACGCCCTCGCAAGCAAAAAGAAAATCATGGGCTTCGGCCACCGGGTCTACCGCTCGGGGGACTCGCGCGTGCCGACCATGCGGACCTACCTCCGGGGCCTGGCCATGATGAGCGACCGCATGGACCTCATCGAGATGATGGACGCCGTCGAAAGCACGATGCTCGAAGCGAAGAACATCTACCCGAACGTCGACTTCGTCGCAGGCCCGGCGTATTACCTCATGGGCATCGAGATTGACTTCTACACGCCGCTCTTCGTGATGAGCCGCATCACAGGCTGGTGCGCCCACTACTTTGAGCAGATCGGGGACAACCGGCTCATCCGCCCACTTGCCGCCTACACCGGCTCAGCGCAACGACGCGTTAAGCCCCTCAGCCAGCGGTAGCCACTCCCGCCGGTCCATCTGTGCAGCGAGGCATCTCCGAGATGACCTCGCTGCTTTGCGTTAACGGCCCACTTTGCGCCTGTTTCTATTCAGCTTAAGTTTTACGGTTGGCTGCGAAGAGCCCAATCTGGTTCGCTTCTGATCACCTTTGTATACGCTCGTGACGCCCATGCGCCTGTACGTCCTACAACACGTCCCCTTCGAGGGCCCCGCCTACGTCGCTACCTGGGCGCAATCACGCGGCCATACGCTGTCAACGGCCCACCTCTACAACGGTGTGTCACTTCCTAGCCCAGGCGCATTCGACGGGTTGGTGGTGATGGGCGGGCCGATGAATATCTACGAGGAAGACCGCTACCCGTGGCTCGCCAACGAAAAGGCATTCATCCGGGGGACCATCGACGATGGCAAGCCCGTCGTGGGAGTCTGCCTGGGCGCTCAGCTCATCGCCGATGTCCTTGGGAGCCGTGTTGTGCCTGTCGGCCAGAAAGAGATTGGTTGGTTTCCCCTATCGCTCACGCCCGAAGGCCGCGCCCACCCCATGTTTGCGCAGGCACCTGCGTCGTTTCCGGTATTTCACTGGCACGGCGAGACGTTTGCTCTGCCTGCGGGCGCGGTTCACCTCGCCCGCACTCCTCTGTGTGAGACACAGGTGTATCTCTGGGGCGACCGGGTCCTAGGACTCCAATGCCACTTCGAAATGACACCTGAAAGCATCGGCACGATCATGGCCGGCTGTGGGGACGAGCTAGCCAAGGCGCAAGGTCAGCGCTGGGTGCAACGTGCAGAGACCATCCACGCCCTTGGCGCAGAGTTGGTGACGC
>JBCDFF010000018.1:0-24391 GCA_039178415.1 Bacteroidota bacterium
AGCAACGGCGGCATCCGCATCGTAGAGGTCGCGAGCACGATCCGGTTCAACACCTCCAACGGGGGCGTGCGCATGATCAACCTCGGCGGCGACGTGCAAGGAAGCACCGGCAACGGCGTGCTTGTGATTGAGCTCGACGGGCCGACCTGGGACGGCAAAGGCCTCGACGTGCGGTCTGGCAACGGCGCAGTGAAGCTCTACATCCCCGACGACTACTCCGGCCGCTTCGCCTCGGGCACCGGCAACGGGCGGCTCAACGTTGACTTCCCGATCACCGTCCAGGGGCGCATCGACCGCCGCGTCGAGTTTACGCTTGGCGACGGCGGCCCGCTCCTGCGCGCGCGCACCGGCAACGGTAGCGTCCACATCGAGCGGAGCTAGGGTCGTCGGGGGGCAGCCTCAGAAACCGTTTGGCAAGGGAGGGTCAAGGCGAACGCGAGCGTGACAACCGCCCTCAAGGCGCGTGAGGCAGGCAATGCGCCCGCATCAGCGATGCAACGCAACGCAGAAGGCGGTCCGTCGCCGCCGCGTTCAGCCTATCACTGCTCTTGCCAAACAGGTTCTTATACAAGCACCCTGCGCAACGCTGCCTCGCTGACGGACCCTTCGCGGATGACGACGAGGGCCTCGCCCTGCACCCTCACGACGGTAGAGGGCGTCCCGCCGAGCGGTCGGCCCGCATCAAACGCGTAGTCGGCAGCCTCGACCACGCGCGGGTCGAGGTCCGTGAACGTAGACGCGGGAGGTTCGCCGGAGCGGTTGGCGCTCGTCGAGAGCAGCGCCGTGCCGCAGGCGGCCACGAGCGCCTGCCCGAGCGTGTCCGGCGTCCGGCGAATCCCGATCAGCCCAACCTGGCTCACGAGGGACGGCGGCGCTCCCGGGCCTGCCTCGAAGAGCAGCGTGACCGCAAGCGGCCGCCCCTCCTCGTCAGTCGCTGCCATGAGCGTGCGATGCAGGCCCGTCACGTTTGAGGTCCATTCGGCTACGCGGCCCCAGCGGTCGGTGATGGCGAGCATCGGCTTGGTCGCGTCGCGGCCTTTGATGGCGCGTACGCGGTCCACCATCGCGGCGTCGAAAGGGTCGCCGCCGATGCCGTAGACGGTCTCCGTCGGATAGACGAGCACCCCGCCACGCTGCACCGTCGTGGCCGCGTGGGCCAGCGCACCGGCATGGGCCTGCGCTGCTGCGTCTCGGGCTGCTCGCATCGTCACCGCCGCAGGAGCACCTGCCAGTTCGGCCGCGACTCCTCGCCCACCACATCCGAGTGGATCAGCTCGTAGCTCCCGAACCCATCCAGGTCTGCAAACACGAAGAGCGACCGGCCCTGCCCTGGAATGTTATCGTATTCCCAGACCTCGTGCGGCTGGAGTTCTGTGTTGGAACGGCGTGGATCGATGCCCGACGGGTAGCCGTACTTGAGCAGCACGCGCCCCCGGTCCGTCTCGTAGGCTTCCTGAAAGTTGGAACCGTAGCGGTCTTCCACCTCGCGGAGGCGGTCGTAGAAGTCGCGGCGCGCCTCGTTGATGGACGTCGACGGGTTGGGATCGCGGCTGCGCCAGAACTCGGCGAGGTACTCCCGCTTGGCGTCCTCGGACTGCAGGTCGCGCAACCGGCTTTGCTCGCGCGCGGTGGCGATCACCTTCGCGTGCGCGACGTTTTCGTCCAGCTCGTCGGCAGGCATGGACGCGTAGAGGGTGGCCATGTAGTCCTCCGCAGCGGGCTGCCGCACCACCTCAGGCTCCGCGACGCCCGGGTTGAACACGAAGAACTTCTGCGACTGCTCGGCGAGGGCCTCGTTGTCGTCGTTGAGGAGCACGAGGCGCAGGAAGTAGGAGCCGCTGGGCAGCGTGCTCACGTCGAAGAGCCCGACCAGCACGTCTGGGGAGCGGGCCGCGCGCGACTCGCGCCGCTCGAAGCCGTCGATCGGCTGGGAGAGGTTGGCCTGCGTCACCCGGGCGAGCAGCGTGTACGAGCCGCCGGAGTCCGCGCCGCCGAGCCCGTAGGCTTCGGTGTAGTAGAACAGCCGCTCCGAGCCCGTCCCGAAGAGCCGGCTCGGGCTTGGGCGGATCACAAGCCCGTTCTTCGTGAACGACGGGTCGGCCTGCGCGTCGGCACGCGCGATCGACGACGCGACCGTGAGGTCCGACAGGCGGACTCGGCCCTCTTCGGCGTAGTCGGGGATGACGAGGTCTTTCCGCACCGAGAGCGTGCCGCCTTCCGCCGCGACTGATTCCGACGGCACGGCCACTTCGAGGACGTACTCGCCCGGCGGGACCGCAGCCCGGACCTGCTGGATGAAATACTGTCCGGACTCCAGGCCTGTGGTGTCGGCTACCTGAAACTGGAGGTCCAGCGTGTCGGCGAAGATCGGCATGGTGCTCGCGCCATCGGGTGCCGCCGCCGATGCCGGGCGCAGGGCTAGTTGGATTTCTACCTCGTCAGCAAATCCGCCTTCAGTGCTTTCGTAGGAGAGCGAGGCCGCGCCGACGGCGAGGTAGACCTCCATGAGCGAGAGGTCCACGTCGTAGAGGAACGTGGCGGTATCCACGTTGAGGTCGATCGGCAACTCGGCATCCTGAGCCAGGGCCCAGGGCGAAGTCGCGAGGAGGAGCAGAGCGAGAAGCAAACGAGCCATAGGACGCAGAGCGTGACGCGGTCTAGCGTAAGGGGGCCGCTCGCGAGGCCGGGACCTCGCAGCGTGCGCGGAATATACCCGCCACCTTCCTTCGGTGGACGCGGTCGATTCCCAGCAGCTTCAGGGTAAGCGGAATGGCCTCGCGGCCGGCGTGAACGGTAGCAACGACCGACCGAGCTGGCCTCGCGTGCACCGGAATGGCGACTCCGGATCCCGGCTCAGCGAGGCTTCGATTAAGGTAACCGCTTACACATGCGAGCCCGCTTGACCTGAACCTCGGATCGCTGTTTGTTGTAGGATATCCTCTTCTCCATCCGACCCCAGCGCTCTCATGAACGCTCCGGCGCCCGTCCTCCAGCACCTCACGCGCCTCGGTCTCGACCGTACGCAGACGCTCTTCTACAACATCTCCCCGGCGCGGCTCTACGAGATCGCCATCCGGCGCGGCGAGGCCCGCGTCGCCGACGGCGGCCCGCTCGTGACGCGCACCGACCCCCACACAGGCCGCAGCCCCAACGACCGCTTCATCGTCCAGGAGTCGACGACGGGCGACTTCGTCGGCTGGGGCGACGTGAACAAGGCCATCTCGGAGAAGACGTTCGATGGCCTGCTCGCGAAGATGGGCAACTACGTCACCGGACGCGACCTCTTCGTCCGCGACGTCTACTCGGGAGCCGACCCGCGCTACCGCCTCAAGGTGCGCATCGTCACGGAGCTCGCCTGGCACTCGTTCTTCGCGCACAACATGTTCATCCGTCCGCCGGTGGAAGACCTGCGGCCAGACGACCCGACCGCCGACTTCGCGCCGGACTTCACGGTCATCGACCTCCCCGGCTTCAAGGGCGACCGCTTCGGCGATGAGGGGCTGAACTCGGACACGTTCATCCTCCTCAACCTGGAGCGCGGCCTCGTCCTGATCGGCGGGACGAACTACGCGGGGGAAATCAAGAAGTCCATCTTCTCCGCCCTCAACTTCCTGCTGCCACAGCAGGGGGTGCTGCCGATGCACTGCTCGGCCAACCACGCGCTCGGCAACGAGAACGACGCGGCGGTCTTCTTCGGCCTCTCGGGCACGGGCAAGACCACGCTCTCCGCCGACCAGAGCAAAACGCTCATCGGCGACGACGAGCACGGCTGGTCGGACGACGGCGTGTTCAACTTCGAGGGCGGCTGCTACGCCAAGGCCATCAAGCTCTCGGAGGAAGGCGAGCCCGAGATCTACGCCACGACCAAGCTCTTCGGCACCATCGCCGAGAACGTCGTCCTCGACGCCCACCGCTGCATCGACTTCGACGACGTGACGATCACGGAGAACACGCGGCTCTCCTACCCGATTGTCCACATCCCGAACGCCTCGCCGACGGGCATGGGCGGGCACCCGAAGACGGTCGTCATGCTCACTGCCGACGCGTTCGGGGTGATGCCGCCCATCGCGCGGCTGACGCCCGCGCAGGCGATGTACCACTTCCTGAGCGGCTACACGGCCAAGGTAGCGGGCACGGAGCGTGGCGTGACCGAGCCCAAGGCGACGTTCTCGGCCTGCTTCGGCGAGCCGTTCATGGTGCTCCCGCCCACCGCCTACGCCAAGATGCTCGGTGAGAAAATCGAGCGCCACGGCGCGCGCGTCTTCCTTGTCAACACCGGCTGGACGGGCGGCCCCTACGGCGTCGGCTCGCGCATGAAGCTTGCCTACACCCGCGCGATGGTCAACGCTGCCCTCCGCGGCCAGCTTGACTACACGGGCACGTTCACCGACCCCTTCTTCGGCCTCCACGTCCCGAAGGAGGTGCCTGACGTCCCGCACGGCGTCCTCAATCCCCGCGACACCTGGGCCGATCCGGTCGCCTACGACGAGAAGGCGCAGCAGCTCGCCGACATGTTCGCCGCGAACTTCGAGAAGTACGCCGCCGCCGTCCCCGCCGAAGTGCTCGCCGCCGGACCGACTCGGGGTGTGGGCGTGTGAGCGTATTGGAGTCCGATGAGTGACGTACCGCGCTTCACGCTTAGCGGTTGGCTGAACCAAGTGCCATCGGAGACTCCCCTCCCTGCACCTGACCTGCTCGCAGACATCCTCGGCGAAGCAAACCGACGCCATCCCAACAGCAACATGGCTTGCTCTTGGGCAGATCGTCGCGCGGGTCATGACCTCTATCCCGAGGTCAACCCACGCTTTGCCATCGCAGAAATCACGCGTTGGCTTCGCATCGTCGACCGCGTAAAGGACCCGAAGCGCGAGTTTGCGCTCAGCGAGGCGCTGAAGGTGACCAAGATCGGTCGCCGTCTCGGAGATCCCTGGTACGAGCGGGTGGCTCTCATTCTAGTAGACCGCAGGCTGATCTCCCCGAACTCGTTTTCGGGGCGCCATTTCCGCTCCTGATTTGTCATGCTGAACTTGATTCAGCATCTCAGCAGTACACCGGAACTGCGAGACCGTCAGGGGTTGGCTTCGCCGGCCTCCGGCTCTGAAACGAGTTCAGGATGACGCACGCGATAGTTGCCTTGATCACCCCGGCTTCTCAAAGACCAAGAAGTGCTGCTGCGGGAGAAAATCGCGGTTGGCGACGAAGGTGAACCCCGCCGCCTCAAGCTCCAGGCGCACCTGCGCCTCGGTCATCTTGTGAAGCGGCTTGATCGGCACGGTCGGGTCCTCGCCGCGGTACTCGATCAGCACGAGCTTGCCGCCAGGCTTCGTCGCGGCGTAGATCGCGGCGAGCATCTCGCGGGGGTAGGCGAACTCGTGATAGGCGTCCACGAGGAGCGTCGCGTCGAGCGTGTCGGCCGGGAGTTCGGGACTGGACTCGGTGCCGAGGATGCGCGTGATGTTGTCGAGGCCGAGTTCCTGCTGGCGCTCCTCGATGATGGCGAGCATCTCGGGCTGGATGTCGACGGCGAAGACGCGGCCCTGCGGGACGGCCTCGGCGATGCGAAAGGTGAAGTAGCCCGTTCCCGCCCCCACATCGGCGACGGTGTAGTTGGAGAGCAGCGCGAGGCCTTCGATGACCAAATCGGGACGTTCGGTGCGCTCGCGGTCGGGGCGCTCTAGCCACGCGGCCCCGCGGTGGCCCATCACGCGCGAGATCTCGCGGCCCATGTAGAACTTGCCGATGCCGTCGCGGCTGGCTGAGCGGTAGACGTACGCCGTGTCCGACTCCGCCGCTCCGGTCGGCTGCGCCTGCGTGGCGTCGGTGGGCGTGCCGCACCCGAGTAGCACGGTGAGCAGCATCAGAGGCAGGATGCGGCTTGCCTGCCCCCCCCGAATCTCGATGCCTCGACGTCTAGCAACGAGGCCGCGTCCAGCGTTCGATCCGCACACGCAACACGCGATACGCAACAGGATAGGGCTCATGACTCTCGTGGCTGGCTAGGCATCGTCTGGCAAGGCGCCGTTTGGCTAAGCATCGTCCCCGGGCATCTGCCCAGCGACGGGGTACTCGTCGTAGTTGATCCCGTGGAGTTCAACGGGCGAGGGCGGCGTTTTCTTCGCGGACTTGGCGCGGAGGTTCAGCACCTCGACGAACAGCGAGAACGCCATCGCGGAGTAGATGTAGCCCTTCGGGATGTGCTGGTTCAGCCCCTCGGCGATCAACGTCACGCCGATCAAGATCAGGAACGCCAGCGCGAGCATCTTCACCGTGGGGTGCTTGTGGACAAAGTCGGACACCGGCCCTGCCGAGATCATCATGATGCCGACGGCGATCACGACCGCGATCACCATCACGGCGATGTCGTCGGCCATGCCCACCGCGGTGATGACCGAATCGAGGGAGAAGACGATGTCGAGGATGGCAATCTGAACGAGGACCGAGCCGAAGCTCGCCGTTTTCTTGGCGGTGCCGTGCTGTTCGGCGTCGCCTTCGAGCTTGTTGTGGATCTCGTGGGTGGCCTTGCCGACCAAGAAAAAGCCGCCCACGAGCAGGATCAGGTCACGACCGGTGAGTGTCGCGGGGCCGTCGGTGAGGCCGGTCGCCTCGCCCAGCAGGGCCATGCCGTGCCGCGCCGACTCGCCGAAGCCGGTGAGCGTGTCGAGGAACGGTATCGTGAAGAGCGGCTCGGTGAGGCTCATCACCCACGCGATCGAGAAGAGGAGCGCGATGCGCATGCCCATCGCCAGCCCGAGGCCGATGAAGCGCGCCCGTGGCTGCTGCTCCTCGGGGAGCCGCCCGGTCAGAATCGAGATGAAGACGATGTTGTCGATCCCGAGGACGATTTCGAGCGACGTGAGGGTGGCGAGCGCGACCCAGGCCTGCGGGTCGTAGATCCAGTCGAACACGGGCGCACGGGGGCAGACGAAGCGGGGGTGGGCCTCGGAGTGTACGGCACAGCTGCGGTCTCTGTCACTCGCGTCCAGGTCGGCCGTACGAGCGCTCGCAAAACCGCGCCGCGCCGATGTGGTATCGTGGCGACGGACGCCCCACGCCTGCACCGCCCATGCTCTCCTGCCTCGCCGCCATGCGCTCGTTTCTGTTTTTTGCTCTGCTCTTCGGCATCGCCAGCGATGCTGCGGCGCAGGGCTTCAGCTTCTTCAACGGGCGCAACCACCCCGAGTTGGACTGGCAGGTCGCGGAGACCGAGCACTTCGAGATCGCCTACCCGGCCCGGCTCGGGGGCATTGAGGCGCACGCCGCAGCCATCGCGGAGGTGACCTACGACTCGCTCTCGGTCGCGTTCGGCGGCCTCACCTTCGACCGGCCGCTGCGCATCTATCTCTCCGACGAGGACGAGATCGCCAACGGCATCGCCTTCAACGTCGGCTCGGCCGGCTTCACGACGGTCTGGGTGCACGTCAACGATGTCGCCACGATTTGGACCGGCGACGTGAAGTGGCTGCGTAAGGTGCTCTCGCACGAGTTGGCGCACCTCTTCCACTACCGCGCCATCCAGACCAACTTGGGCTTGCTGCAATCGCTGCAGTACGTCATCGCGAGCCCGATCCCAAGCTTCTGGGCGGAGGGCGTGGCGCAGTACCTCACCGAGGCATGGGACGCGCAGCGCGGCGAACGCTGGCTTCGCACCGCCGTCTTCGAAGACCGGCTGAGCTACACCGACGGCACGAGCGCGTGGAATGGACGACTCCGCTACGCCGTCGGCAACAGCCAGACGCGCTACCTCGCCGAACGCTACGGCGACTCGACCATCGTGAACCTCCTTGCCCACCGCAAGCCGATCACCCTCGGACCACTCCCCCTTCCCTATTTCAAGGTCCACGACTTCTACGCGGCGTTCCAAGCTACGACCGGCGAGTCGTACGCCAGCTTCTACAGCGAGTGGCGCAAGCACGTCAACGTCTATTACAACACGATGGCGAGCCAGATGGAGCGCCTCGACTCGCTCGCCACCGACCCGTTGCCGCTGCCGGGGCAGTACCACTACCACGTGGCAGCCAGCCCGGACACGAGCCAGATCGCAGGCCTCACGCTCTCGACGATCGCGCGGCCCGTGCGGCGGCTCTACGTGATGACCAACCCCGGCGACTCGCTCGCGATCGCTGAACATGGCCGCAACGTCAAGGTCCTCGCCGAGGGCGCGGTGCAGGCTCCGTTCGCCTGGCACCCCGACGGCCAGCACATCGCCTACGCGCGGCGGCATCGCGGCCGGCACGGCGCGCTCATCAACGACCTCTACGTCGTGCACACCGAGACGGAACGCACCGTCCAGCTCACGGACAACCGCCGCGCGCACAGCCCGACGTATGCGCCCGACGGTAACCGCGTCGCCTTCGTGGGGATCGGCCCGACAGGCACGGCGAACGTGTTCATACTGGATCTGACGACGGACGCCGAAACGCCGCTGACGGATTTCACCGGCGACGTTCAGCTGACCCGGCTGACGTGGAGCCCCGACGGGGCACGCCTCGCTGCGGCCCGCTTCGACGCCGACGGCACGCGCGACCTCATCGTCATCGACGCGGAGACGGGGGCGGTGACGTCGCTGGCCGACCTCGCGGACGAGGGCGTCGACAACCGCGGCCCGGTGTGGAGCCCCGACGGCCAGCGCCTCGCCTTCACCTCCATGCGCGACGACGTGCCGAACGTCTTCGTGGCGGACCTGAGTACTGAAACGATCGCCCCCACAGATCTCGCCGACTCCGATCAGTCTCCTTCGCAGACTGTCCCCCTCGTTCGCGGGGGGGACAGCTTTGCGACCCTTCAGGGGGAGCTAAGCGGGGGGGGCGGTTCGGACAACGGAGAACTACCCGCCACCCGCCTCACCTACCTCTTCAACGGGGCCGACGTGGACGCCTGGCTCCCCGCCGACTCGACGCATCCTGCTGGTCGCCTGCTGCTTCGCTCGACGGACACGAAGCAGCGCGACCGCGCCTACCTCGTCCCGGCGGACCGCGCGCTGACCGTAGAGCCCGCGCCGACGATCGTGCCGCCCGCCTACCGCGCCTGGACGACGCACCGGCCCAGCACCCAGGTGCCCTACCACATCGAGCCAGACGCGTCGCTCATCCGGGACCGCTACGCGTACAACTCGTTCGCCAACCTCACGCACGCCTTTAGCATCGCGTTTCCCTACTACAACAGTGCGGAGGACTTCGGGATTTTCGGGACCACGTCGTGGCTGGAGCCGCTCGGCAAGCACCAACTCGGCCTCATCGCGGGCCTCTCGATCCCCGACTTTGCCGGGGAGACTTTTGCGCTCGGGACCTACATCAACAACACGCTCTCGCCGAGCCTCGTCTTCCGCGGCTACCGCCTCCCCGGCGCGTCGCAGTTCTACGGCGACGACGTGCTCGTGGAGAACCTCAGCGGCGGGGACGTGGCGGCGGTCTGGCCGCTCGACTGGCTCGACCGCCCGTACACCGCGCTCTCGGCCGCGCTCCGGCTCCGCCTCGCCTACGCCGAGCCGTTCGCCGCCGAGGACTTCGCCGACATCGGCTCGGTGGACGTGGCCGGCGGGTCGCTCCCGGTACCCGAGGAAGGCACCCGTGCCGACCTCCGCTTCGGACTGGCCTACAAGCAGCTCCGCCCCTACCGCTTCAACGTGATCCACCCGCTCGACGGCCTCGGCGTGCGCGCCCGGCTGACGGTCGGCGTGCCCGAGGTGAACACCGGCGGCACGTTTGCGCTGCCCGACCTCGCGGCGTACTCGGTCCTCCCCGACCCGCTCGGCGTCGGGCGGTTCTACGTCTACGGCCGCGCCCAGGCGCGCTTCGGCGGCGGCTTCGCGCAGGACGTGCTCGGCCTCGCCCGCTTCGACGACCTCGACCTCTTCGTCCCGATCTACGGCGCGCTCACGAACGACGAGTTGGAGCGTGTGCGCGGCTACCGGCGGCCCGCGCTCGGCGACCGCGTCCTCTTCGGCACGCTCGAATACCGCCTCCCGCCCACGATTGACCTCCAGACGACCATCCTGGGCTTTCTCGGCTTCGGGCGCACCGGCTTCTCGCTCTTCACCGACGCCGCCCTCGTCTGGACGGGGGCGGACTTCGACGACACGATCCGGCGCACGGGCGTCGGGGCCGAGGCGAAGAACGTGCTCTCGCTCGGCGGCTTCGAGTTCCTCCACAGCTTCGGCCTCGCCGCGCCCTGGGGCGAGATCGACCGCGACGTGGACTGGGACGACCTCGACATCTACTACCGCATCCAAGCCTCGCTCGCGTTTTGATCGACAGCATCAACACACTCGACCTGCTCTGGCAGCGGATTGCGGCCGTGCGATCGCTGTACTTCGACGCGAAATCGACGAGCTCGACGGGATGGACGGGCCAAGGCAAGGGCCAAGTTATCGTGTCGCACCCGTCGGACGACGCGCTCGGCTTCGAGGAGAGCGGGCTCTTTACACCGGGACGAGGCGCCCCCTTCGTCTTCCACAACGTCTACCGCTGGACGAAGCACGCTGGTCCGTCGCCGCTCTTACAGCTGGAGCACCTGCGCTTCGGCGTCAACCATCCTGTCCTGCTCTTCGACCTTGCCCCGGAGACCCCAATGCTCTGGCGCTCGACCGCACCCCACGTGTGCGGCGACGACCGCTACACCGCGCGGCTTGACCTTGAGCCCGACTACCTTAGGCTCACGTGGATCATCAAGGGACCGGCCAAGGCCGAGTCGCTCGTGTACCGCTACGATAGCTGAGCAGCGCTGTATGTTGCGGGCGACTCCTTGTCCTTACCCCGCTCCGCCATGCTCCGCCCCGTACTCCTCGCCGCGCTCTCCCTTGCTGCCCTTTTCGCCGTCGCCCCGGTCGCTGTCGCCCAACCCGGTGACGCAGACCTCGCGGCGCTGGACGCCTACATCGAGGCGGCGCTGGACGACTGGCCGGTGCCGGGGCTCGCCGTTGCCATCGTGAAGGACGGCGCCGTGGTGCACGCGAAAGGCTACGGCACGCGGACGCTCGGCGCAGATCATCCGGTCGATGAGCACACGCTGTTTGCCATCGCCTCGAACACAAAGGCGTTTACGGCGGCGCTGTTGGCGATGCTCGTCGATGAAGGGCGGCTGGGCTGGGACGACCGCGTGGTGGACCATCTGCCCTACTTCGAGCTCTACGACCCGTACGTCACCGAGTCGATGCGCGTGCGCGACCTGCTCAGCCACGGCAGCGGCCTCGGCACCTTCAGCGGCGACCTGCTGTGGTACGACACCGACTACACCGCCGAGGAGGTCGTCCGCCGCGCGCGCCACCTCGACCCGGCGGGGCCGTTCCGCGCGTCGTACGGCTACTCGAACCTCATGGTCATCACCGCCGGCGAGGTGATTCGCGCCGTGACGGGCCAGCCGTGGGCGGAGGTCGTCCGCGAGCGTATCCTCGATCCGCTCGGCATGGACCGCACCGTCACGAGCACGAACGCGCTGTCCGCGCTCGACAACGTCGCGACGCCGCACAAGCCGTTTCCTGACTCGCTCGTCACAGTGGAATGGATGAACTGGGACGCGATGGGCGCGGCGGGCGCGCTCATCAGCAGCGTGGACGACATCGCGCGGTGGATGCGGCTCCAACTCGCCGGCGGCACGCTCACGTCTGGCTCTGGGGACGAGGTCACGCTCTTCTCCGCGGACCAGCAGCACACGATGTGGTCGCCGCACACGGTCATTCCAATCAGCCGAGGGGCCCGCGCCCGCAACCCGCACACGCACTTTCGCGCCACCGGCCTCGGCTGGTTCCTTCGCGACTACCACGGGCGGCGGCTCATTGACCACGGCGGTGGCTATGACGGGATGTTCTCCCGCACCGTGCTCGTTCCCGAGGAGAACCTCGGCGTGGTCGTCCTCACCAACAGCATGACTGCGCTGGCCTCGGCGCTCACGAGCCGCGTCGTAGACACCTACCTCGGCGTGACGGACGAGGCGGGTCAGGTGCGTGACTATGCCGCTGACTACCGCCCCTTCGACCGCAGCAACCGCGAAGGCTTCTACGCTCGCATCGACAGCGCGACCGTGGACCGGGGCGACACGCCGCCCACGCTCGCGCTCGCCGACTACGCCGTCTCCTTCGAGAGCGACCTCTACGGCGGGGCCACCATTGACGTTGAGGGCGCAGGCCTCGTGCTGCGCTTCGACGCGTCGGACCTCGTCGCCGACCTCACGCACCTCCACGGCGACGTCTTCCGCCTCGACTGGCGCGAGGCGTACGCGTGGTATGGCTCCGGCAACGCGCAGTTCGTCCTCAGCCCGGCCAACGAGATCGAGGAACTCCGCCTCGACGTGCCGAACGACGACCTATGGTTCTACGAGCTCAAGCTGATGCGCGTGGACCGGTAGGTCGTGCCCAGATCCACCGCCTGGCGTCTCCGCTGAACGCCTCGTGGCCTCGGTCCGCTGTCGTCAGTCAACCATCGGTCTGGCTAGGACTGGATCCACCCGGCGACCATAGTCGAAGAGCGAGGGCGTCTGCAGATACTTGGCCGTCGGGGTGCCGGTGAGGGATCCACTCCGCCCCAGTTCGATCGCGCTCGGGTCGCCCGAGCGAAGCGCCTCGTGGAGATCGGGCACGCGCCGGACGCCGTACTGCAACCACTCGGTGAGCGTGATGCGCCCATCCGGCGACGAGCGTACCTGCGCGCCATCGGCGAGGCCGCTCCGCAGCCCGTTGCTCACGAGGGCGTAGGTGAGCAGCCCAAGCCCAAGCTGGTCCGTTTCGAGGGCCACGTCGGCGGCCTGCGTGGCGGACAAGATGCGCATGCCCTTGCTGTAGGCCAGCTGACCGAGCCCACGGCTCCCGAGCGGCCCTGGCTTAAACGCACTCCCCTCCACAGCGGCGGCGGCGTGGCACGCGTCGATCACCACCGTAATGTCGCCTGCATCGAGCGGCCGAAGCCAGTCGGTGAGTTCTTCCGACGACACGGCCGCGTCGAGCACGGTGGGGCCAAGCGTGCGCCCGCCTCCAGCACGCGACGCCTCCGAGGAGGCGGGCAGGTCCGACGGGAAGAGAAAGAACGTTCCCTGGTCATCCGTGTACCCGTGCGTAGAGACAGTCAGCAGCACGACATCGTCCGGCGTGGCTTTCGTGAGGCGTTCCGCACCCGGAATGGACGCGCGGGCCTCGCGCGCCTCCGCATCGAGTTCGGTACCGGCAAGCAGGGCCAGGACGCCGCGTAACGCTGCGGCGGTGGCGTTCGTGGACCGCGCCGCTTCGTCGGACGATGTGAGCGCGACGCGGATGATCTCGTCGTAGGTGTCCGTTGAGGCGAGCGCGTCCGGCAGGGCCTGCTGGTAGGCCTCAGCATCCGCCACGGCATACCCCAGATTCCAAGCCGGGTCATCGAACCGATCCACGCCGAAGGACACCACGATTGCGCGGCGGGGCGGCGGCGCGGCCTTGCGCAGCGGGACGGCTGCTCGCACCGTCGCGGTGGCGCTCTTGATGCGCTCCTCGTTGAAGGCATACGCGCTTACCGTCACCGAGTCGGCACCCGAGGCGATGGGCACGCCTTCGAAGCGAACGCGGACGCTGTCTGTGCCTGTGACCAAACGACCGTCACGCCAGTCGATGAGTTGGCCATCGCGGAAGACGCGGAGGTCGTAGGCCCCGCTCTCGTGCCGCGCTCCCCGGTAGGTGCGCGCCTGCCCCTCGACGACTACGCTGAACGAAGCGGTGCCGTCTGGCGCGAAATCGACGCGTGAGATGCGCACGACGGGCTGGACGCGGTTGCGGTCCAAAAGATCGGCGATGGGTGGAAAGCGCTCGCCCTCCAGAATCCGGGCTAGCAAGCGCGGCTCGTAGTAGTCGGCCATGAACGCTTCGATGGCGAGCGGGTAGAGCGGATCGTCGGGCGCCACCCACACCGCCTCGGCGATGCGCTCCAGGTCGGGCGCATCGAACCGCCCGTCTGGGGCCACGACCAACCAGCTCTCGTCGTTGGTCAGCACGCGCGCCCGTTCTTGTCCGGTCTGGAGCTCCCAGAACCGCACCGAATTGTCCCAGCTGCTGCTCGCCAGAAAGTGGCCCGAAGCCACGAAGTCCACTGAGGTGACGACGTTGGTATGCCCTTCGAGCTCAGCGTGGAGAGCGCCCGTGTCCGCCTCCCAAACCCGAAGCGACGCGTTGGGCCCGCCCGTGACGAGCCAGCGCCCGTCCGGGCTGAAGCGGACCGGCGTGTCGCCCTCGACCGTGTAGACCTCCGCTCCGCTCTCGACGTCCCACACGGTGATGCCTCCCGGACGCCGATTTCTCCGCAGCAGGCTCGTTTCCCCTGCGATCCGCTGTCCGTCCGCGCTGAAGCTTGCCGGCTGCTGGTCCACGCCAAGGTGGCGAGCGTATTCGAGGGTTCGGAGCCGCGCGCCCGACGTCGCGTCCCAGAGGTGCAGACCCGTGGTCGCCCCTTCCTGGTTGTCAGACCCGATCGTTGCCACGACGCGAGCGTCCGGGCTGAAGCGGAGCCATCGCACCTGCTGGGGCGGCTCTTCCGCGTCCCACGCCAGGCGGACCTCGCCCGTGGTGGCGTCGCGGATGACCACCTCCGTCGCGTTTCCCTCCGTCTCGCCTCCGGCGGTGGCGATCCACGCCCCATCGGGACTGTAGGTTACGTCCTGGTAGCGCATCCAGGGCAGCAGCTCCGGGGGTGGGTACCCTTGGAACCTGCTACGCACCGAGTCCGCAGCCACGTCGCGGAGAAACACATCGTCCACGGCGGCGGTGGCCAGGGTTTCACAATCAGGGCTGTAGCTGTAGGTCCCATGCTCTGTGTCCAGGTTCACACGCTGGATGGGACGGCCAGCCGTCAGGTCCCAGAGCATCGCGACGCTGCCGAATTGGGGCGCTAGGCTCAACCACGACCCCTCGTCCGTTTCACAGGCGGCCGCGCGCTCCACGGTGGTCATCGCGCGCGGCAGTGCGTGGATGTTCGACGCGCTCCCGTCGATGAGGGTGACGACATCGTTGGACGAGAACACAATCATCGACGAGCCTGCCCGTCGGAAAAATCGCAACTCGTCCAACGTCGCGTAGCTTGTGCGGACGAAGCTCTGCTGCCGGGCAAAGGCCTGGACCTGCGGCACGCAGAGGCTGCTCTGGCGCTCCCGAGAGTCGAGGCTCCACACGGAAAAGCACTCGCCCTGTGTCTCATTCGATGTAATGAGGGTCTGCCCATCGTTCGACAGGAGGATGTGCATGTCATAGCCCGCGCTGAAGCTGCCTCCGTACACGTCCGGGAAGTGTTGCACGACCTCGCCGGTGTCGACCTCCCAGACCCACGCGCTCCGGTCGGTGGCTGACGCTGCGAGCCGGTCGCCGTCGTTGTCAAAGCTGATGCGCGCCGTGGCACCCTCTGGGCCCACGAACGCCCGGAGATGCTCCCCCGTCTCCGTGCTCCACACGTGGACGGGCCCCTCCCCGGTTGACGCAGCGAGGAGCGGCTTCGACGGATGGAAGGCGATCTCGTTGATGTAGGCGCTATCCGCGTCGATCCTGATGCGCTCTTCGCCGGAGTGCGCGTCCCACACGGCGATTTCCATCGTAGCCTTCGTGTACAGTTCGTTCCTGGTAAGGGACGACCCTGCGATCCACTGACCATCCGGGCTGACGGCGATCGCTTGTACGTTCTCAGAGCGCAGCGCCAAGACCTGAGCTCCTGTGGCAACGTCCCAGACCAGCACGCTGTCGCTCGCCATCCCCACCACGCGGTGGGTGCTCGGTACGAACCGCACGATGGGGCGATGAGGATCGCTGGACTGGCTCGTGAGCAAAAATGTGCGCAGCAGCCTGTAGCCGTCGGTAGCCCACACCTTCACCGTCTCGTCGCGGGACGCGGTGGCCAGGAGTTGACCGTCGGTACTGAGGGTCACCGACTCCACCCGATCGTGCCCGACCTGCGCCACCAAGCGAGGGACTGGCTCGGTGCTGGGCAGCTCCTGAGCTGTGGCCTGAGATGCGGACAGTGCCACGATCGCACTCAATACCCACGCCACGCCTGCGCGGTAGGGATGGGATGGAGCGTCGTGGCGGGAGTACCTCGGCATGACACAAGAACGCATTGGAAACCGGTGACTTCGCAATCGTGGCAACATACGCGTGCCCGAGACCGCCGTGCTAAACTCGGAAGTACCTCCTCGCTTCTCCGTCGGGCCTTCCCGTTGCGGCTGGTCTCCAGACCTGCATGTGAGTCTCCGCGCGCGGGATGACTCTGGGGAGCGTAGGCCCCCGTACTTTGCGTATCCGGTTTGAGAGGTTGCGTCGACTTCAGCACGACGCGGTCGAACGAGCACAGCCAGATTCGGATCAGCGTTGCTCGTCGGCGGATGGGCCGTAGAGACCTGGCACGGGCACGTCGAGGAGGCGCAGGTAGACCGTAAGCTGCGCGCGGTGGTGGATGAGGTGGTTCAGGCACCAATGCCGAAGCACCTCCAGTCGTGCAGCCTCGTCGAGGACCTGCTCCCGATGCCGGAGCGACCATGTGCTCAGGAGCACGTCCTGGCTCGTAGCGGCCAGCACGTCTCGCCACGCGGCGGCTTGCGCATCAAACGCAGCGAGGATACGCTCGCGCGAGGGCAGCGCCTGCTTCGGCGACGGACGTGTGGCGAGATCCATCACGTCCGCACGAAGGATATCGACGGCGACGCCTGGCAGTGTGGCGACGTGTGTGGCGAGCGCGCCTAGCGTGAACGACTTCGGGTGCGGTCGCCAGTGGAGGTGCTCGTTGGGCACGCGCGCGAGGACGCGACGCGTGGCTTCCAGCTCTCGCTCCAAATCGCCGAGCGCGTACGTGGCGATGCGGGTCATGCCTCAACTTCGTACGCCGCATGCCCGGTTGTCTCGCTCGGCACGCTGCGTTCATCGACGCGGACGACCACCATTGTCATGTCGTCGCGGAGACCGTCGTCGGCCGCGAAGGCGCGCACGTCGGCGACGAGGCTGCCGAGGAGTTGCGCGGCGGCGCGGTCGCCCACTTCGTGCATGGCCTCGGCAGTCACCTTGGCGAGGCGCGCGTCGGTGTAGAGCGCGCGGTCGTCGTCTACGGCCTCGGAGAAGCCGTCGGTGTAAAAGACGAGCGTATCGCCGGGCAGGAGGTCGAGCGTGTGGTCGAGGAGCGTGTCGTCGAAGAGCGTCCCGGTGGCCAGGCCGATGGCGAGGCCCGACGGCTGGAGAAGGTCGGCGCGCGAGTGGTCGGCGCGCTTGAGGATGAGCGGGTTGTGCCCGGCGCGTGCGAAGGTGAACGTGCCCGCGTCGAGGTCGAAGACGCCGTAGATCATCGAGATGAACGCGCCGCGCGGGACGTTCTCGCAGAAGAGGCCGTTGAGCCGCGTGAGCACGTCCGACGGGCGGTCGTGCGTGCGGCAGAGCGTGCGCAGAAAGCCCTTCACGAGCGTCATGTAGAACGCGGCCTGGATGCCCTTCCCGCTCACGTCGCCCACGACCACGCCGAGGCGACGCCCGGCTGCGTCGAGCGGCACGAGGTCGTAGTAGTCGCCGCCGACTTCTTCGGCGGGCACGCACGTCGCGGCGAGGTCGAGGCCGGGCACATCGGGCATCGCGGCGGGCAGGAACGAGCGCTGCACCTCCCGCGCAATCTCGACTTCGCGTTCGAGGCGCTCGCGCGCGGCCAGTTCGACGAGGTAGCTCGGCTCGGGCCGCTGCACGGCACGCCCCGTGCGGTCCATCCGCAACGCCAGCGCCCCCATCCCGCCGATCGTCACTACGACGAGCACGACGAGGCCCACCTCGTTCATCGCCGGGGACGCCTCGGCCATCGCGTAGACCGTGCAGCGGTACAGCCAGCTGCTCAGGACCATCGCCCAGAACGCCGTCAGCGCATCGGTCCGCCAGAACAGCGCGGCCACGCCCAACGCATACGCGCCCGCGAAGACCCACCGCAGCCACGGCGGATCGACGCCGCTGCCGACGGGGCCGACCACGACGAACGCACCGAGCAGCGCCAGCACGGCCACCACGGCCGCCGCACGCGGCCTCCACCGCGCCAGCAGCGACCCCGTGCCGAGCAGGCCATAGTGCAGCACCAGGAACGACACCCAGAGTGTGGACAGGAACAGGTGCGGCGTGACGAGCACACCCGGCTGGACAAACGCAAACGTATCGTTCCCGTAGGCCGCGTGAGCATCGAGCACCAGCCAGAAGAGCACTGGAACGCCTGCGAGGGCTAGCCCACCCAACACGCCGCGCACGAGCGACAGGCCCACGGGCCGGTTCATCCAGGCTCCAGAGCGGACCAGGGCCAGCGCGTCGAGCTTCTCCACGAAGACGGCCCGTGCGAGCGAGTCGGTCGTGGCCGCGCCAAGGAAGACGAGGAGGCCAAGTGCCGCCGCCCACAGGAGCGCCCCGATGAGCGTGAACAAGAGTGCCGTCGTGAGCGGTGCGCCAAACTGCAGGTAGTAGCTCGGATAGACGAGGAAGCCCCACACCAGCGTCGCGGCGGCCACGATGCCAGCGTCGATCAGGGCCGCGCGGGCATCGACGGCGCGGGCGGCGAGGCGACGCAGGAAGAGCACGACGACCACGAGGATGACCAGCACGACGAGGCTCCAACGGAGGAGCGGGACCATCGTCGTTGGGTCGATCTGCACGTTGAGCGCCGAGGCCGTAGTACGCGCCGTCTCGTCCAGCGGGGGGCCGTCTGGGTCGGCACCAGGTCCGAACTCCACGCCGTGCAACGCGCCGTAGGCGGTCACCTCCA
The DNA here is from genome assembly GCA_039178415.1 of Bacteroidota bacterium. Classification (GTDB taxonomy): domain Bacteria; phylum Bacteroidota; class Rhodothermia; order Rhodothermales; family Rubricoccaceae; genus JBCBEX01. The sequence continues at coordinate 18,705 of JBCDFF010000018.1, forward strand.
CGTCGGCCACCACGTCACGTCCCAAGACCTGCTCACGCGAGACGAACCGGACGAGTGCGACCTCGCTGCCAGCATCGGGCGCGCGACGGACCGAGTACGGAGCCAGACCGAGCTCGTCCTGGAGGGTTCCAGCCAAATGCACCTCGGCGATGGACACGGCCGCCGCTGCGCTGAGCGGTATGCGCGTCGCAGCGCGGTCGTCTCTGGACGCAGCGTACTGTTCCTCGTAGGCAAATCCGAGCAGGTCGATGTCTCGCGCCTGGGTGTCCGCGTCGTAAGCCGGGGCGGCCCTCCCGCTGTCGGGCAGCACCTCAAACCGGAGGGCCGTCGAGGGCAGCGAGTCGAGCACGGTCTGGGCGGCCCGGTCCCCGTACGCCGGCCCGTCGCCGTAGAGGGCCTCCGCGAGGACGTCTCGATTGAGGACGCCCCGCTGCAAACCCGCTGGGGCGATGTTGACTGCGTAAGGGCGACCGTCTTGGGTCAGCCATACGGTGTAGCGCCGCCCACTGGGTCCAGGGCCCTCGTCAGCGCCGCTCCCAAACTCGCCGCGCCAGTCGATCTGCCAGCGAAATGCGGGGAGCGTCGGCCCGTCGCCGAGGAGCACGTCGCGGGTGCCCTGCCGCGTGAAGTCCTGCTGCAGCGTGTCGAGCAGGCCGACATCGGCTCCGAAAAAGACCTGCGTTTCGAGATCCTCGACGGGATACCCGCGGTCGGTGAGGAACTGCGCGGCGGCGGCTTCGGCCCCGTCCTTCCCGAGCGCGTAGGAAGCGGCGGCGTTGGGATGCAGGCGAGGCAGCACCCCGACGAGCAGGCCCAGTCCGATGAGCGCGAGGACGGCCAGCAGGCCATCGAAGGCGGAGAGCCGGACGGACCGGACGGGCTGCATGGAGACGAGGAGCGGCGTGGGGCGAGCAGACGCAAGCTACTGGTGAGCGGCGCTGCCCGACTAGACGAGCCGGAAGATGCGGTAGTTGCGCACGCTCCACACGACTTCCCGCACGAGCACGCGCACCACCGTCAGCACCGGAATCGCGACGAGCATACCGACGATGCCGCCCAGGCGTGCCCCGACGAGCACCGCGACCAGGATCACGAGCGGGTGAGTCCCCGCCGCCCGCGAGAAGTAGAGCGGTTGCAGGAGCACGTTGTCCGACGCCTGCGTGATCGCCATAGCGACGAAGATGCCGGGCACCAGTGAGAGGTCGCCCGTCTGCGCGATGCCTACGAGCGACCCTGCCGCGAGGCCCAGCACCGGGCCGAAGTAGGGAATCGAGTTGGCAAGCCCTGTGAAAAGGCCGATCACCACCGCGCCGTCCAGGCCCACGACGATGAGCAGCACCGTGGCGATGGCCCCCACCGAGACGCACTGCAGCGCGAGCGCCCGGAAGTAGCGCCCGAGCGTGCGCTCGAGCGTCCCGACGAGCGAGAGCGTCATCTCGAAGTAGCGGTTGGGAACGAGGGCGAGGGCTTTGCCTTCGAGCGCCTCGCCGTCCTTGAGCACGAAGAAGGCCACAAACGGGACGATGACGGCCGCGTAGAAGACGTTGGCGAAGAAGCCGACCACGCTCGTCGCCATTGCGGTGATGCGCTCCTGCTGCACGAGGCTTTCGAGGCCGTCGCTCACGCGGGCCTCCACGGTGCCGGGTGGCAGCGGCGTGATGCGGCTCAGCGACCGCTCCAGCGACGCCGCCACCGCTTCAATCCGTTCCGGCGTGAGCAGTTGGCCGAGCCGTCCCACCTGCTCGCCGACGTAGGGTGCGAGGAACAGGAGCGCCACCGCCACGCTGCCGATGATCGTGACAAACGCCGCGACGATGGCCGGGACAGGCGCGAGCCCCGCCTGCTCGTACCGCCCGACAATCGGCCGGAGCAGGAACGCCAGCACCACCCCAACGATGAGATACAAGACGATGTCGGCGAAGACGTACACCAGCCAGACGGCCACGCCCAGCGCGGTCGCTGCGAGGAGCCATCGGATCGTGCGTTCGAGCGTGAATCGGCGCGGCATCGGTCGGTGGAAGGGCATGGGTGGACGTGGGGCGCGGGGCGCACAGCGTAGCGGCGCTTATCCGCGCTCGAGCACGCGCGGGGGCCAAGCGACCACGTCGACTTCTTCGGCATAGTGGACGAGTGCTTCGCCGTCTGGCAGCGTGATGCCTGCGGCGTGCGCCAGCGTGTTCGCTTCAATCACGGCGTGCGCCTGCCGCAACGGCCAGGGCCGATGGTGAATATCGCCCGTGACGAGGGAGCCGTAGCGCGTGGCAAACAAGGCATAGCGCTCCGTCAGCCAGTGGGCGAGGCTTCCAGGCACCGCCGCCACGTGCTCCTCTGTTGGCCGGACCCGTGCGTCGAACGCGGCGGCGGGCGCGCCCCGGTGCGTGCGATGCCCCGCGTAGTACACTGTACCTGCCTCCGGCAGTAGCACGCGGATCTGCGCGTCGAAGTAGGGCAGGCCGAAGCTCACGCGGGCCGCGCGCACGGCCATCCAGCTGGCCGCGTCGAGGCTGAAGAACCAGACGCCCGTCCGGCCTGTGGGCGCGTGCCTCACGTACGTGCGTACGTTGAACTCGGCAAACGTGTGGGTCCCCGGGATGCGCGGCACCCCACGCAGCTTCGTCTGCTCCATGCGAAACGGCACGACGCCCACCCACGCGCTCCCGTCGTACGTGTCGACCTCCAACGCGGCGGGCACGAGCGGGCGCAGCATGGCGGCTGGCACCGGCCAATGCAGAAACGTGAGCGCGGCCCACCGCATCGACATGACCCAGGGGCCGTCCGGCAGTGGCCACGGTCGGTGCTGGGTAGCTGCGGGCGTGAGATCGAGCGGCGACACGGTGGGATCGAGCGTGTGAGCGTGTGAGCGTGTGAGCGTGTGAGCGTGTGAGCGTGTGAGCGTGTGAGCGTGTGAAAGGTTGCGCTGGGGGTCCTTCTCGTCAAGGTCGCTCGGTACTTTTCAGGCGGATTACCGTGTACCAACTCATCGCCCGTCGTCCGTCGTGTTTTTCCGTGCCACCTGGGCCGTCTTCCGCAAAGACGTGCAGTTGGAGCTTCGAAGCCGCTACGCCATCAACGCGCTCGGCATGTTTGTGGCCGCGTCGCTCGTGCTCGTGCTCTTCGCGCTCGGCCAGACGGAGATTTCGCCTCCCGTGCGCGCGGCGCTTCTGTGGATCGTGATTTTGTTTGCGGCGTGCGTCGGGCTGGGGCGCGCCTTCGTGGCCGAGGAGGAGCGTGGCACAACGCTTCTGCTCCAGTTGCACGTGCCGCCTGCGGCCGTCTATGCGGGCAAGCTGTTCTACAACGCCGCGCTGACGCTGGCGCTCAATCTGGCTGCCGCCACTGGGTTTTTGCTGGTCACCGGGGCCGAGATCAGCGAGCCGGGGCTGCTGGCGCTCACGCTCGTGCTCGGGGCCGTTGGGCTCGCCGGGGCGACCACGCTCCTCGCCGCGATGATCGCGCGGGCCTCGGGCGGGGCGCCGCTCCTGGCCGTGCTCGCGTTCCCCGTGCTCGTACCGCTGCTCTTCTCCGTCGTCAACCTCACCGAGCGCGCCACCCGCCCTTTCACCGCAGGAGTGTGGACCGAGGCCCTGCCCGACCTGACGTCCCTGGTCGGCTTCGCTGGGCTGCTCATCACGGCGTCAGCACTCCTGTTCGAATACGTCTGGACCGAGTAGCGTCCGGGGCACGACGGCGCAGGTCGAAGGTCTGTCGAACAACGAAACGCCGCAGCGCCAGCGTGGTTGGTAGGACGAGTTTGACCCGAGACCCCCGACTTGTGACCCCCAACGACCTCCCCGCTCCCCGTACCGGTTGGCCCTACCGCCTCCTGGCCGTCGTCGCTTCGGTCTGGGTGACGGTGGTGCTGTTTGTGGCGATCCTGGGCGACGTCGCCCGGCTGCCCATCCTCGAGCACACGGCCCGCAACCTCTACTTCCACCTCCCGCTCTGGCTCGCGCTATTCGTCTTCTCGCTGGTCGCGGCCTACCACTCGATCCGGGTGCTGCAGAACGGTCGGCGGATCCACGACGTGCGGGCCGAGCAAGCCATGGTGGTGTCGGTCGGAGCGGGCCTGATGGCGATGGTCACGGGCATCGTGTGGGGACGGTTCACGTGGTACGTCGGGACCGACATCTGGTGGAACGGCGACCCTCGGCAGGTTATGGTGGCGGTGCAGTTGCTTATCGGCGGGGCCTACTTCGTGCTTCGCGGGGCCATCGACGCACCCCGCCGCCGCGCGCGCCTCGCCGCGGCCTACTGCCTGTTCTCCGCGACGACGCTGCCGTTCCTGATCTACGTCCTCCCCCGTCGCATGGCGAGTCTGCATCCGGGGGCCGAGGGGAACCCGGCGTTCAGCGAGCTCGACATCGCGCCGCAGATGCGCGTGGTGCTTTACGCGTCGCTGATCGGCTTCCAGCTCCTCTTCTACTGGATCTACCTCCAGCGCGTCCGGATGCGCGTCGTCGAAGAGCGGCTGCGCGACCGCGACGAGGCGCGCCTCGTCGGAGCGCTCTAGCACACCGCACGCCTCCCGTCTTGCACAGCCACCCAGGATGAACGTCCCGAAATCGCTGTGAAGCCGCTCCTCGGACCATGCCTTCAGGCATCCGATGGGCGATCCTCTGGTTTACCCGGTGCTTCCTTCCCCACCACCGATGCTGCTCACGCCGTTCCATTCGACTGACTACGACGTTGCGCTCGTTGCGCAGGCGGATTCGAGTCAGGCTTCCAGCGCGCTCGCTGCGCCGGACAGCACGGGACCGATCGCCACGCTGGACGACATCCCCGTGCAGGAGTTCGAGGGGCTGGACCGCATCATGCTGGCCGAAGACCGCCTCCCCGTTGTGCTCGCCGTCGTGCTGGTCGTGTGGGTCGGCGTCCTGCTCATGCTCGTCCGTACCGACCGCCGGCTGAGCCGCCTCGAACGCGACCTCGCGGAGCGCGGCCCTGACGGCATCGCGTAGCGCCTCGCCCTGTTTAGACTTCTTGCTCCCATGACGCCCAAGACGCTCATCGGCCTTGTCCTCATCGGTGTGTTCGGCTTCCTCGTCGTTCGCAGCTTCGGCCAGCAGGTCGGGGGCTACGAGGACTTCGAGCAGGCGGAGGTGACCGGCAATTACGCCCACATCGTGGGCGACTGGGTGCGCGATCAGCCCGTGACCTACGACGTGTCCACCAACCAGTTCTCGTTCTTCATGACCGACGAGATCGGCGCGATGCGCCGCGTGGTCTACTTCAACCCGAAGCCTGCCAACTTCGAGGACGCCGAGCGCGTGGTCGTGGAGGGACGCATGGACGGCGAAGTCTTCATCGCGGAAAAGATCCTCGTCAAGTGTCCCTCGAAGTACAACGAGGGCGAGTTCAACCCGGATGCCGTCCCCGAGGCGGCTGCGAGCTAGCGTGGTGCGCGACGACTCCCCTTCCCTGCCACCGAGTCCGCTCCCGGACCTCCCGCCGACGCCCAACGGGCACGCCGAGGCACGTCGCTTTGCGATGGACGCCGAGGCGCTGTTCAGCCTCGTCGCGGAGGTGATCCCGGACGTGCGCGGCTGGGGCATCGGCAAGCCCCAAAGCGTCGAGTCGAGTCAGGAGCAGCGCCGCCTCTATGCGCTCTACCGCGTCGGGGTGTTCATGGACGATGTGTTGGTGGCCGTCGAGCCGCTCCCCGACGGGGCCGCCGCGCTCTACGTCCG
>JBCDFF010000019.1:0-23941 GCA_039178415.1 Bacteroidota bacterium
ACGTGCTCGCGCAGCAGGGCTACGACCCCGTGTTCGGCGCGCGCCCGCTCAAGCGCGTCATCCAGCGCGCGCTCGCCAACCAGCTCGCCGAGCAGATCCTCGCCGGGTTCGTCCGCGAGGGCGACACCGTGAAGGTCGACGCCTCGGCGGACGGGTCGGGCGTGACGCTGGAGACGGTGCCCGCCGGGACGTCCGTCGAGCCCACCCCGCTCCCCAACGGCGACGGCGCGACCGGCGAGCCTGAGGTCCGCCCGAATGCGCCGACGGCCCAGGCGTAGGGAGAACGCTATCGCAACCTCGCGAAGCGGGTGCTGTACTTTGCAACAGCACCCGCTTCTCGGTTACGTCTATGATCACCCGGCTCCAAATCGACGGCTTCAAGAACCTGCTGGACGTAGACGTCCGGTTCGGTCCCTTCACCTGCATTGCAGGCGCGAACGGCGTTGGCAAATCCAACCTCTTCGACGCTATTAGCTTCCTGAGCCGCCTTGCCGACTCGACGCTTAACGAAGCAGCTTCACGCGTGCGTGATCCTGAGGCCCGCTCCGGCGATCTCCGCTCGCTCTTTACGCTGGTGGGCAACGAGCGCAGCGAGGTCATGAAGTTTGGAGTCGAGATGGTCGTTCCCCGCGAAGCGACGGATGACCTCAACCAGCCTGCCGAGGCAAGCATCACGCTTCTTCGATACGATCTACACCTTGGATTCGAAGATGGAGACCAAGTCACGAGACCAGATCGCCTGACCATTCGCTACGAATCGCTTGTTCATCTCAACAGAGGCGATACAAGCGCAAGACGCGTACTTCCTTTTCTCGGCACACCCTGGAAGCGAAGCGCTGATTGGCGCAAAGTTGCACTCTGGGGTAGAAGGACAGCCCCCTTCGTCTCTACGGTCGATGCCAGTGGCGAGAGGCTCGCAGCAAAGGATGCCAGCCGCGCCTCTCGGATTCAGCGACACCAGGAAGGCAACCAAGGACGCCCCTATCCCTTCGACATGGCGACCCTGCCACGTACAGTGCTTTCGACTGCCAATTCGCTCGAAAGCCCGACCATGCTTGTCGCACGACGGGAGATGCAGTCGTGGTCTCTCTTGCATTTCGAACCCAGTGCGCTTCGTAGTCCCGATGACTTTCGGGCGCCGGGACGCATGGCCCCAAATGGTGCACATCTGCCTAGTACGCTGTATCGTCTCGCTCATCGCACTAGTCATGAACCAGACGACATCTACGCAAGCATTGCGAATCGATTGGCCGAGTTGATTGACGATGTACGGCTCGTCCACGTTGAGCGTGACGCAACCCGCGAACTATTGACCCTGCAAATTCAAGATCGAGCAGGCACGTTTCATTCGGCTCGCTCGCTCTCTGACGGCACGCTACGCTTTCTAGCACTCGCCGTACTCCAGGAAGACCCTGACGAGCGCGGCGTGTGGTGCCTTGAGGAGCCTGAGAACGGCCTGCACCCTGCTCGCATTCCAGCAATGATGGCACTGCTAACTGACATCGCGACGGACACGGGGAGCGCTGTCGGTCAGGACAACCCCTTGCGTCAGGTCATCATCAACACCCACTCGCCGGGCGTTGTCCAGAACGTCCCCGATGAAAGCCTACTCGCCGCGATGCCTGCTCAGGTGAAGCGGGGAGGCACGTGGCAACGAACGATCCGCTTCCAGGCGTTGGATAAGACTTGGCGTACAGATCAGGCAGACCCACCTGCGGAGTTAGTAGGTAAAGGATGGCTGCTCGACTACCTCAACCGCCCGCCCCCACTCCACGCCGGAGACGGAGAGGCTAGCGATGAGGTCACGCGGGTCATCGACCGACCCGACGTGCGGCAGCTGGCGTTTTCCTTCCCGTAATGCGCCTGCTACGGTTTACGCTGCTCAGCGACGGCCCCTCGGACCGTACGCTTCTCCCTGTGCTCACGTGGCTATTTCGAGAGCACTCACCCGAAGGTGTTGCCCTGCAGGAAGCCCATGCCGACTTTCGGCTGCACCGGCAGGCCCCCGAGCGCTCCGACCTCGGGGAGCGCATACGCCTCGCCGCCGAGCTTTACCCCTGCGACGTGCTCTTCGTGCATCGCGATGCCGAGCGCGTGGGCGATACCGCCGCCCGATTCGAGGAAATTGACGCCGGAGTCCGTGCAGCAGCGCTCGGCCTTCCCTGTATTCCCATCGTGCCAGTACGGATGAGCGAAGCGTGGCTCCTCTTCGACGAGACAGCCGTCCGCGAGGCCGCCGGTCGCCCCCGAGGCCGTATGACGCTCACGTTGCCACCTCTTACCAAGATCGAGCAGGTCGATGCCAAACAGGTCCTCTTCGACTCGCTCAGGACTGCGTCGGAAACGACGGGACGCAGGAGACGGAGTTTCTCCGTGACGCAGGCTCGACAGCGCGTTGCAGAGTTGATTGAGGACTTCAGTCCACTGCGGGCACTAGAAACATTCAGAATGTTGGAGCACCGCATTGCTGAATTCTGCTCGCAGCTCAATAGCGACTGAGGCAGAGGAGAGAAGTGCTACCAGGCTGGTCGGGCGCAGGGGCGTCGTGCGGGTCCATGCGCGGCGGGCGAGGTGGCTGCGCGAACATAACGCCGGGCGGCTGTACGTGCCAGTGTGCCGCGTGCGGTCGTCGGGGGGACGGCGGCGGGGCGGGGCGCACCCCCTAATCTCGCTCCGCTCGATTTGTCCCCCTCGAAATCGAGGGGGACAGTTTTTGGTTGCTGGGAGCGGAGCGACCGCGATCAAAAACAGGGGGTGCCTGCCGAGCACTCAGTCTCCAAACATCGCAGCGATAACATCCAGCACCGCATACACATCCGCGAAGACCGCCTCGTTGCGGAAGCGAAGCACGCGGAGGCCCTCCGCTTCGAGGTGGCGCTGGCGCTCGGCGTCGTAGGCGGCGCGCTCGGGCGTGTCGTGGACGCCGCCGTCGAGTTCGATGACGAGCGATTCGGCGCGGCAGTAGAAGTCCACGATGTAGGGACCAATACCGTGCTGGCGGCGAAACTTGCGCCCGTGAAGCTGGCGGCGTTGGAGGAACACCCACAGCACCGCCTCGGCGGATGTGCCGTGCGAACGGAGGTGCTGCCGGGTCGGCTTCTGGTGCGAAAGGTTGCGGGTGCGCATCGGCTGTGCGTGCAGCGAACGCCCAGCTAGACAAGCATCGCAGCAGCGCCGTAACACGCGACGACCACGTTGGCGCGGCGCGGGTCGCAACGATCCGGAAGTACCTCCGTAGGCCGACGGTCTGCCCGTCCCGCTCTGCACCTCGCTCGCCATGCTCGCCAACTACCTCCGCGTTGCGCTCCGGGCGCTGCGCAAGCACCGCGGCTACACCGCGATCAACGTCCTCGGCCTCGCCGTCGGCATCGCGGCGAGCGTGCTCATCCTGCAGTACGTCACCTACGAGCGCAGCTACGATGCCTTCCACACGGACGGCGACCGCATCTACCGAGTCCAGTACGACTTCCTGCGCGACGGCGAAACCGTCTTCCAGTCAGCGACGGCGTTTCCGAAGGTCGGCCCCGCGCTGATCGAGGAGTTTCCGGAGGTCGAGGACGCGGCGCGGCTGTTTCTGCACTACGGCGGCGGCGTGGTGCGCGTCACTGCCCCGTCAGACGAGAGCGGCCCGGGCACCGAGCGCTCCTTCGCCGAAGACTTCGTGTTCACCGTCGACCCGTCGTTCCTGGCGATGTTCGACTACCCGTGGGTGGCGGGCGACCGCGCGACCGCGCTCGACGGACCGGGCAAGGCCGTGCTCTCGGTGGAGACCGCGCGGAAGTACTTCGGCAACGCCGACCCGCTCGGCCAGCGCTTCCGCTTCGGCAACAACCTCGACTACGAAGTCACGGGCGTGATCGAGTCGCCGGAGACGTCGCACCTGAAGTTCAACGCGCTGCTGTCCTACGAGACGCTCGTGCAGGCGTGGGGCGACGGCTTCGAGACGGCGTGGGGCTGGTACGATTTCTACAACTACATCCGGCTCACGCCCGGCACGACGCCGGAGTCCGTGGAGGCGAAGTTTCCCGCGTTCATCGAGCTGCACGGCGGAGAGGGAGCGTCGGCGGGCACCGTCTTCGCGCTACAGCCGCTCGGCGACATCCACCTCACGTCGGATTTGCTCCAGGAGGCCCGCGTCAACGGCGACGGCACGGCGGTCACGTTCCTCGCGCTCATCGCCGGGCTGATCCTGCTCATCGCGTGGGTCAACTACGTCAACCTCGCCACGGCGCGTGCTGTCGAGCGGGCCAAAGAGATCGGCGTGCGCAAGACGCTTGGCGCGAACCGCGGGCAGCTGATGCGGCAGTTCCTGTTCGAGTCGCTGCTCGTGAACGTCCTCGCGGCGGTCCTTGCCATCGGGCTGACCCTGGCGGCGTGGCCGCTCTTCGAGGCGCTCGTCGGCAAGCCCATCCCGCTCGCGCCTGCGACCAACGCTCCGCTGTGGCTCGCCATGCTCGGAGTGCTTGTGGCTGGCGCCATCGTCGCTGGGCTGTATCCGGCGCTCGTGCTCTCGTCGTACCGCCCGGTGACGGTGCTCAAGGGCGCGTTTGCGCGCTCGACACAGGGGCTCACCTTGCGGCGCGGCCTCGTGGTCGCGCAATTCGCGGCGTCGGTCGGCCTCATCGCCGGGACTGTGCTCGTCGCACAGCAACTCAATTACATGCGCGGCCAGGACCTCGGCGTCGACATCGACCAGATGGTGATCCTGGACGGTCCGGGCGTGCAGGACTCGACGTATAGCGAACGCTACGACGCTTTCAAGCAGGAGGTCGAGCGCATGGCGGGCGTCCGCACCATCGCCGCCTCGACGGAGATCCCCGGCAACCTGATCTACTGGACGAACGGCGCGCGCCAGGTCGGGCAGCCCAGCGAAGCCACCACGATCATGTACAGGATGGGCGTCGGCGAGGACTTCCTGGAGAGCTACGGGCTCGACCTACTCGCGGGGCGACGCTTCAGCGGCACCTACGAGGCCGAGCAGCCGAACGTGATTCTCAACGAGACGGCCCTGCGCGTGCTCGGCCTCATGGACGCGAACCAGGACGACCTGGAGGCCGTGCTCGGCGAGCAGGTGCAGATCGGCGGCGACACGCTCTCGATTGTGGGCATCGTGGCCGACCACCACCAGCAGGACCTCCAGCAGGACTACTACCAGATCGCCTACGTCCACACGCCCTACGTGAGCAGCTACTTCTCCGCCAAGCTCACCTCAGCCGCCACCGACGTGCCCACCACACTGGCCGGGCTGGAGTCGGCCTACCGCGAGTTTTTCCCGGGCAACCCGTTCGAGTACGCCTTCCTGGACCAGCACTTCGACCGGCAGTACCACACCGACCGGCAGTTCGGTCAGGTGTTCAGCTTCTTCGCGCTGCTCGCCATCGGCGTGGCGTGCCTGGGGCTGCTCGGGCTGGCGAGCTTCACCGCCGCGCAGCGGACAAAGGAGATCGGCGTGCGCAAGGTGCTCGGCGCTTCGGTGGGCGGCATCCTACTGCTCTTAACGAAGGACTTCGTGCGCCTCGTGGTGGTCGGCGCGGTGGTCGCTACGCCCGTGGTGTGGTGGCTGATGGAGCGTTGGCTTGCCGGCTACGCCTTCCGCATCGACGTGGGGCCGGGGGCATTTCTGCTGGCGACAGCGCTGACACTGGCCGTGGCCCTGGCGACGGTGAGCGTGCAGTCGCTCCGCGCCGCCCAGGCCGACCCGGTTCGCTCGCTGCGCTACGACTGAGAGCTAGGGACGGAGGTCGAGTCGGACTCGTCTTCGCTTCCACTTTTTTGTGAACGCACGTTGAAGTCTGCGGAACGTTTACCGACGGGCTGCCGTGTGTGGCTGTCCGCCTGCCCGTCTCCCCTCCCCTCTCTCGCATGCTCGTCAGCACCACCTCGTCTCTGGACGGCCGCCCCGTCACGGAGTACCTCGGCCTCGTCTCGGGCGAGGCGATCCTCGGCGCGAACGTCGTCCGCGACTTCTTCGCGGGCATCCGCGACGTGATCGGCGGGCGCTCCGGGGCCTACGAGCGCGAGCTGCGCAAGGCCAAGGACATCGCGCTCGACGAGATGACCGACCTGGCCGCCGAGATGGGGGCCGATGCCGTGATCGGCGTCGACCTCGACTACCAGACCGTCGGGCAGGGCATGCTCATGGTCACGGCCTCCGGCACGGCGGTCCGCCTGCGCTGATCGCCGCGACCGCCCGCGCCCCCGCCACCACCACCTCACACTCCCCGCTGCACACCGCCTCGTCTCACGCAGCCGCCTCGCGCTCATGCAAGCTCCCGCGTCTCCTCCACCCCCTATCTCCACCGGCGACGGCGCCCCCGCGACCCGCCGCCGCGTCCTCGACTTCGACCCGAAGCGCGACGGCTTCGCGTTCACGAACGCGTTCGTCTGGACCGACCACGACCTCGACTTCCTCACCGAGCAACTCCAGCCGCTCCTCGTCGGCGCCGGGGGGGTCCTCGGCGGCCTCGCCGGACAGTTCGTGGGACGCAAGCGCGTGCTCGGCTCCCTCGTGGCTGGGACCGTCGGCTCTATCGCAGCGCGGTGGCAGGGACGTGCACTCGTCGAGCGCGTCGCGCGGCAGTGGTCGAGCTTCGGGCTCTGCGGCGGGATGGCGCTCGCGGCGGTCGAGCGGTGGCCGCTTCAGGCCGGCCTGGCCACCGCCAAACTCGACCGCGAGCGCGTGCGGGCGCTCCTCCGGCGGCGACAGGCACGGACGCTCCGCGCGGCGTGGCAGCCGTTCCTCCGCTACTGGCTCGGCGTGCGCCTCCGCCCCGACGGCGTCCCCTACGCGCCCTACGGCGACGACCTCCTCGCCGCGTATCGCCAGATCCGCCAACGCATCGACGGCGGGCGGCCCGTGGTGGTCGGCCTCGTTGGCGACGCGCCGGACGTGTTCACGCAGCACCAAGTCGCCTGCTTCGGCTATGCCGACCATGAGGGCGTCGCGGGCGGCACGCTGCTCGTCTACGATCCCAACAGCCCCGGGCAGATCAAGACCATCACCGTCGAGGCATTTGGCAGCCACCCGCGCCGCTGCTTCGTCTCGACCGACATCGCCACCGGCCCGCGCGCAGACGGGACCTACTTCGTCAGCCAGCGCCACAACCACCTGAGCACACTCTTCGTCGTGGACGCCTGAAGGCCGTGGCTCAGTGATTCAGTCTGTCAGTACTTCAGAAGTAGCTAAACACTAGTGCTCCTCCAAAGGGTATCTGACGGGTCTACTCGAATGTGTTGCGTGTTGCGTATTGGCCTCGATCCGATACGGAACACGCAACACGTAACACCTGCTGTGACGCCGAACCCGCCAGAGTTGTGATGAAGGAGCACTAGGCCCAGTCACACGTCACCGCTCCACTTGGCCGAGCGTGACAACGACGGGAAAGTGGTCGGGCGCGACGAGGGGATCGTGACTGTGCACGTAGGTGACCTCGCGCAGGGCGGCGTACATCGCCGGGCCGAGGAGGATGTGGTCGATCGCGGACAGCTCGCCCCGGTCCACGGCCCCGTTGCCGTTGCGGTCGTAGAGCGCGGTGAACCGGCGACGCTGCGGGACCTCGCCCATCACGTTGGTGAGGTCGTCGGTGGCGTCGGCCGGGTCGGCGCTCCGAATGCGGGTGAGCACGTCAGTGATGGGCTGCGAGCCCCGCGCATCGCGGACAGCCGCGTCGAAGTCGTTGAAGTCGCCGAGGACGGCAACCACGCGGCCGGCGTCCTGCTCGCGGACGACGAGGCGGCGGATGACCTCGGCCTGCGCCTCACGGCGGTCTTTGCGGGTGGTGTCGTCGGGGCGCGCGAGGAAGTGCACGCCGATGAGCGTGGCCGGCGTACCGCCGGGGAGCGTGAGCCGGACCCAGAGGTTCTTCGAGACGCCGTAGGTCTGCTCGCTCATCGCGCCGACCGGGACGCGCACGTCGGTCCGCCCCGCCTCCTCGATGGGGAGCCGCGTCAGCAGTGCCACGTTCTGGCGCGTGAACGTGTCCGTGCCGTTCACGAGCACGCCAGTATAGCCGAGGCCCTCCAACTGCTCGTCGATGAGCATGTCGAGCGCGCGTTGGTTTTCGACTTCCTGGAGCATCACGAGGTCCGCATCGAGCATCTGCACCAGGCGCCCCACGCGTGCTCGGTGCGCCTGCGACGCCACCGGGTCGCCCTTCCAGTCGAAGCCCGCCGCGCCCTCCTCGTCGTCGCCGTCGAACATGAACTCGGTGTTCAGCGTGGCGAGGCGCAGCCCATCGGTCTTGAACGTGGGCGGCGGCTCCACTTCAAAGCCGCTCGCCAACGGCAGCGAGATGGACGACCCGGAGCACCCCGCACACCCGGCGAGGACAAAGAGCAGGACCAGGGGAGCGAGGGAGCGCAGGTGCATGGCGAGAGCTGAAGAGCGAGAGAAACGAGGAGAGCTACGACCGGTGACCGGCAGCCTGAGGTCCACCAGCGACCGGATCGAGGACCGTGAGCGAGGCGGTGGTGCCGGTGACGGTAAGGCGAGCACGGATGCCCACAGGAAGCGTCGACTTCACGGGGAAGTGCCCGTAGACGAGGCCGCGCGCGACCGGGATGGCGAGCGATGAGGCGTAGTGCTCAAGCACCTCGTCCACGGTGAACGAGGCAGGCTGACCACTGGGGGGCGTGGTGCTGGTGAACGCGCCGAAGACGAGGCCGCCAAGCCGGTTGAGGAGGCCTGCGAGCCGCAGCCGCGCCAGCAGCCCATCGATACGGTAGGGGGCCTCGCCGATGTCCTCGACGAAAAGGATCGCGCCGGTGAGGTCGGGGAGGTAGGGCGTCCCGAGGAGCGCTGCCACAAGCGAGAGGTTGCCGCCGAGCAGCGTGCCCGTAGCAGCGCCGGGCTGCATCGGAGCGAGGGCCTCGCCGCCAGGCCCCACGATCTCGACCGGCGCGGTGCCACCCGCGAGCACCCAGAACTGCGCCTCGGCGGTCCGGCCCGCGTCGGACTCCGCGAAGCGCGGCCAGTCGGGTGCCGCCATGGGACCGGAGAGCCCGGGCAGGCCCGCGTGAGCGAAGAGCGCGAGGTGCAGCGCTGTGATATCGCTGTAGCCGACGATCAGCTTGGGGTGGCGACGGGCCGCCGCATAGTCGAGCCGGTCGAGTAGGCGCAGGACGCCGTAGCCCCCGCGCACGCACACGAGCGCGTCGAGGTCGTCGCGGGCGAGGAGCGCGTTGAGCGCGGCGGCGCGCTCGGCGTCAGAGGCCGCGAGGTAGCCGGTCGGCGCGAGGTGCGGGGCCTCCACGCTCAGCCCCCGCGCTTCGAGTGCGGCGACCCCAGCCACGAGGTCGTCAGGCGAGCGGGGCGGGCTCGCCGGGGCCACAAGGGCGATGCGGCTGTCGGGACGGAGCGGCGGTGGAAGCGGCACAGCGCGGCGGGGACGTACGAGCGTGTGAACGCCTGAACGTACGCGATTCCCCGCGCCACGTGCGGCGGGGCGTCTCCGCGACTCAGCTTCCGAATCCGCCCCTGCCTGGTTCGCTCCCTTTCCAGTCTGAGGCCTCTCCAGTTTGAGGCCCCTTCAGTCTGCCGTCTCTCCGCAGGGCTACCCGCGCTCCAGGAAGACAAGCGCCGAGAAGTGCGGGCCGCTCGCGCTCGTCGGCGCGACGTGAGCCACACGCCAGCCGTCGGCGAGCGCGGCGTTGAGTTGGTCCATGCCCTCCGTCTGGCTGCCGCTGCGGGCGATCAGAATGACCTGCTGGGTGACCGCTGCGCTGGGCGCTTCGGCACGCGGGGCCGTGCGCTCCTGCGGTGGGGCGGTGGGGCGGTCGTCGGCGAAGAAGACCGAGCGGGTGCTGCCGCGCCGCTCCGGCGAGGGCTCGTAGGTGCTGCGTCCGCCCCCGTCGCCGTCCTCAGGGAAGGCCGGGACCCGATCTCGCGTGACACGCCCCGTCTGGGTCAGCGGGGCAACCGCTGCGCCAGCGACGGGGTCAGCGACCATGAACGGGTCCTGACCGAGCGTGTCGAAGAAGTCGATGGGGAATTTCCGCTGGGGCTTGGACATGAGCCGGGCGGGGCGAGCGCGTGCTGAGCGGTTGAGGGACGACGTCTGGGGTACGGGGGAGCTTAGGAGGGCACGGAGGAGGCCGACATCGAGGTCGTCGCTCCATCGCCGCGCGGGTCGGCGGGCCGAGGCTGCGCCTGCGCGCGCGTCGCGCCGTTGAGCTGCGCGAAGACAGCGGCGTAACGCTGGATGCGCTCGGTCACCTCGCCCACGAGCGCCTGGTAGTCCTGCGCGCCCTGGCTCTCCGGGGCGAACTCGTAGATCGTCTGGCCGAGGCCGGGCGAGTCGCTCAGCGTATCGTCCTTGCGGATCATGGTCTGGAAGACCTTGCTGCCGTAGTGCCCGCGCACCTGCTGCTCGATCTCAGCGTGGCTCTCGTTGTTCGGGTCCACCATCGTCATGATCACGCCGAGCACCGGCGCAACGCGGCCGAGGTTCATCCGCACCTGCGTGACCACCTCGCCGAGGCTCACGAGGCCTTCGAGCGCGAGGTAGGACGGCGAGAGCGGGATGATGAACGCGTCGGCGGCGACGAGGATGTTCACCGACAGCAGCGACGTGGACGGCGGGCAATCCATGAGGATCACGTCGTACTCGTCCATGACCTCCTCGATCGTCCGTCGGAGGACGCTCTCCCGCCCCGAGTGCTCGGCGAGGCAGAGGTCCGCATCGGCCAGGTCGAGCGAGCCCGTGATGAGGTGCAGCCTTGGGATGTGCGTCTGGAGGATGGCACGGCGGATCGGCACCTCTCCGTAGAGGACGTGCGCGATGGACGGGCGGAGCTTGGCGCGCTCGATCCCGAGCGCAAGCGAGGCCGAGGCCTGGCTGTCCATATCGATCAGTAGCACCCGCTGGGTCTGAGCCAGACCCGCAGCGAGGTTGATCGAGGTGGTCGTCTTACCGACGCCGCCCTTGTTGTTGATGATGGAGATAACCTTGAGCATGGAGCTGACGGAAGCGTCGGCGCTGAGAGCAGGTCGTGTGAGTGGGTGCACATCCAACACAAAAGGCAGGCCACCTGCGGCGCTCCCTCAAAAAACGCGCGCTCTCGCGTTCAAGCCCCACACTAACGCCCAATTATCTTGCTCGCCCATCCCTAGGAGGGTGCGTTCCTACCTACCATGGCCCCACTCCTTCCGATTCGAGACCAACACCCCGTTTCAGGTCCGACCCTCTGTTCTGTGCCCACCCTCTGTTCTGGGATAGACAACCGTCGCCCGGCGAAAAACGCCCGCCCCCCGGCACGAGTCGCACCAGGGGGCGGGAACAGGCTAGCCTCGGAGGGGAGGAAGACTAGCGTGTCGAATGCGAACGGCTGTGCTCTACGTCGGGAATGCGTTCTGCACGGCGGGCGACCATCTAGAGGGAGGGGCAGCCTCGCGGGACGCACTCGCGCGCTACCAGAGAGGGGACCTCTGCAGTGGCCGCCCCGTCGCCGACGTGGCGGTGGGGGGTGCGCGCGAGCAGCACCTGGACGGCGAAATCGAGCGGTGCGGCATCGGGCGGGGCCTCGGAACGGACCCCCACGACCCGCCAGCCGTTGCGCAGCGCCTCGTGGAGCGTCTCCACCCCCTCGACCGTGTCGCCGCGGCGCACGAGCGTGAGCGTCTGCTGCACCAGCGAGGTCATGGCGGTTGTCCCTGCACCGGATTCGGACGACGAGAGCGTGGCTGCTCGCCTGTGCAAGAAAGAGGCTGGGAATAGTCGGTGATGCGTCATCGATCCACACGAGCTAGACTTAAGAGGAGACGCGGCTGTAGGGTGGATCCAGCGGGTCGCGCCCCGGAGGACAAAGGGTGGGCCAACCGCACATGTGTAGGATCTGGCTCTCAGAAATCGGGGCACCCTCGTTCTGGCCCGCCGTTGCATTTCAGTACGAAGCAGCGAACCTCCCTCCTCACCAAATTTTGTTTATCCCTAAATTTTATAGATACATGAGATATAATATAAACACCTATAGCTTACCTCGTAGAAAGTCTTAAGCCTTGTAAAACCCTTGCGCTTACACTGCCCCATAACGCGACAGCTCGGGCATTACAAAAAAACCCGAGGGCAGGAAAAAGCGTAATCGGGCCCCAAATTGGAACGCTGTTGCGTTCTTCTCCCCGGCTCTATTCTTCCCAACTTGACCCCTATGGACGAGTTGGCTGTTTCTACCCCCTGCCTGCTACCCCTTCACCCTCATGCCGTCATTGACTGCGTTCCGGCCCCGCTCCGCATGTGTGCCGTCCTCCGTCTTGACCTATGTGGCGGCCCTCGTAGCGGTCGCCGCGTTGGCTCCCTGGGCAAACGCCCAGCCTGCCAACCCAGGCGCGCCCGAGACGTCGAAGAGGGTCCTTGGCACGATGGCTTTCGATGCGCTCGAGGCCAAAGCCGCCGCCTTCGGCCAGGTCGGCGTCGGGCGCCTGGAGGGCACTCCGGAGACGGTGACGCTCTCGTTCGACCACGCGGCTGCGCTCGACTCCACGGCGCTCCGCATCGACGACGGGAGCCTCGCGGACCTTTTTGTCTTCGACGCGACGGCGGGCGACACCGTGGTCGTGGCGATGACGTCGGAGGCGTTCACGCCGTACCTCGCGCTCGGCTACGGGGCGAGCACGGTGGCCCACGGGCGCGTGCAGCGCGTGCGGCCCCTCGCTGAGGCGGCGGCGGTGGACGGCACGGCGGCGCTCCGGGTGGCGCTCCCCGCCGACGGGAGCTACACGCTGCTCGCCAACGCGGCCGGGCCCGGCGAGCAAGGCCCCTATCGTCTGGAGGCGCAGTCGATCACCTCGGCGGACGCCCCAGCCCCCCAGCCGATTCGGCTGAGCGACCTCCCCGGCTCTCCGTTCCGTGACAAAGCCCTCGCCCCGCGCCTGCTCAGCCCGGGCACGACGGTGACGGGCCGGCTCACCCCCAAGGACCCCACCTTCTCCGACCAGACGCCCTTCCACACGTGGCTCTTCGAGGGGACCGCCGGGGACCGCGTCCAGGTGACGCTCCGCTCGGACGAGTTTGACCCCTACCTCATCCTCGCCGAGGGTACGCCGAGTTCGCCGAACAAACTTGCCGAGAACAACGACGCCCCGGGTGCCACCGACGGGACGGCGGGCATCGCGTTCACGCTCCCTGCCACGGGCACCTACACGATCTACGCGAACACCGCGACCCCCGCCACGGGCGACTACGCGCTCACGTACGACCTCGCCGAGCGCGGCCCGGCCCCTGTGCCCGCTGCCGACTTCGCCGCGCGCTACCCGGGCAATGGCGACCCCGACGGGCACTACGCCGTCGTCGTCGGCATCAATGACTATCCGCCCGGCGTCTCCGACCTCGCCACCCCGGTATACGATGCTCGCCTGATGCGCGACTTCCTCGTCGAGCGCATGGGCTACCGCGCCGAGGACGTCGTGCTTCTCACCGACCGCGAGGCGACCCGCGAGCACGTCCTCCAGGCCCTCGGGCGGCACCTCGGCCAGGCCGGACCGGACGGCTCGGTCGTGTTCTACTACTCCGGCCACGGCTCGCGGACCTACGGCAACGAGGCCACCCAAGACTCCGAGGCCGACGAGCGCGACGAGACGCTGAGCCTCTGGGGCGACGACGGCCGCGTGGTCGACCTGCTCGACGACGAGATCCGCGTGCTCCTCGACGCGCTGCCCGCCCGCCGCAAGCTGCTCATCTTCGACTCGTGCCACTCGGGTACGGGTGCGCGCGGTGCCTTCCAGACAAAGCGTCTCGACCAAGACCTCGTCGAAGTGGCGGAGGCGTACTCGGAGGTGTCGAGCTACCTCACGCCGGAGGCCCTGCCGGCCTATGGCCTCACGCCCCGTGCTTCAGCGGGCGGTGCAACCGCGTCAGGGGGGGGGCTCGATGCGGACGGGCTGGACGGACCGTACGTGCTGCTTTCAGGCTCGCAGGAGGACCAGTCGTCCTACACCTACACCGGCTGGCCTTCGGAAGCGGGGCGCGGCTCGCGCGTGAGTGTGTTCACCTACTTCCTGCTGGATGCGCTCGAAGCCTACGCAGACGCGCCCGACCAGACGCTCACGTTCGAGACGATGATGACGGGCGTACGCGACGAGACGGAATCGTTCATGGAAGCACACCGCTACGCCCAGAAGCCCCACCTCTCCGGCCCGCTCGGCTCACTCCGTCTCGCCGAATTTTTCGGACGGTAGCGGCTCTTGCGATCCCCCTCGTTCCCGAGGCGACAGGGTGGTCGTCAGAAAGCGTTGACCGCGCTCCGTCACCTCGACGCGCTCGCCGAGCGGGTCGGTCGCCTGGAGGTAGCCCTCGGCGAAGAGCCACGCGGCCAGCGCCTGCGCGCGGCGGGTGGCCGCAGGCAGCGTGCCCGTGACGGCGACTTCGTCGAGGAGCGCACGGAGGATTGGCTCATCGGCTGGGGTGATGATGGCGGGGCGATGGCGGCCCAGGCACACATCGCAGCGCCCGCAGCGGTCGGGGGCGGCTTCGCCGAAATAGCCGAGGAGAAAGCGCCGGCGGCACGTGGCTGCGTGCGCGTAGCGCTCGACGTAACCGAGGCGCTTCCGGGCACGGGCGCGCGTGGCGTCGAGGGCAGCGTGGTCGAGGGCGGCCTGCGCGGTCCGTGGGCCGAGGAAGGTGAGCGCGAGACCCGCGTTCGGGCCGAGGTAGGCGAGGAGGCCATGCTCCTGGAGGAAGCGCAGCCCCGCGTCGATGCGGGCACGGGAAAGACGGGTGCGGCGGCTAAGCGCCCGCAGGTCGAGGTCGGTCCAGCCGGTGAACGCGTCGGCGTGGACGGCGCGGAGGAGGACGCGCACGAAGCGGCCGAGCGCGGGGTTGGGCGTCTCGGCCGCGTAGCGGCGCAGCGCCTCGGCGGGCTGCCGCATCCGGACGAAGCCCACGCCAGGGCGGGGCTCGTGCGCCTCCCAGACGTCGGCCCGCGCGAGCGCGTCGACCGCCGCGCGGGCGGACGTGCTCGGGACCCGGGCGGCCTCGGCCAGCGCGGCGAGGGCGAGCGGTACGGGGCCGTCGGGCTGGCTGCCCACGGGCACCTGCGCGAGGCTGCACGCCGCCGCGTGGATGCGCTGCACCGTCGCCGCGTCGGGGTGGCTCACGTTGGCCCGCATCGCCGCTTCCGACGCGGCCCCTGGCCCGACGAGCAGCACGGCGTGCGCTCGCTCGCCGTCCCGGCCGCCGCGCCCTGCTTCCTGGTAGTACGACTCCAGCGTCGGCGCGAGCGCCGTGTGCACCACGAAGCGCACGTCGGGCTTGTCGATGCCCATGCCGAAGGCGCTGGTCGCGGCGATGATGCGGGTCTGGCCACCGAGCCAGCGTTGCTGTACGGCGGCGCGGGTCTTCGCATCAAGGCCCGCGTGGTAGGCCTCGGCGGCGATGCCGGAGGCGGCCAGCGCCCGCGCCCAGTGCTCCGCGCCGTTGCGCGTCCCGGCATAGACCAGCCCCGTGCCCGACACCTTCGCTGCGATCTCGCGCAGCTTGCCCGCCACGTCCTCCACGTGGTGCACACTCCAGAGCAGGTTCGGCCGATCGAACCCACGCACCTCGATGTGCGGCTCGGTACCGTCGTCACCTAGACCGAGTTGCGTCGCGATGTCGCGGCGCACCTCGGGCGTGGCCGTCGCGGTGACGGCGAGCATCGGCACCGGTCCTGTGAGCGCGCGCACCGCGGCGATAGCGCGGTAGGCCGGGCGGAAGTCGTGGCCCCACTCGGAGATGCAGTGCGCCTCGTCCACCGCCACAAGCCGGACGGGCAAGCGTGGCGCACGCTGCTGGAAGCGTTCGGTCTGGAGTTGCTCTGGTGCGACGTAGAGCAGCCGGTAGCGGCCGAACTCGGCGTCGGCCCAGAGCTGCTCCCTCTCACGGAAGCGGAGGGCGCTCGTGAGCGCCGCAGCTGGAATCCCGCGCCGGTTGAGCGCGTCCACCTGGTCCTGCATCAGCGCGATGAGCGGCGAAACCACGAGCGTGAGCCCGCCGAGCACGACCGCCGGGACCTGGTAGCACACCGACTTGCCGCCCCCGGTCGGCAGCACCGCGAGCGCATCACGGCCGGCGAGCACCGCCGCGATCGTCTCGGTCTGCCCCGGTCGGAAGGATGCGAACCCCCAGTGCTCCTGCAACACGTCGAGCGCGCTCCGCGAGACAGCAGGAGCGGGCTCCTTCGGCGTAGATCGAGAGCGTGGCATCTCACAAACTACTGCCGCGCTGCGCAGTGCCCTTCCCTCTCGTAACTCCAGTGAAGTCCGCCAGCCCCAGTTCCTGAGTCTTGCCGGGCCTCGTCTGCGCGAGATCGATTTTCGTGCCTGCTCCCGCGCCCTCGCGCTCCCTCAACCGATGCCTGACGGGTTTGCCCGAGTGTGTTGCGTAGGGCTTGTTTACCTCGGCCTGACACGAACCAACTGCTGTGAAGCCGAACCGGTCGGAACGGTCACGAGACCGCACTCGATATCCTCGCACGCTAGAACCGTCCTGGGGCGAACGGCGCGAGCACGTCCGACACGCGCTCGCTGTCCGCAAGCCGTGACGCCACGAGCGCGGCGATCTCGTCGGCGGTGACAGGCGTGAGCAGGACGCCGTGGCGATAGTGGCCCGTGGCGACGACGACGCCGGGCGCGAGGGCACCGAGCAACGGCGCGTGGTCGCGGCTCGCCGGGCGTAGGCCCGCCCACGTCTCGATGACTTCGAGGTCTTCGATGCCGGGACACGCCTCCCACGCCCCCTCCAAGAGCCGGTAGAGGCCGCCCGCCGTCACACGCGTGTCGAAACTCTGCTCCTCGCTCGTCGCGCCGATCACGAGGCGTCCATCGGACTTCGGGACCACGTAGGCGTGCGGGGCTCGGACGACGTGCCGCAGCCCAAACGGCGGTCCGGCCACGGGCGCGTCCATGCGCAGGCTCAGCATCTGCCCTTTTACTGGGCGGATCGGCACCTCGGCGGGGGCGAGACCGTCCACGCTGCGGCTCCACGCCCCGGCAGCGAGCACCACCTGGCGGGCTGCCCGACTCGTGCCGTCGTCCAGCACCACGCGCGGCTGCGCTTCATCCGGGACGATGGCGCGCACACCCATACCCTCGCGCAGGTCGATGCCCTCATGGTGCTCAACGGCGACGCGCAGCGCACTGACGAGCCGCCGGTTGTCGACCTGGTGATCGCCCGGCGCGTGGACGGCCGCCGCGATACGCGGCGAGAGGAACGGTTCGAGGTCGAGCGCGGCATCGCGGGAGAGCCAGCGCACGTCCGCGCCGTGCTCCTGCTGGAAGCGGAAGCTGCGCCGGAGCGCGGCTGCATCGTCACGGTCTGGAGCAACGACCAGCGTGCCGTCCGTACGGTAGTCGACCGACACGCCCGTTGCCGTTTCGAGGTCGCGGGCGAACGTCGGCCAGCGGCGCAGGCTCTCGCGGCTCAGCGCGTAGAGGTCGAGCTCCTCGAAACCGAGCTCGGCCACCGGCGCGAGCATCCCCGCTGCCGCCCACGACGCGCCTCGGCCCGCCTCGCCGCGGTCGAGCACCGCCACGCGCACCCCGCGCTGCCCGAGCCGCCACGCGACGCCGAGGCCCACCACGCCGCCGCCAACGACGTAGACTTCAGGAGCAGGCAGCGCAGCAGGCATCAAGCGGTGAAGCGGTGAAGCGGTGAAGCGGTGAAGCGGTGAAGCGGTGAAGCGGTGAAGATGCCGGTTCGCCGCACCGCTGCCAAACGTTCCGGGCTCCCTTGCTAGCTTTTCTTCCCCCCCGCACTCCCACACCCATGCGACCTTTCGCCGACCTCGTGGTGCTGGAACTGGCCAGCGTGCTGGCCGGACCGAGCGTGGGGCAGTTCCTCGCCGAGCTCGGCGCCACGGTGTTGAAGGTGGAGAGCCCCCACACACGCGGCGACGTCACGCGTGGCTGGTGCCTCCCCACCGAAGCCGAGACGGACCGACCGGCCTACTTCACGGCGATCAACTGGGGCAAGCAGTCACTCGCGCTCGACCTCGCCCACCCGGACGGCCGGGCGCTCATGCACCGCCTCGCGGCCGGGAGCGACGTGGTGCTGACCTCGTTCCGCCCAGGCGCGGCCGCCCGATTGGGTGCGGACGTCCCCACGCTGCGCGCAGCCAGCCCGCGTGCAGTCGTCGCCTCGATCTCAGGGTACGGCCCCGACGCCCCCCGGGCAGGCTACGACGCCGTCGTGCAGGCGGAGAGCGGCTGGATGTTTATGAACGGCGCGCCCGACGGACCGCCGACGAAGCTACCCGTGGCGCTCGTTGACGTGCTCGCGGCGCACCAGTTGAAGCAGGCGATCCTCGTTGCGCTGCTGGAGCGCGAGCGAACCGGCGAAGGCGCCGCTGTCCACGTCGCGCTGTTCGACGCCGCCGTGAGCGCGCTCGTCAACCAGGCGAGCAACTGGCTCACCGCCGGCCACAGCCCGCAGCGCATGGGGTCGGCCCATCCCAACATCGCTCCCTACGGCTCGCTCCTGCCCACCGCCGACGGGCACGCCCTTCTCCTGGCCGTGGGCACCGACCGTCAGTTCGCCCACCTGTGCGCCGCCCTCAACCTGGACGCCCTCCCGGACGACGCGCGGTTTGCCACCAACGCGAGCCGTGTGCAGCACCGCGCGGCCCTCGAAGCGCGGCTCGCACCAGCGATCCGGATGCACGACCGTGACACGCTGCTCGCCACCCTCCACGCGCGGTACGTGCCAGCAGGGGCCGTACGTTCGCTGCCCGAGGTGTTCGAGCAGCCTGGTCCGCGAGCCCAAGTCGTCCGTGCCGAGGGCCTCGCGGACCAGGGGCTTGCCGCCGTGCGCCAGGTCGCCTTCCGCATGGATGGCGCTGCGGTGGGTCCGCTCGCGCCGCCGCCCTCCTATGCTGCTGACACGGTCTCCGTGCTCCGGGACCGGCTCCATCTCGGCGCGGCGGAGATCGCACGGCTTGTCGAGGACGGAGCCATTGAGACCGCAGGCGCGTAGACGGTGTCTCTTGCCTCGCTCACCGCTCTCCCCTAGTTCATGGCTACGCTTCCCGCCCACAACTCTGGCACGTTCAAGCTCGGCGGCACCACCTCTGTCTACCGCCTCGGCTTCGGCGCGATGCGCATCACGGGCGACGGTGTCTGGGGTCCGCCCCAGCACCACGCGAACGCGCTCGCCGTGCTACGCGGCGTCGTGGACCTCGGCATCACCTTCATCGACACCGCCGACGCATACGGCCCTGCGGTCTCCGAGGACCTCATCGCCGAGGCGTTGCACCCGTACGCCGACGGCGTCGTGATCGCCACGAAGGGCGGGCTCGTCCGCCAAGGCCCCAGCCAGTGGGGCGCGGTCGGACGGCCCGAGTACCTCCGTCAATGCTGCGAGATGAGCCTCCGCCGCCTCAAGCTCGACGCGATCCCGCTCTACCAGCTCCACCGCATCGACCCGCGCGTGCCGCAGGACGAGCAGTTCGGCGTGCTCAAGGACTTGCAGGACCAGGGCAAGGTGGTCCACCTCGGGCTCTCGGAGGTCAGCGTGGCCGAGATCGAGGCCGCCGCGCAGCACTTCACCGTGGCGACTGTGCAAAATCGCTACAGCCTCGGCCACCGCGAGCACGAGGACGTGGTGGACTACTGCGAGGCCCACGGCATCGGCTTCATCCCGTGGTACCCCCTCGACGCGGGCAAGCTCGCCGACAGCACGGTGCTCGCCGAGACGGCGGAGGCGCTGGGGGCGACGCACGCGCAGGTGGCGCTCGCCTGGCTCCTCAAGCGGTCGGCGACGATGCTCCCCATTCCCGGGACCGGCAGCGTGGCCCATCTGGAGGAGAACACCCGGGCAGCCATGTTCAATCTGGAAGATGAACACTTCGCGAAGCTAAACGCCGTGACTAAAGTCGAGGGCTGATGCGCCGAATGGGCACGGGGTTTGACTTGGTTGAGAGTCCATTTCTCAACGGGCCGTTCGGCCGCCAAGACCGCAGACCTCATGTCCAATTCTCCCTCCTCGGAGCAACTCCACCGCCTCGTCCTGCTCTACCTCGCCGTTGTCTACGGTGAGGATCGCATGCTGCACCCCAAGGAAGAGGCCGCCATCGTGCACCTCGTTCAACGCTGGGTGCCTAGTCTCACCGGCCCCCAGGTGCGGGCTGTCGTGACGACGGCGCTGACGGCCTACCGGGGCGGCATCCTCTGCGACGTGGACTGCCTGGCTGCCTCGCTCGCGGGGTGGCTCAACGAGCCGACGCGCCTCGCGGTGCTGGCCGACCTGGGCCGCGTTGCTCGCGCCGATGGGGTCGTCTCGCTGGAGGAAGCCGCCACCATCCGACGCATCCGATCCGTGTGGAAACACGGTGTCGCCTAGCAAAAGGAGACAGCATCCCTGCGCATTTTCAGACAGGTTGCAGCGACCGGTTTCCGCTCACCTTCTCGCGCCTCGGTCCTTCCCAGGATCGGGGCGCAGCGCTGTCTAACCGCTTGTAGTTCCATTCTACCAAGTCTCGTTCCCCTTGGCTGCTTGCGTCTACCCGTTCGGGCTGTTCCATGAGTCTGGAACGAATGTTGTCATGCGCGCAGCATCCCATTTCACCTGCTCCTCCAGTTCATGGGCCAGCAACAACTCCTCCTGCAAGTACTCGCCGTCGTCATTGTGGGCCTGGCCGTCGTCAACGGCATCCAGGCGTTCACCGAGTACCGCCGCACTGCTGGGCTCGACCTGGTCTACTCCGAAGCCGTTCGCGTGGGCAGCCAACTGGCTACGTGGAAGATGAAGCCAGGAGCACTAGGGGGCGGCGATAGCGATGTCTACTTCGAGAGCGTCTCGCTGCAAGACTTTGGCTTTACCAATGTGCAGACCACGACGGCCTTTGGTGACCAGGTCGAGTACGTGGTCCTAGGCTCTCGGGTCTATGCACTCTGGGGCAAAGCCGACTATACCTTCCGCACAGTCAACATCGCCGTGTACGATGTCGTAGCAGGCGTCCATGCTTCTGCGTTCCCGTACGGCATAGACGCCGAGTGCGTCGTAGGCCGGGCGGCTATCTGGACCGGCGACGACGACGCCCTCGTGGCGGATGCATCCATCCTACAGGCGACGACCTGGGAGTTCCTTGGACAGGTGTACCCCGAGGTACCCACTTCCTGCGACAACCCGTTCTGATGCCCCCCAGGTCCATACGCGAGCGCGGCTCGATCCCACGGGAGATCGAGGCGCGCTGCGTGTTCGTGCCGCTGCCGACTGGTAGCTCGAACGCTACAGTTCAGCGGGGATGAGCTCGTTGAGCAGGTGCGCGTTGGTCGGCGACATCTGGATGTGCTTGATGAGCGCCTGCATCGCCTCGACGGGGTGCCGCGAGTTGAGCGCGCGCAGCAGCATGTGGTGCTGCACGGTCGCGTCGCCGAGGAGCCGCTCCTCGTTGCGGGTGCCCGACTTGCGGAGGTTGATCGCAGGGAAGATGCGCTTGTCGGCCAGTTCGCGGTCGAGGACGATCTCGGCGTTGCCGGTGCCCTTGAACTCCTCGAAGATCACGTCGTCCATGCGGCTGCCCGTCTCGATGAGCGCCGTGGCGATGATCGTGAGCGAGCCGCCGCCCTCGATGTTGCGCGCTGCGCCGAAGATGCGGCGGGGCACCACGAGCGCCTTCGCGTCGAGGCCGCCCGACATGGTACGGCCGGAGCCGCCCTTGAACATGTTGAACGTGCGGCCGAGACGCGTGATCGAGTCGAGCAGCATCACCACATCGTTGCCCTGCTCGACGAGGCGGCGGGCGTACTCGAAGGCGAGCGTGGCCACGCGGACGTGGTTGTCTTCCTGGAAGTCGTTCGACGAGGCGAAGACGCGCGCGGGCGTGTTGCGGATGAAGTCGGTGACCTCCTCCGGGCGCTCGTCGATGAGGAGCGCGATCAGCTTCGTGTCGGGGTGGTTGTGCGCGATGCCGTTGGCGAGCTTCTTCAGCATCACCGTCTTGCCCGTGCGCGGCGGGGCCACAATGAGCGCGCGCTGGCCCTTCCCGAGCGGCGCGACGAGTTCGATGGTGCGCATCGAGATGTCGGCCGGGCTCGTGACGAGGTTGAACTTCTCGTTCGGGTAGACGACGAGGCCGCGGTCGAAGTCCTCAAGCTGCTTCCATTCCTCGGGCTCCATGCCCATCACCGCGTCGACCTGCGAGACCTGCATGGCGCCTTTGCGGCCGGGCTTGAGCTCGCCCTTGATGACGGCGCCGTCGCGGATGTTGAACTTCTGGATGAGCGGGGGCGGCATGAACGAGTCGTTGTCGCCCTTCGGCAGCGCGTAGTGGAGGTCGCGGATGAAGCCGAACTTCTTGTCGCCGATCATCTCCAGCATGCCCTCGAAGGGAACGCCGGGCTTGCTGTTGCCGCCGCCCTTGTTGCCTTTCTTGGAGCGGCTGCGCTTGCTGCGCTTGCTGCGGCCGTTGCGGCTCGGGCGCTCAGACTCGTCGCCCTCCTCGTCGTCGGCGTCGCGGGCCTGCGGGGCGTCGTCGCTGGAGGCCACGGGGGCGTCGTCTTGGAGGTCATCGCTGGACGCGACGGGCTGCGGCTCGGCCTTGCGGCGGGTCCGGCGGCGGCGCGGCTTGGCAGGGGCCTCGTCCTGCGCCTCGTCGGCCGATGCTTCCACGGGGGAAGCGTCAGCTACGGGGGAGGCGTCAGCGGGCGCGTCCGCAACAGGGCTGTCTGCTGCAGCGGGTGCGTCTGCCGTGGCCTCGGCGCTCTCAGCCTTCTTGCGGCGGGTGCTGCGGCGGCGCGGCTTCGGCTTGGCGTCGTCGGACGCCGCGTCGGCCTGCTCGGCCTCGGTGGCGGTCTTCTTGGCGCGGGTGCGCCGGGTTCGCTTTTGGGGGGCCTCGGCCTGCTCCGTGTCCTCGGCGGCGTTGGCCGCGTCGGGGCTGTCGGGCTGGGCCTGCGTGTCCTGCGAGGCGGGAGACGCCGCCGTGGCGTCTTGCTCAGCGCGCTTGGCGCTTGGGGTACGTGCCATGAATCAGTGGGGTTGGGAAGGACCTCGCGCTCACGCACGGGGCGAGCGGAGGCGGGCGGATAGGCCGCGATCGGACAGCGTGCCCTCGGTTGCCGCGCCCCGGAGGGCCAGCGAGGCGTGGGCGACAGCCGCACAGACGGCGCGGCGGGTGAAACGGAAGAAAACGGGGGGAGCGGACCGGCCCAGCGCGGGCCAGAGCGCGTGCATACCGGGGCGGCAGGGAGCCTGCCAGAGGATCAGAGCGAGGGGGAGAGCAAGCCGATGGGCATCAGCAAGGCAGACCGCAGGGGTGGAAAACGGTAGCGCGGTCACGGGGGACCGACGAGGAACAGCCTCGCCGAAGGGATCACCTCGGAATGGACGGAGGCGCAACAAGAACCGGGCCATCGTACTCCTTCCGAGCCGTGTCCGCTGTCGCGCCCGTCACCATCGCGGGGCCTCGATGCCAGCGCTCAACCCGTAGCGTCGCAAACAGGACGGGAGCCTTGAGAACCGCTCACAGGAGCGCGGCGTGGCTAGATCAACACCGACCAATATAGGTTGGTTTCGTTTGAGGTGCCAAGTCCCTCCCCAAGGCCCTGCGTGACCTCGCGCACGTGCCTTCGATCTCGGCACCTACGCCTCTGCAGGCCGCGCGCCCCCCGCACGCCCAAGTCAGGGGGGCAGTCCTTCTCTCGCTCGCCGTGGGACGCTAGCGCAGCACGGTCACGCGTCGGGTGGCGATGTCGGCCCCGGCTTCCACGCGCACCACGTAGACGCCGCTCGACAGGTCCGCCCCCGAGAGCACCGCGCTGTGCCAGCCCGCCTCGCGTACGCCCTCGGCCAGCACCGCCACCTCGCGGCCCAGCGCGTCGTACACAGCCACCCGCACGTCGCTGGTGGACTCCAGCCCGAAGCGCACCGTCGCGGCTCCGCTCGTCGGGTTCGGGTAGGTGTCGAGTTGGATGCCACTCGGCACCGCCGCACTTGCTGCTACCGGCGCTTCGTCCAAGGGCGTGAGCCCAAAGCGC